>NZ_CAXBBQ010000003.1:0-460452 GCF_963974575.1 uncultured Sphingosinicella sp. | reverse complement strand
TGGAAGGGCCATCGCTCAACGGATAAAAGGTACGCCGGGGATAACAGGCTGATAATCCCCAAGAGCTCATATCGACGGGGTTGTTTGGCACCTCGATGTCGGCTCATCACATCCTGGGGCTGGAGCAGGTCCCAAGGGTTTGGCTGTTCGCCAATTAAAGTGGTACGTGAGCTGGGTTCAGAACGTCGTGAGACAGTTTGGTCCCTATCTGCCGTGGGCGTCGATATTTGAGAGGAGTTGCCCCTAGTACGAGAGGACCGGGGTGAACATACCTCTGGTGGACCTGTCATCGCGCCAGCGGTGCAGCAGGGTAGCTATGTATGGACGGGATAACCGCTGAAAGCATCTAAGCGGGAAGCCTCCCTCAAGATAAGATATCATCGAGCCGTGGAAGACCACCACGTTGATAGGCCGGGTGTGGAAGCGCGGTAACGCGTGAAGCTAACCGGTCCTAATTGCTCTATTCGCACTTAGAGCCCACACTATCATCGTCAGCGCTGATCGGATTTTGATCCGACGGCTTCGATTTCAAACCCTTTTCGTACGCACCGCCTTCATAGCTTGGTGACCATAGCGTCTGTGCCCCACCCGATCCCATCCCGAACTCGGCCGTGAAACCAGACAGCGCCGATGGTACTACTGCTCAAGCAGTGGAAGAGTAGGTCGTCGCCAGGCTTTGCAGGCGGTGCGCACGGAAAAGAAAAACCCATTTACAATGTTTAAAGGCCTCAGGCGCCGGCGGCTCTATCCAGAGCCTTGGCTATTCTCGCTTCTGTGCGGGCGGCCAGTCGGCCTTGCGGACCTGAAGGTCCGACTTGTCGGACATGGTTGGCGCGGGATGGAGCAGCCCGGTAGCTCGTCAGGCTCATAACCTGAAGGTCGTAGGTTCAAATCCTACTCCCGCAACCAACCTTTCTGCCGATACACACAAAAAGGCGCCCTCTGGGGCGCCTTTTTGCGTTATCGGGGTGGCCGTGGACCGTCCGGCGCCGACCCATCCCTCCCCTCATGCGGCGAGCGCTGCCGACATACTCGCGCATGTCGGCAGCTCCGAGCAGGGCCTGTCGAATGCGGACGCGGAGCGGCGACGCGCGGTGTCCGGTGCGAACCGCCTGCCCGAACCGCCGCGCCGAAGCGCGCTGCGGCGGCTTTTCGCGCAGTTCAACAATATCCTCATCTACGTGCTGGTCGCCGCCGCGGTGCTGACAGCCGGGCTCGGGCACACCAGCGACGCCGGGGTCATTCTTGCGGTCGTGTTGGCGAATACTGTGATCGGCTTCATCCAGGAAGGGCGGGCCGAACGCGCGATGGACGCAATCCGCGAAATGCTCGCGCCGCACGCGAACGTGCTGCGCGGCGGCACACGCCTGACGATTGCAGCAGAAGACCTGGTACCGGGCGACGTCGTTCTCCTTGATGCGGGCGACCGCGTTCCCGCCGATCTCCGGCTTTTCCGGGCACGCGGGCTCGCCGTGCAGGAAGCTGTCCTCACCGGCGAGTCCGTTCCGGTCGAGAAGCGCAGCGATCCGGTGGCTGCCGACGTGCCGCTCGGCGATCGCGCGAGCATGGCGTTCAGCGGTACGCTGGTGACGAGCGGTCTAGGGCGGGGCGTCGTGGTGGCAACCGGCGCGGCCACCGAGATCGGGCGGGTCAGCGGACTGCTTTCGCAGGTCGAAACGCTCACCACGCCGCTCGTTCGCCAGATGGATGTGTTCGCGCGCTGGCTGACGCTGTTCATCCTGTTCGTCGCCGCGCTTCTCCTGCTTTACGGGTCGCTCATTGCCGGGCGCGACTTTGCCGAGATGTTCATGATCGTGGTGGGCCTGTCGGTCGCGGCGATCCCGGAGGGTCTGCCGGCGGTGCTCACGATCACGCTGGCCGTGGGCGTCCAGGCGATGGCGCGGCGCAATGCCATCGTGCGCCACCTCCCCGCGATCGAAACATTGGGCGCGGTCTCCGTGATCTGCACCGACAAGACGGGCACGCTGACACGGAACGAGATGATGGCTGCCTCGGCCGCCGTCGATCGCCGCACCTTCGTGCTGGAGGGCGACGGCTATGCGCCGACCGGTAAGCTGACGCTGAACGGAACATCTGCGGCGGAAGAGGATCATCCGGGACTTCAGGCACTCGCCCGCGCCGCAGCGGCGTGCAACGACGCGGGCCTCCGGCATCAGGAAGGCACATGGAGCGCGGAGGGCGATCCGATGGAAGCCGCGCTGCTAGCTTTCGCCGCCAAAATCGGCGTCGACTGGCAGTCGCTGCGGCATCAGGCGCCGCGCAGCGACGTGTTTCCGTTCGACGCGCGGCACCGCTTCATGGCGACGCTCCACCGCACCGGCAGCGGCGACGTCATTTACGTGAAGGGCGCGCCCGAGCGGATCGTCGCGATGTGCGGGACCGAATTCGACGGGACCGAAGAGCAGCCGATCGACCGCGCCTATTGGCACGCCGAGGCAGAGCGCATCGCCCGCGGCGGCGAGCGCGTGCTCGCGTTCGCGATGCGCCGCGCCGCGCCGGGGCAAACGACGCTGGAGCCAGGCGATCTCGATAATGCGCTCGTCATGCTGGGCCTCGTCGGTCTCATCGATCCGCCGCGGCCCGAGGCCGTCGCCGCGGTCGCGGAGTGCCGGGCTGCGGGAATTCGGGTCAAGATGATCACCGGGGACCATGCGGGAACGGCAGCGGCGATCGGCCGCCAGGTCGGTCTCGCCAATCCCGCGCGCGTGCTGACGGGGGCCGATCTCGACCGGATGGACGATGCTGCGCTTGCCGACGCCGTGCTTGATGTCGACGTGTTCGCCCGCACCAGCCCCGAGCACAAACTGCGGCTGGTGATGGCCTTGCAGGCGCGCGGTCTCACCGTCGCGATGACGGGAGACGGCGTGAACGATGCGCCCGCCCTGAAGCGTGCCGACGCCGGAATCGTCATGGGCTGCAAGGGCAGCGAGGCCGCGAAGGAGGCGGCGAGCCTGGTGCTCGCGGACGACAATTTCGCCTCGATCGCCGCAGCCGTGCGCGAGGGGCGTACAGTCTACGAGAACATCCGCAAAGTGATCAGCTGGACGCTGCCCACGAACGCGGGTGAAGCCGTCACGATCATTTTCGCGCTGCTGTTCGGCCTCGCGCTGCCGGTCACGCCGATCCAGATCCTCTGGGTCAACATGGTAACGGATGTCACGCTCGGCCTTGCGCTCGCCTTCGAGCCTGCCGATGCGGACACCATGCGCCGGCCGCCGCGGCCGCGCAGCGAGCCGCTGCTGACGCGCGCCTTCATCTGGCATATCGTGCTCGTATCAGGGCTGTTTCTTGCGGGCGTGCTCGGCATGTACACCTACGCCGTGGAGCGGGGTCATTCCGTCGAAACCGCGCGCACGATAGCGGTCAACACGCTTGTCGTGATGGAGATCTTCCATCTGTTCTATATCCGTAACCTGCGGGGGACATCGCTCAGCTGGCATCTGGTGCGCGGCACGCGGGTGATCTGGGCGATGGTCGGGCTCGTCACCGCGGCGCAGTTCGCGATCACGTATGTTCCCGTGTTGCAGCGGATTTTCGGAACCGCGGCGGTGCCTTTGCGCGAAGGCCTGCTTGTCGTGGGCGTGGGCGCCGTGATGCTCGCGATCATTGAGGCGGAAAAACAGCTGCGGCTTGCCGTCGCCAGGCGACGGGAAGGGACTGCCTGACACTCCCAAGGGGATGCGGAGCGGCCCCGAATCGCGCTAGGAGTCTCCCAAACCCCCGAGGAGGAGATTCACATGCGTGATTATCTGAAATTCTACATCAATGGCGAATGGATCGATCCCGCAGGCGACGCGAAGACGCTCGACGTGCTCAACCCCGCGACCGAAGCCGTCGCCGGGCGCATCAGCCTCGGCTCCGCGGAAGACGTCGATCGCGCGGTGAAGGCCGCGAAGACCGCGTTCCGAAGCTTCTCGCGCACCAGCCGCGCCGAGCGGCTTGAACTGCTGCAGGCGATCCTCGCCGAATACACGAAGCGCAGCGGCGAGATGGCCGAGGCGATCACCGAGGAAATGGGCGCGCCCGCATGGCTCGCGAAGAGCGCGCAGGCGGCGATCGGCGCGGGCCATTTGCACACCGCGATCGAAGTTCTGAAAACCTACAAGTTCCACGAGCCGCGCGGCACGACGATGATCGCCAAGGAGCCGATCGGCGTGTGCGGCTTCATCACGCCTTGGAACTGGCCGATCAACCAGATCGCCTGCAAGGTCGCGCCCGCGCTTGCGACGGGCTGCACGATGGTGCTGAAGCCTTCCGAAATCGCGCCGTTCTCGGCATGGCTGTGGACCGAAATCCTGCACGCGGCGGGCGTTCCCAAGGGCGTCTTCAATCTCGTGAACGGCGATGGACCCACGGTGGGCGCTGCGATTTCCTCGCATCCCGATGTCGATATGGTGAGCTTCACCGGCTCGACGCGCGCGGGCATCGAAGTTGCCAAAGCCGCCGCCCCGACGGTGAAGCGCGTCGCGCAGGAACTCGGCGGCAAGTCGCCCAACATCCTGGTGGATGATGAAGGCTTCGGCGATGCTGTGAAGCGCGGCGTTGCGCATGTCTTCAACAACTCCGGCCAGTCGTGCAACGCGCCGACGCGCATGTTCGTGCCCGGCGGCCGCATGGACGAGGCGAAAGCTGTGGCGAAGGCGACCGCCGAGGCGTGGGCCCCGGGCGATCCCAACGGCAATGCGCGCATGGGGCCGGTCGTTTCCGAGCTGCAATGGACCAAGATCCAGGGCCTGATCCAGAAAGGCATCGATGAAGGCGCCGAACTCGTCGCGGGCGGCACCGGCAAGCCCGAGGGGCTGGAAACCGGCTATTACGTGAAGCCCACCGTGTTCGCGAACGTCACCAACGACATGACGGTCGCGCGCGAGGAAATCTTCGGGCCCGTGATCTCGATCCTCGGCTACGACAGCCTCGACCGCGCGATCGACGAGGGCAACGACACCGTCTACGGCCTCGCTGCCTACGTGCAGTCGACCGATATCGAGAAGGCCCGCGAGATCGCGTCGCAGCTTCGGGCCGGACAGGTCATCATCAATGGAGCGGGTAGCGACCTGATGGCGCCGTTCGGCGGCTACAAGCAGTCCGGCAACGGCCGCGAGTGGGGCGACCATGCCTTCGGCGAATTCCTCGAAACCAAGGCGATGATCGGCTACGGCGAGGCGATCGCCGCGGAATAGCCGCAACTCAGTCCTGCGCGTCCGGCACCACCCGGTAAAGGACGCGCAGCACGATAAGGACCGCGAGCCCGAGCAGCGTGCCGATCACCACGAGCGGCACCTGCCCGGCCCCGCACGCGATCCCCACGGCGGCGCAGAGCCAGATGTTGGCCGCCGTCGTCAGATTCTTCACCTTGTCACCGCGCACGAAGATCAGTCCCGCCGCGATGAAGCCGACGGCCTGCGCGAGGCCTTCGATCGCACGCAGGGGATCGGGCTGCGCGTTCTCGCCGCGATGTTCTTCGAACAGCATCAGCGCCGAAATCACGATCATCGCCGAGCTGAGAGCGACGAGTGCGTGCGTCCGCAGACCCGCTTCGTGTCCGCGCATCTCCCGGTCGAAGCCGAACGCCAGCCCGATCGCGGTCGCGGCGCCGAGCCGCAGGGCGATGTCTTCCCACGTCATGGCTGTTTGAATTGCCCGGGCCCGCAAAGGTTCCTTGCGCTATTCACAGCTTATCAGGAACGCGAGCTACGCGTCGCGGGGGTAGCGCCCCATACTCCGGCCAATTGAAACAGCCGGGAGGTCAGAATGTCCCTTCGCACCCCGATCTGCGACCTGCTCGGCATCGAACACCCGATCCTGCTCGCCGGAATGGGGGGCGTTTCCTATGCGGAGGCGTGCGCGGCGGTTTCGAACGCGGGCGGATTCGGCTCGCTCGGTATGGCGGGCACCAGCCCCGCCTTCATCCGTGACCAGATGAAGCGCGTGAAGGATCTGACCGACAAGCCCTTCGGCGTCGATCTTCTCGCCGCGCAGCCCGAAACGCTTACCCAGAGCGTGGACGTGATCATCGCGGAGGGCGCAAAGGCCTTCATCGCGGGGCTCGGCGTGCCGACGCCGATCCTCACCGAACTCCAGGCGGCGGGCATCGTCGTCATGTCGATGTGCGGCACGGTCGGCCATGCCGTGAAGGCTGCGGCGGCGGGCTGCGACGCGGTGATCGCGCAGGGCACGGAGGGCGGCGGACACACCGGCAAGGTTGCGAGCGCGGCGCTCTGGCCGCAATGCGTCGATGCCGTCGCCGTGCCGGTGATCGCCGCGGGGGGGCTTTATGACGGGCGCGGTCTTGCCGCCGCGCTCGCCTTCGGGTGTCAGGGCGTCTGGATGGGCACGCGCTTCATCGCCAGCCACGAGGCGCACGCGGGCCAAGCCTACAAGGACGCGATCATCGCGATGCGCGACACGTCCACCACGATCAGCCGGGGCTTCACGGGCAAGACGCTGCGCGCCATCGCCAACGACACCACCGACCATTTCGATCGACATCCCGAGGACTTGAAGCCGTTCCCGCTGCAGGTGATGGAGTCGGCGCAGGCGAACCGGTTGGGGCCGATCGTGGGCATCCTCGATGTCGATCCGAAAACGCAGTGCCTCGCGGCGGGGCAGGGCGGCGGCGGGGTCGATGCGATTCTGAGCTGCGCCGAGATCGTCGAGCGCACGCTCGCCGAGACGAAGGCGGCTTTAAGCCGACTGCGTGCTTTCGGCTGAGGCCATCGCGAGCGCGGCGGGGTAATCGGGCGCGAAGCGCACCTTACCGCTGCGGGGGCCGAGGTCATTGCGGCGCAGCACCTGCGCGGGCTGGGGCTGCACGTTCGCGAAGATCACTGCGGCGCCGTGCCTGTGCGCCATGCTGACGAAATCCTTGATGCCTTCGACACCGCTCGCGTCGAGCAGCGGCACCTCGCGCATCCGCAGGATGATGACGCGCGGCGGCTGGCCCATCCGGCGCAGCGTTTCCACGAGATCGGAAGCGACACCGAAGAAGAACGGCCCGGTGATGCGGAACACCTCCACGCCCGGCGGCAGGTCGTCCCGCTGCCCGGCATCCTCCGTTTCCACCTCGCGCACCGTCACGGCGACCGTGCGGCTCATCCGTTCCATGAACATCAGGCTGGCGAGCGTGACGCCGACGCCGATCGCCACGGTGAGATCGACGAGCACGGTAAGCCCGAACGTCAGCAGCAGCACGACGCGGTCGCCGATCGGCATCGCGCGGATACGCAGCAGCCGCTCGTACTCGCTCATCCCCCACGCCACCATGAACAGGATCGCGGCGAGCGCCGCCATCGGGATATAGCCCATGAGCTTCGTGCCGAAGGCCATGAACAGCAGCAGAAACAGCGCGTGGAATATGCCTGCAACCGGCGTGCGCCCGCCGGCGCGGATGTTGGTCGCGGTGCGCGCGATGGCGCCGGTCGCCGGCAGCCCGCCGAAGAGCGCGGAGGCGAGATTGGCCGCGCCTTGGCCGACAAGTTCTTGATTGGAACGGTGGCGGTAGCCGGTCATCCCGTCGGCGACGACGGCGGACAGCAGCGCCTCGATCCCCGCGAGGAAGGCGATCGTGAACGCTGCCGGAAGCACCGCCGTGACCTTCTCCAGGCCGAGCGCCGGAATGTGCGGCATCGGGAGGCCCGAGGGGATATCGGGGAAGCGCGAGCCGACGGTGTCGACGGGAAGCCCGAGCAGCGAGACGGCGAGTGCCGCAACGACCACGGCGACGAGGAAGCCCGGCACCTTCGGCGCGAAACGGCGCAGCACGATGATGATCCCGAGCGCGCCCGCGCCGACGCCGAGCGTCGCGATGTCGATGGTGCCGATCGCCTCTGTATAGGCGGCGAGCTTGGGCAGGAAGTCGGCGGGCACCGCCGCCATGCGCAGGCCGAGGAAATCCTTCACCTGTGTTGCCGCGATGATGACGGCGATGCCGGCCGTGAAGCCGGTGACGACGGGGTGCGGAATGAACTTGATGAGGCTGCCGAGCCGAGCGTAGCCCGCAACAAGCAGGATCGCGCCCGCCATCAGTGTGGCAAGCACAAGCCCGTCGTAGCCGTGCTCGGCGATGATGTTGAACACGACGACGACGAAGGCGCCCGTCGGCCCGCCGATCTGCGTGCGTGATCCGCCGAGCGCGGAGATCAGGAACCCGGCGACGACCGCTGTCACCAGCCCCTTGTCGGGCGAGGCGCCGCTCGCGATGCCGAGCGCCATGGCAAGCGGCAGCGCGACGATGGCGACGGTCAAGCCCGCAAGCGCATCGGCGCGCAGACCGGCCATGCCGTAGCCTTCGCGAAGCACGGTAAAGAGCTTCGGCGTGAACTGGATGGGCAGGACGTCGCGCACGGGCAACCCCCGAAAAACTCGTGGAATGTCGCCTTGCTAGGCCTGAATTATGGCAAAATCATCCCGGAATGTTCCGGAAAGCGGGGCGCTACCCTTCTTTCGGCGTCCCCGCCGCGCGCAGGATCGCCTTCTTGATGCGCGGGTAGGTGCCGCAGCGGCAGAGGTTGGTGATTCCCGTCTTGATGTCGTCCTCAGTGGGCTTCGGCGTATCTTTCAGGAACGCCGCCGCCGCCATGATCATGCCGGGCTGGCAATAGCCGCATTGCGGCACCTGCTCGGCGATCCATGCTTGCTGCACGGGGTGGCTGCCGTCTTTCGACAGGCCCTCGATCGTGGTGACGAACGTGCCTTCGATGTCGCCGATGTTCACCTGGCAGCTGCGCTGCGCCTGCCCGTCGATGTGCACCGTGCACGCGCCGCAAAGCCCCGCCCCGCAGCCGAACTTTGTGCCGGTGAGGTTCATTGCGTCGCGCAGGGCCCAGAGCAGCGGCGTTTCGGCCGGCAGGTCAAAAGCGACAGGATTGCCGTTGATAGTGAAGCGAGTCATGACGAGGCGAGATTTAGCCGGAGAGGGGCCCGAATGGAACTGCAAACGCTGTCGCTCGCCGTGACGGATGGAATCGCGCGCGTAACGATGACGCGGGCCGAGGCGTTCAACACCATGACGGAAGCGTTCTGGACCGAGATCATCGACGTTTTCGAGGCGATTGAGGCGGATCCGTCGGTGCGCGCGGTGCTGATCGTCTCGACCGGTCGGCACTTCACGGCGGGACTCGATCTCGCATGGGCGGGCGCGGACCTGCTCGCTGCGGGTGAGGGAGAGGTCGCGCGGCAGCGCCTGGCGCTTCGCCGCAAGGTGAAGACCTTGCAGAAGAGCTTCACGGTCATCGACCAGTGCAAGGCGCCGGTGATCGTAGTGGTGCAGGGCGGCTGCATCGGCGGCGGCGTCGATCTCGTTACGGCGTGCGATATCCGTATCGGCACGGCGGACTGCTTTTTCAGCATCCAGGAAATCAACGTCGGCATCGTTGCCGATGTCGGCACACTGCAGCGCATCCCGCACCTGCTGCCGCAGGGTCTGGTGCGCGAACTCGCGTACACGGGGCGGCGGTTCATGGCGGACGAAGCCGTGCGCCAAGGCTTCCTGAACCGTGCGCTGCCCACGCACGACGAGGCGATCGCCGCCGGCGAGGCACTGGCGCGAGAGATCGCGTCGAAATCGCCCGTTGCCATTCAGGGGACGAAGGCGGTGCTCAATCGCGGCCGCGACCAGAGCATTGCCGAAGGGCTGGACTATGTGGCGATCTGGAATTCGGCGTTCCTGCCGGGCGCGGATCTCGGCGAGGCGATGGGCGCGCAGCTGCAGAAGCGGCCGGCTCGCTTCGAGGATACGGTTTGAACCACGGCGCACGCGCTGGAAAGCGCTGGGTGCGGCAAGCTATCGCTTGTTCACGAATCGGCGCGCATCTATAAGGCGCGCCAAATCGATTCCGTCGGTGCGTTCGCGCGCCGACCGTCCGTATGGGAACTAGTGGGGGTTTGATGCGCGGATTTAACAGCCGTTTCAGGGCATTGGCCGTCGCCGCAGCGCTGACGTTCGGCGCCGTTCAGGCACAGGCGCAGGACGCGACGGCTCCTGCCGCCGCCACGGTCGAGCAAGCTGCGGAAGCCGCTCCGGTCGCGGAAACAGCGGCGCCTGCCGTCAATCTGGCGAACATGGGCACAGCGCCCGACGCCGCAGTGGGTCAGCCGCAGGGCGGCTGGCACATTCAACCGCAGGTGACCGAGCTTGGTCAGCGCGGTTCGGATTTCAACACCGCGCTGCTCCTCATCATGGGCGTCATCACCGCCTTTGTGTTCGCATTGCTGATCTGGTCGATGATCCGCTTCCGCCGCGGCGCGAACCCCGTCCCTTCGAAGACGACGCATAACGTGCTGATCGAGGTGGTCTGGACGCTGGTGCCCGTGCTCGTGCTCGTCGGCATCGCCATCCCCTCGTTCAAGCTGCTCGCCGCACAATATGATCCGCCGAAGGCCGATCTCACGATCAAGGCGACCGGCCATCAGTGGTACTGGAGCTACGAATATCCCGATCAGGGCAGCTTCGGCTTCGATTCGGTGATGCTCTCCGATGAGGAGGCCGCGAAGGCGAACGAGCCGCGCAACCTCGCGACCGACAACCGCGTCGTCGTCCCCGTCGGCGCCGTCGTGAAGGTGCTGCTGACCGCGTCGGACGTGATCCACAGCTGGGCGGTCCCGGCCTTCTGGGTGAAGATGGATGCCGTTCCGGGCCGCGTGAACGAAACCTGGTTCAAGACCGAACGCGAAGGCCTTTACTACGGCCAGTGCTCGGAGCTTTGCGGCACCAAGCATGGCTTCATGCCGATTGCGGTCGAGGTCGTGTCGCAGGACAAGTTCGACGCATGGGTCGCCGCGCGCCAGGCTGACGCCGGCGTGGAGGTTGCCGCTGCAGCGCCTGCGGCTGATGCCGAGGCGCCCGCCGCACCGGAAGCGGCGCCTGCCGCTGCCGCCGAAACGCTTTAAGATCAAGTTCGGGTAGGAACGACACTCATGGCCGAGACCACCGCCGCCCACTACGACGCCCACGGCGAACACGCCCACGCGCATCATGACGATCACCATACGCCGGGCTTCTTCGCCCGCTGGTTCCTGTCCACGAACCACAAGGATATCGGGACGCTGTACCTGATCTTCGCGATCGTGGCTGGCATCATCGGCGGCGCGATCTCGGGCATCATGCGCCTCGAGCTTGCCGAGCCGGGTATGCAGTATCTGCCGATGTGGGCGGGCGGCAATATCGACGCCGCGTATCACATGTGGAACGCGTTCATCACCGCGCACGGTCTCATCATGGTGTTCTTCATGGTGATGCCCGCGATGATCGGCGGCTTCGGCAACTGGTTCGTTCCGATCATGATCGGCGCGCCGGACATGGCGTTCCCGCGCATGAACAACATCTCGTTCTGGCTTATCATACCGGCCTTCCTGCTGCTCCTTGCCTCGATGTTCGTCGAAGGGCCTGCAGGCTTCAACGGCGCGGGCACGGGCTGGACGGTCTATCCGACTCTGTCGACCACGGGCCACCCCGGGCCGGCGGTCGACCTTGCGATCTTCTCGCTGCACCTTGCGGGCGCTTCGTCGATCCTCGGCGCCATCAACTTCATCACCACCATCTTCAACATGCGCGCGCCGGGCATGACGCTGCACAAGATGCCGCTGTTCGTGTGGTCGGTGCTCGTCACCGCCTGGCTGCTGCTGCTCTCGCTCCCGGTTCTCGCCGGCGCGATCACCATGATGCTGACGGACCGCAACTTCGGCACGACGTTCTTCGATCCGGCCGGCGGCGGTGATCCCGTGCTCTATCAGCACCTGTTCTGGTTCTTCGGTCACCCCGAAGTGTACATCATGATCCTGCCGGGCTTCGGCATCGTCAGCCAGATCGTGGCGACGTTCAGCCGCAAGCCCGCCTTCGGCTACCTCGGCATGGCCTATGCGATGGTCGCGATCGGCTTCATCGGCTTCATCGTGTGGGCGCACCACATGTACACGGTCGGCCTCGACGTGAACGTGAAGCTCTACTTCACGGCGGCGACGATGATCATCGCGGTGCCCACGGGCATCAAGATCTTCTCGTGGATCGCCACGATGTGGGGCGGCTCGATCAGCTTCGAAACGCCGATGCTGTGGGCGATCGGCTTCATCATCATGTTCACGCTCGGCGGCGTAACCGGCGTCGTTCTTTCGAACGCCGGCGTCGACACGATCATGCACGACACCTACTACGTGGTGGCGCACTTCCACTACGTGCTCTCGCTCGGCGCGGTGTTCGCGCTGTTCGCGGGCTTCTACTACTGGTTCCCGAAGATGTCGGGCCGGATGTACAACGAGTTCCTCGGCAAGCTGCACTTCTGGGTGTTCTTCATCGGCGTGAACGTGATGTTCTTCCCGATGCACTTCCTCGGCCAGGATGGCATGCCGCGCCGCTACCCGGATTATCCGGATGCGTTCGCCTATTGGAACCAGATCGCCTCGCTCGGCTACGTCATCATGGCCGTGGGCATGGTGTTCTTCTTCGTGAACATCATCATCTCGCTGATCGGCGGCAAGAAGGCTGCCGACAATCCGTGGGGCGAGGGTGCAACGACGCTCGAGTGGACGCTGTCCTCGCCGCCGCCGTTCCACCAGTTCGAAACGCTGCCGGAAATCAAGTAAGGCACACTGGTGGCCAGCGTACCCGCCGCATCCGTCACGCCGGTCAGCGACTTCGCTGACTGGCGCGACTATTTCGCGCTGCTGAAGCCGCGCGTGATGACGCTTGTCGTCTTCACGGGGCTTTGCGGCCTGCTGGCGGCGCCCGGCCATATCCACCCGGTGATCGGCTTCACGGCGGTGCTCTGCATCGCCGTCGCGGCCGGCGCTTCGGGCGCGCTCAACATGTGGTACGAGGCCGATCTCGATGCGCGCATGAAGCGCACGGCGAACCGGCCCATTCCGGCCGGACGCATCGATCCGGCTTCCGCCTTCGGCTTCGCCGTCAGCCTCGCCATCGGCGCAGTCGCCGTGATGGCGCTCGCCGTGAACCTTGTTGCCGCCGCGCTCCTCACCATTTCCATCCTGTTCTACGTGTTCGTTTACACGGTCTGGCTGAAGCGCCGCACGCCGCAGAATATTGTCATCGGCGGCGCTGCAGGCGCCTTTCCCCCGGTGATCGGCTGGGCGGCTGTCACGGGCGATGTGACCGCGCTCCCCGTTCTCCTCTTCGGGCTCATCTTCCTGTGGACGCCCCCGCATTTCTGGAGCCTCGCGCTCTTCGTGCGCGGCGACTATGCGAACGCGGGCGTGCCGATGCTGCCCGTCACGCACGGCGCGCGCGTCACGCGCAACCAGATTCTCGCCTACACGCCGCTTCTCGTCGGTGTCAGCCTCGTGCCGTGGGCGATGCGCCTTACCGGCGCTATCTACGGCGTGACGGCTGCGGCTCTCGGCGTGGTGTTCATGGCGCTCGCGGTCGCGGTGTTCCGCAATGACGCGACCGATCCCGCCGCGATGCGGCCGGAGCGCCGCCTGTTCGCCTTCTCGATCCTTTATCTCTTCGTCATGTTCGGCGCGCTTGTCGCCGATCGCTGGCTGCTGGCTTGACCATGGCGGACGACGACCTCCAGAAAAAGCGGAAGAGCCGCAATCTCGTGCTCGGCGCGGTGCTCATCGGGCTTGCCGTGCTGTTCTACGCCATCACGATCGCGAGGATGGGATGAGCGGGGAGCGCGGTATCCGTCGCACCGGCTTCATCGCCGGCGGTGTTGCGGTGGCGATGCTCGGCCTCGCCTACGCAAGCGTGCCGCTTTACCGCCTGTTCTGCCAAGTCACGGGCTTTGGCGGCGCCACGATACGCGTGGATGAAAACGCTGCTCCGAAGGCAGTCGACAAGGTCATCAAGGTGCGCTTCGACGCGAACGTCGCGCCCGGCCTCGCTTGGACGTTCAAGCCCGTGCAGACGCAGGCGACGATCCGCATCGGCGAGCGCAAGATGGCCTTCTATCAGGCGACGAATCTCACCGACAAGCCGATCACCGGCATGGCGACCTACAACGTCTCGCCCGACACGGCCGGTGGCTATTTCATGAAGATCCACTGTTTCTGCTTCGATCAGCAGACGCTGCAGCCCGGCGAGACGGTGGATATGCCGGTCAGCTACTATATCGACCCGGCGATTCTGGAAGACGCGAGCGCCCGCCGGATCGACGAGATCACGCTCAGCTATACCTTCTTCCCACAGGAAGAAGAGACGAATAAGACAGCAGCCAATACGGCCGTAAAGGCGGCCGACGGAACACAGGGGTAAGACCATGGCCGGTGCCAAGAACCACGACTTCCACATCCTGCCGCCGAGCCCGTGGCCGCTCATCGGTGCGTTCTCGGCGCTCACGATGGCAGCCGGCGGCGTGGGCTGGATGCATGAGCAGGCGTGGGGCGGCTGGGTCTTCTTCCTTGGCTTCGCCTTTGTGCTGTTCACCTTCTACAGCTGGTGGTCGGATGTGATCCGCGAAGCGAACACGGGCGATCACACGCCGGTCGTGCAGCTGCATCACCGCTACGGCATGATCCTGTTCATCGCGTCTGAAGTGATGTTCTTCGTCGCGTGGTTCTGGGCCTATTTCGACGCCGCGCTCTATCCGGACACGGGCGAGGCGGTCGGCGGCGTCTGGCCGCCGCACGGTATCGAGGTGCTCGATCCCTTCGTCTATCCGCTGCTCAACACGCTCATCCTGCTGCTCTCGGGCACCACGGTCACGTGGGCGCACCATGCGCTGATCCACGGTGACCGCGAAGGGCTGAAGAAGGGCCTCTGGCTCACCGTCATCCTCGGCTTCATCTTCTCGTGCGTGCAGGCGTATGAATACAGCCACGCCGCCTTCGGCATGGCCGGAAACATCTACGGCGCCACCTTCTACATGGCGACTGGCTTCCACGGTTTCCACGTCATCGTCGGCACGATCTTCCTGATCGTCTGCCTCATCCGCACCTACAAGGGCGACTTCACGCCCAAGCAGCACTTCGGCTTCGAAGCGGCCGCCTGGTACTGGCACTTCGTCGACGTCGTCTGGCTGTTCCTCTTTGTGGCGATCTACGTCTGGGGCAGCGACTTCGGCGCGGCAGTCGTCGCAGGCCATTGATGGTGTCCGGCCCGGACGGCGTCGGCGCTGTCGACCCGGTCCGGGCCGCGCTCAAAGGCTGCTGCCCGCGCTGCGGCAAGGGCCGGCTCTACCGCAATCTCCTTGAATTCACGGATCGCTGTCCCGCGTGCGGGCTCGATATCGCCGGCTTCAATGTCGGTGATGGGCCTGCCGCGTTCCTGATCTTCCTGCTCGGCTTCCTCATTGTCGGTCTTGCCATGTGGCTGGAGTTCGGCGCGCATCCGCCGTGGTGGGTCCATGCGCTGCTCTGGCCGCCGATCCTCGTCGTGCTCACTGTGTGGGGGCTGCGTGTCGGCAAGGCGATCCTTCTCGCGCTCGAATTCCGGAACGAGGCCGCGGAAGGGCGGCTTAGCGACAAGCCGGACGCCTGATGCGCCTGCCGCTGCTGCCGACATTGATGGTCGCCGTGATGGTGCCGGTGATGATCGGCCTCGGTTTCTGGCAGTTGCACCGCGCTGACTGGAAGGCCGATCTGCTCGTGCGGCTGGACGCGCAGGCGAAGCTGCCGGTTCTCGAAACCGCCCGTCTTTCCGATGATCTGGAATTTCGCCGCGTCCGCCTGATGGCGGATTGCCCCGATCCGTCCGCGAAGGGCCGCAGCGGCAAGAACGCGGCCGGGCAGGTCGGTTTTTCGATGCTGCTGCTGTGCAACGCCGCGGCGCAGCCGATCCTTGTCGATGCCGGCTGGTCCGATCGCCCGGATGGTTGGACGAAGCTGGCCGCGCCGTGGCCGCCCAAGGGCGCGTTCGCCGTTACCGGCACGCTCGTCCGCACGGGGGGGGCCGGGCCGCGCTACACGCTCGTCTCCGAAGCCGCACCCGCGCCGCTGGTGCCGAGCGCGCCGCCGTCGCCCGAAGATATACCCAACAACCACATGGCCTATGCCGTGCAGTGGTTCGCCTTCGCGGCCACGCTGGGCATCATCTATGCGGTTTACGTGTCGCGGCTGAGACGAGGGAAATAATGGATTTGCCGAAAGTCGAGGTGCCCACGATCGCGATTGCCGGCACGACACAGCGCTTTCCCGTGCGGCGCATTTTCTGCGTCGGCCGGAACTATGCCGATCATGCGCGCGAGATGGGCGCGAACCCCGATCGCGAGCAGCCCTTCTTCTTTTCAAAGCCCGCCGACGCGGTTGTCGAAAGCGGCGCGGTGCTCCCGTTCCCGAGCCAGACGAACAATCTCCACCACGAGGTCGAACTCGTCGTTGCCTTGGGCGTGGGCGGCAGCGACGTGTCCGCCCGGGATGCGGCGGCCATGATCTTCGGCCACGCCGTGGGCATCGATCTCACTCGCCGCGATCTGCAGGCCGATGCGAAGGCGAAGGGGCGCCCGTGGGACATGGCGAAAGGCTTCGACGCGTCCGCCCCTATCGGTGCGCTCACGCCCGGGGCGCCGCCCGCCGCAGGTGCGATCACGCTCCGGGTGAACGGTGATCTCCGCCAGAACGGCGACCTCTCGCAGATGATCTGGAACGTCGCGGAGGTCATCTCGAAGCTCTCCACCTACTTGGCGCTCGCCCCCGGTGACCTCATCTTCACCGGCACACCCGCCGGCGTCGGGCCGATCCTGCCGGGCGAAACGGTAGTCGCTGAAATCGCGGGCACGGCGCCCGTCGAGGTTCGCTTCGCGGCCTAAACCGGATCGCTGCGATCACGCTGTTCCGAAGCGCCGCCCTGCGCCTTGATGAAGCTGATCTTGCCTTGCGGTTCGATAATCGCCCACGCGACATCTTTCAGAGAGGCGATGCCCGCGAGGCGCATTTCCGATTCCAGTTCCGATCGCGTCACGCGGTCCCGCCGCAAATTCTCGGCGATGATCGTGCCGTCACGGACGACGACGCGCGGCTTGCCGTCGAGCAGGCGCTCCATCGCGGGAAACAGGTACGTGATCCAGCTGAGCAGCAGCGCGAGGAAGCCGAAGGTCGCGACGGCGAGCAGTGCGCCGGTGAGGCTGAAATCATTGTGCGTGACGCCCTGCTGAATGAGGTCGCCCATCACGATCATCACCAGCAGTTCGAAGGGTGTCAGCTGGCCAAGCTCGCGTTTCCCGAGCAGGCGCAGCAGCAGGTAGAGAATGACGAAAACCGCCGAGGCGCGCAGCACGATATCCATCAGGGGCGCACCCTTATGCGGGCGGGGAGCGCGGCAAGCGGGGCTTCGCCGTCGTAGAGCGTGATGCGGCCCGCCGTACCGCCAACGAGCGCCGGGTTGATCTGGCCGTCCACCTTGATGAGCAGCGTGTCGCCCGCCGCCAGGGGCGCGTATCCAAAGCGGTAGCCGCCAATGCCATAGCTTTCTTCGGCTGCCGCTGGGATCATCGTGTTGACCGTGAGTTCGCGCCAATAGGCGGGGGAAACGGCTACGATGGGCTTCGCGATCGCGCCGACGGCATCGACGCGCAGCCGCATTTCGAAGAACATGCCGCTTCGGGCAATTTCGGGCGCTTCCAGCGTCAGCCGCGCCTTTGGTCCAGCGGCTGTGCGCGCCGGATTGGGAAGTCCGCCGAGCGCGCCCGACAGTGCGATAGTGATGATGGCGGCAAGGGTGATGAACGACAGCGGATTGGCCCTGCGATGCCAGCGACGAATGCTGACATGGCTTTCCGAGATGCCGTCGGGATAGCGCTCGCCCATGGTCCCTCCGGGGCCTCAATTCCGCAGCGAAGCGAAGGTTCCCCCCTCCGACAAGTGGCTCAGGAAAGTGCGGTGGCGGTCCCGAGCCCGGCAGCGGGATAGCTTCCGACCAGCAGTTGCCGCGCGCGCCGGACCGATCGGATCGGCGGAAGCTGAATTGCGGCGGCTGAAATCGTGGACGCGACCGGGCGCAGGAATGCTGCGTCGAGTGCCGCGCGGTCGATGCCGTCCATCGTCTCTGCCGGAAATCGGCGGCGCAGGGCCTCGCTCTCATGCGCGCGCGGCAGAATCCGCGCCTTGAGTCGGCGGCCGACGGAAACCCGGATGGGGAGGCCCGCGGAGACCTTGATCCAGCTGTTCCAGCTGATGCCCGCGCGGCGCATGATCTCGCTCTGCGATCCGGTAAGCGGCGCGATCTCCGCCACCAACGCCGGGTTCACGATGCACATTCCGGGTCTGCCGCGTGTCACATCCACTCTCCTCTCTGGCGTGTATGAAAGCCGCGTTCCGGCGCGTGCCCATATTTTCTGTTTTCTGGCCCATGAAGATCGGGAATAGCGTCGGATTGTGCGCTATATGTTGCGATGCCCTCCGCTTCCCGATAAGTCCGCGCGGTTATGCGGTACATCAGCACGCGCGGGGGAGCACCCGCACTCGATTTTCGGGGCGTCACGCTCGCCGGTCTCGCGTCGGACGGCGGCCTTTACGTGCCCGAAGAATGGCCGGTTCTGTCGAAAGACGAGATCGCCGCGCTCTCCGGCCTCAGCTACGCTGACACGGCCTTCGCGATCTGCCGCCGCTTTACCGGCGATTCTATCGCCGACGCGGATCTGAAGCGCCTGATCGACGAAGCCTATGCGAGTTTCGATCACGCCGCGGTGACGCCGCTCGTGCAGCTCGATGCGCGCCATTTCCTGCTCGAGCTGTTCCATGGCCCGACGCTGGCGTTCAAGGACGTCGCGCTCCAGTTTCTCGGCCTGCTGTTCGAGCATTTCCTGAAAGGCGCAGGGCGGCACCTCACGATCGTGGGCGCCACCTCGGGCGACACCGGTTCCGCCGCGATCCAGGCGCTGGCGGGCCGCGAGCATGTCGATGTGTTCATGCTGCACCCGGAAGGCCGCGTCAGCGACGTCCAGCGCTGCCAGATGACCACCGTGATGGCGCCCAACATCCACAACATCGCGATTTCCGGCACATTCGACGACGCGCAGGCGATGGTGAAGCGCATGTTCGGCGACACGGATGTCACGAGCCGCTTCGAGATCAGCGCGGTCAATTCGATCAACTGGGCGCGCCTGATGGCGCAGGTCGTCTATTATTTCTACGCTGCCGTCCGCCTCGGCGCGCCGCACCGCGAGGTTGCGTTCTCGGTGCCGACGGGCAATTTCGGCGACGTGTTCGCGGGCTATGTCGCGGCGCGCATGGGGCTTCCGGTGGCGCGGCTGATCGTGGCGACCAACATCAATGACATTCTGCACCGGGCGCTCTCGGCGGGCGACTATTCCGCCGGTACGGTGACACCCACGGCGGCGCCCTCGATGGACATCCAGGTCTCCAGCAATTTCGAACGCCTGCTGTTCGATCTCGCCGGCCGCGACGGCGCGAAGCTCACCGCGATGATGCACGCGTTCGACGCCTCGAAGGTGCTCGAAATCCCCGCCGACATGCGCGCGCGCGCCGCCGAGCTTTTCACCAGCTGCCGCGTGGACGAGGACGAGATGGCGCTCACGCTGCGCTGGGCGTCTGAAAAGGCCGGCAACGTCATCGATCCGCACACGGCGATCGGCCTTGCCGCCGCGCGTGCGGCTGATATCGATCCCGCGATCCCTGTCGTCACGCTCGCAACCGCGCACCCCGCGAAGTTCCGCGATGCCGTGGAGCGCGCGACCGGCGTGCGCCCCGTGCTGCCTGCGCGCCTCTCCGGCCTTTTCGACCGCGAGGAGAGCTTCACGTCGCTCCCCGGCGATTATGCCGCCGTCCGCGATTTCGTCACGGCGAGGGCCACGCCCAGATGATGCGCCTCTCGACGCTCGCGAACGGGCTTCGCGTGGCGACGCGCGAGATGCCGAGCGTCGAGACGGTGTCGGTGGGCCTGTTCGCGGACATTGGTTCGCGCCACGAGCGCGCGCGGGAAAACGGCCTCGCGCACCTTTTCGAGCACATGGTGTTCAAGGGTGCGGGCGGACGTAGCGCACGCGCCATTGCCGAGGCGATCGAGGATGTCGGCGGCGAACTCAACGCCGCGACGAGCCGCGAGACGACCGTGTTCTCCGCCCGCCTGCTTGCGGATGACCTCGCGCTCGGCACCGGCATCATTGCCGATCTCGTGCGCCTACCGCATTTCGACGACGAGGAGCTCGAACGCGAAAAGCGCGTCGTGCTTCAGGAACTCGGCGAGGCGCGCGACACGCCGGGCGACATTATTTTCGATAATCTTCAGTCGGTTGCGTTTCCGGGCCAGCCGCTCGGCCGCTCGATCCTCGGCGACGAGGCGAGCGTCGGCGGCCTAGCGCGCGCGGACCTCGTGGGCTGGCAAGAGCGTTACCGGCCGGACGGGCTGATCCTCGTCGCGGCGGGGAAGGTCGATCATGACATGCTCGTCGATCTCGCCGCCGTGCGCTTCGGCGATCTCGTCCACGCCGAGCCCACGCTTCCCGAGCCCGCGACCTTCGTCGGCGGGCTTTCGGCGGACCCGCGCCGCTTCGAGCAGGCGCATCTCGCGCTCGGTTTCGCTGCGCCGCGCGCGCTCGCGCCCGATTATTTCGCGGCGCGGCTGTTCGCGGAGGCGGTGGGCGGCGGCATGTCTTCGCGTCTGTTCCAGTCAGTGCGCGAGGAGCGGGGGCTCGCGTACAGCATCTATGCGGCCGTGCAGGCGTTCGATGATGCGGGCCTGTTCTACGTGTATCTCGCCACCGAACGGCGCGAGGCGGCGGCGGCGATGGCACTCGTGCGCGAGGAACTCGCCCGCGCCGTGACGGATCTCGCGCCCGCCGAGCTGGCGCGCGCCCGCGCGCTGGTGAAGGCGGGGCTGCTGATGAACCTCGAAAGCACGGAGGGGCAGGCGAGCTATGTCGCCCGTCAGCTCGCGCTTTACGGCCGTCTCGTCGAGCCCTCCGACGTTGTGGCGGAAATCGATGCGGTGACGCTTGAAGATGCCCGCGCCGCCGGAGCTGCGATGCTCGCCGGGCCATCGGCGCGCGCCTCCGTGGGGGCGGCCGAGAAGGCGCTCGCGGCCTGATGGCGCTCGAAACGCTCGTCACCGAACCCTGGGCCGATTTCGGCCTCGTCGACAGCGGCCACGGCCGCAAGCTCGAACGTTATGGCCCGTGGCGCTTCATCCGCCCGGAACCGCAGGCGATGTGGGCACCGGCCACATCGGACTGGCGCGCTGACGGCGAGTTCGTCGGCGGATCGGATGCCGAAGGCGGCGGACGCTGGACGCTCTCGCCGAAGGTTCCGCCAAGCTGGCCGCTTGCGCGCGGCGGCGTGAAGTTCTGGGCTTCGAACACGCCCTTCCGCCACCTCGCCTTCTTCCCGGACATGGCGCCGCAGTGGGACTGGATCGCGGACCGCATCGCGCCGGGCGACGAGGTGCTGAACCTCTTCGGCTACACTGGGGTCGCCAGCCTCGTGATGGCCGCGAAGGGCGCGCGTGTCACGCATGTCGATGCGTCGAAAAAGGCGGTCGGCGCGGCGGTCGAAAACCAGAAGCTCTCCGGCCTCGGCGATGCGCCCATTCGCTGGATCATCGACGACGCGCTGAAGTTCGTGGAGCGCGAGGTGCGACGCGGCCGGCGCTATGCGGGCATCATCCTCGATCCGCCGAAATACGGACGCGGCCCCAAGGGCGAGGTGTGGGAACTGGACGAGAAACTTGCCGCGCTGATGAGCGCCTGTGCCGCGCTGCTGGACGACCGCTCGAAATTCCTCGTCCTCACCGCCTACGCCGTCCGCCTGTCCGCCATCGCCATCGCCAACCTCACCGAAGAGGTGACGCGTTCGCTCGGCGGCAGTGTGCAGGCGGGCGAAATGACGATCCGAGAGGAAGCGCGGGGGTTACTCCTGCCGACAGCGATCTTCGCCCGCTGGTCGCGGTGACGAAGCCCACACCGTCACCCCGGCGAAGGCCGTGACGATGCCGCTCGACATCGCGCCTGCGCGCAACGCGGATGCGCTCGATGCGGTCCGGCTCTTGTTTCGCGAATATGCCGCTTCGCTTGCTATCGATCTTGCCTATCAGGATTTCGCCGCCGAACTCGCGAACTTGCCCGGCCAGTATGCTCCGCCGGGCGGTGAACTTCTTCTTGCGGTGACGCCGGAAGGGTGTCCTGCGGCGTGCGCCGCGCTGCGCGCCATGCGGCAATCGGGGCGCTGCGAGATGAAGCGGCTTTACGTGCGTCCGGAAGCGCGGGGCACCGGCGCGGCGCGCGCGCTCATCGACCGGCTTGTCGAGGCGGCACGTTCGCGAGGGTATCGTGAAATGTGGCTGGATACGCTGCCCACGATGCTGGCCGCGCAGCGTCTCTATCTCGGCTATGGGTTCGAAGTCGCGGAGGCCTACTACCGTACACCCGTTGCCGGTACGGTCTTCATGCGGTTGGCGTTGTAGGCAAGCGCCGGGGGTTACGCGCCTTTACGCGTCGTGGCTCACTGCGATCGGCTTCATCTGCCGCATACGCTGCAGCTCGGCCTTGAAGCGGGCGAGTTCCTGGCCTTCCAGCTGCTCCTGGATCGGCAGCTTGGCGGAGCGCGGGTTCACGGGGCGACCGGCGACGTGGACTTCGTAGTGGAGGTGCGGGCCGGTCGAAAGCCCGGTTGAGCCGACATTGCCGATCACGTCGCCCGCGCCGACGCGCTGGCCGCTGCGCGATGCAATGCGCGAAAGGTGGCTGTAGGTGGTGACGATGCCGTTCGCGTGGCGCACCTGGACCTGGTTGCCGTAGCCGCCGTTGCGGCCAGCGAAGATCACCGTGCCCGGCGCGGTGGACATCACCGGCGTGCCGCTACGCGCCGCAAAATCGACGCCCGCGTGCATTCGCGCACGCTTCAGGATCGGGTGGAAGCGCGTGCCGAAGCCGGAGCTGAAACGCGCGCCCGCCACCGGCGACTTGATCATGCCCTCAACGGCCGAGGAGCCGTCGGCGAGGAAGAACTTGGTGCGGCCGTTGTGAACCCAGCGCAGCAACTCGACATCGCGCTTGCCGCCGAGCTTCGCGTAAATGAGGTTTCCGGTTTCGGTCTCGCCGGTTTCGGCGCGGCGGTGCTCGACGACCATCTGGAAGCTGTCGCGCGAGCTGACGTCCCGCTGGAAGTTCACCTTGGGGCTCAGCGCCTTGATGTAGCTCGCGACGACGCGGCTCGGCAGGCCGAACGCGCGCGCGGACTGGTAGAGGCTGCCGCCGACATCACCCGCAACGACGAGCGGGCTGTCGTCGACCGCGATCTCGTCGCGCGTCACGATCAGGTCACCGGCCTGGCTGCGGTTCACTTCGAGGCGCAGGTCGAACGCGGCGCGGAAGGCGAGTGATTCGAGCGGGCGCGGCTGCGACTTGTCGCTGCGGCGGCCGAGCACGAGATCGATCGTGGCGCCGGGCTTCAGCGATTTCACGTCCGTATGGCCGGCAACGAGCAGCGACACGTTGGCGATATCCGCTGCGGAAACGCCGGCACGGCGCAGAGCGCCGTTGAAGCTGTCCACATCGCGCAGGCGCGCGGTGACTTCGATGCGCGGGCGCTCCGGCGGCTCGGCGAGCGCGGTGACGCGGGATGTGGGCTGGTGAAAGGCGAGGCCCTGCGGCGTCTGCGCGAGCGGGGCGACGGAAACGGTCTCAAGCGCTGCAAGCTGCGTGGGCGCGAGTTCGGGCTGAACAGGCTGAACGAGCGGTGCCGGGTTCAGCGCAATGGTCGCCGCAACACCAAGCATCGCGCCGAGTGTGCCCATGCCGCGCCACCAGCGCTTCGAGCCGATATCTGCGCCGAGATCCACGACAATGTCGGCCCCGCGCATACCGGCCAGGCGCGCGGCAGGCTTTGCAGACGCAAAGGGACCCTGCGCCGAAGGCGCCGGGATGGAGAATGTAGCGCCTTCAAAAGCGCGTGTGGTGGGTTGAAACACGAAGCCCCCGCCTCAAATTTTCAACGCAGATGTTACCCTTGACGCTGGCAACCTATCTGCGTGCGACCCATCAATTTGGAATTGGCCGAAAATCGACCGTTCCCCGCGAGCCGCAAAGTGTCGTTCAGGGTGCTTAATGTCAATTTAACACGGGGAGTTAAGCGGCGTGGCTGCGATGAAACGACAGGATTCAAGCGGCGAGCCGTTGGACGCACACGAAACGATTCGTTTCATCGTTTCGTCGCTTGCGTGTCGTAGGGATCAGTGACACCATATGTTGTGTTTTAGGGAGATGTGCTGTTTCGTGAGTGCAATGCACCGAAACCTTCGCCTGAAGAGCCTGGTCAGGAAGCGTGTCCATGAGCGGCACTGACCGCTCCGTCACTGCCGTTCTCGGGCCCACCAACACGGGCAAGACCCACCTCGCCGTCACCCGTATGTGCGCCCATTCCAGCGGCATGATCGGCTTTCCGCTGCGCTTGCTCGCGCGCGAGGTTTACGACCGGGTGGTGCAGATCAAGGGCGCAGCGCAGGTCGCTCTCGTCACCGGCGAGGAAAAGATCGTTCCCGATGGCGCGCGCTATTTCCTGTGCACGGCCGAATCGATGCCGGTGGGCAAGGATGTCGCCTTCGTGGCGCTCGACGAGGCGCAGCTCGGCGCGGACCCCGAGCGCGGACACGTGTTCACCGATCGCCTGCTCCATGTGCGCGGCCGCGACGAAACGATGATCCTGGGGTCGGACACGATCCGGCCGATCGTGCGCGCACTGCTGCCCGACGCTGAAATCGTCGGCCGGCCGCGGTTCTCGACGCTGAGCCACGTCGGACCGAAAAAGCTCTCGCGCCTGCCCAAGCGCAGCGCGGTCGTCGCGTTCAGCGCGGAGGATGTCTACGGCCTCGCCGAGATGATCCGCCGCCAGAAGGGCGGCGCGGCGGTGGTGATGGGCGGGCTGTCGCCGCGCACGCGCAATGCGCAGGTGGAACTCTATCAGTCCGGAGAGGTCGATTATCTGGTGGCGACCGACGCCATCGGCATGGGCCTCAACATGGATATCGCGCACGTCGCCTTTGCCGCGCTCACCAAGTTCGACGGTAAGCGCGTGCGGCGGCTGCGGCCCGCCGAAATGGCGCAGATCGCCGGCCGAGCCGGGCGCTATCAGACCGACGGCAGCTTCGGGCCGCTTGCGGTGGCCGATGACGACGGGCCGGCGTTCGAGGCGAGCGAGGTGGAGGCGATCGAGGCGCACACGTTCCCGGCGCTCGACCGGCTGGTGTGGCGCAACGCGCGGCTCGATTTCGGCTCGCTCGGGCGGCTCATCGCCTCGCTCGGCGTGCGGCCGGAGCACGCACGGCTCACGCGGTCCGACGACGAGGTCGATTTCCAGGTGCTGAAGCGCCTTGCTCGCGAAGACTGGATCATCGAGCGTGCGAACAGCCCGGCGCGGCTGCAGCGGCTGTGGGCCGTGTGCGGCCTCCCGGATTACCGCAAGACCGGGCCGGATACGCACGCCCGCTTCATCGCGCGCATCTTTGGATATCTCACCGAGGGCACGGGGCGGATTCCTACGGATTGGGTCGCGGCCGAGCTGGCGCGGCTCGATGATGTGCAGGGCGATATCGAGATGCTGGCGAACCGCATCGCGGCGGCACGCACGTGGACGTTCGCGGCGCACCGGCCGGATTGGCTCGTCGATCCGCAGGCCTGGACGCAGCGTTCGCGCGAGATCGAGGATCGGCTTTCGGATGCGCTCCACCAGCGGCTGACGCAGCGCTTCGTCGATCGCCGCACCTCGGTGCTGATGCGCGAGCTTTCGGCGCGCGGCCATCTGCTGCCCACCGAGATCGACGAGGACGGCGCCGTTGTCGTGGGCGGCGAGGCGATCGGACGTTTGACCGGCTTCCGTTTTGAAACCGATCCGGCTGCGCGGGCGGGCGAAAAGCGTCGGTTGCTTGCCGCTGCGGAACGCCGCCTTGCGGGCGAGCTGGTGCGCCGCGCAGGTCTGCTCGCGACTTGTGAGGACGCGGCGCTCGCGCTCGAATTCAATGGGTCGCTGCCGCCGCGCATCCTTTGGAACGGCGCGCGCGTCGGGTATCTCTCGCGCGGCCCCGATCCGCTCAGCCCGCGTGTGCGGCTCGATCGTAGTCTCGCGGATATCGATCCCGCCTCGCGCGGCGCTGTGCGTGCCCGGCTTGAAACGTGGTTCGCCGGGCGTGTCGAGCGCCATCTCGGCCCACTCCTGAAGCTCAAAGTCCGCGTCGACCAAGACGCCTCCCCGGCGCTCCGCGGCCTCGTCGTCCAGTTGACGCAGGGTCTCGGTTGTCTCGCGCGCGCGCCCACGCTTCCGCTCCTCTCCGACCTCGGCGAGGCCGACAACGCTCTCCTCTACAGAAGCGGTGTCCGGGTCGGCGCCACCCACGTCTACTTCCCCGATCTCCTCCGTCCCGAGCCGACGCGCTGGCGCCTTGCGCTTTGGGCCGTTGCCCAAGGCCTTGAATCCGCTCCATCGCCGCCCGCACCAGGACGCGTCTCCGTGGCTATCGACGAGAATGCACCCCGCGCTTTCTATGAGGTCGCCGGGTTCTGGCCGATCGTCACCGACGCCGTTCGCGTCGACATGGTCGAGCGCCTGGTGAAGGCGATGCACAAGCAGCGCCGCGGCTCCGCGCCCTTCGTGCCCGATGCGCTCTGGATGCAAAGTCTCGGCCTTTCGCAGAAGAGCTTCAGCCAGCTGATGCGCGCGCTCGGCTACCGCAGCGTGCAGCAGGAAGATCGTACCACCTTCGCATGGCGGGGGGTGCCGGCGACACGCCCCGCGCCCCGCGCCGCACCGCAAAGACATTCGCCCTTCGCCGTTCTTGCCTGCATGAAGAAAGGATGATGCCCTTGGTATTCGGACCCGCGCTTCGTCTCGACAAATGGCTCTGGTACGCACGCTGCACCCAGTCCCGCAGTGAAGCGCAAAACCTATGCGAAAGCCGCCGCCTTCGCATGGACGGTCGCGTCATCGACCGCGCCTCGGCGCGTGTGCGGCCTGGCGCGGTCCTCAGCTACACGCGCGGCGGAGAGGTGCATATCGTGCGGGTGGAAGCGCTCGCCGAACGGCGCGGGCCCTATGTGGAGGCGCGCCAGCTCTACACCGATCTCACGCCGGACTGTGGTGGATTGACGTCGGCCACCGTCGCTGTGTAGCAGACGCGGGAAACACGCCGTCCGTTTTTGAAGGTGACACGCGATGACCTATGTGGTGACCGAGGCCTGCATCAAGTGCAAGTATATGGACTGTGTGGAAGTCTGCCCGGTTGATTGTTTCTACGAGGGCGAGAACATGCTCGTCATCAATCCCAACGAATGCATCGATTGTGGCGTGTGCGAGCCGGAATGCCCCGCCGAAGCGATTCTGCCCGATACCGAAGACGGGCTTGACCAGTGGCTGGAGCTGAATTCCACCTATTCGGCGCAGTGGCCGAATATCACGACCAAGAAGGATGCGCCTGAAGACGCGGAGGCCCACAAGGGCGAAACGGGCAAGTTCGAGAAGTATTTTTCTTCCAATCCGGGCTGATTTCGCGCCGCCTGCGCCTGATTGACGCAGATTCGGCGTAGCGCCGACGTCATTTTTCTGTTATATAATCCTCAATGAGCGCAGTTTTGCGAGCTTTTCAGCTCCCTGAACGGCGCTCTTGCTTTGTATAATCAACCGCGCGCGGTCGTACCTGCCGGCCGCCCGCCCGAACGCAGGGTCGCGGCAGGGATAATCTGAATTTTTCGTGCACCCGGCCGGGTCCGGGGGGCACGTTCGCGCTCTTTGAACATCTGACGAAGGAACCAAATCTATGGCAGCAAAGGCACCTGGCTTCAGCGTTGGCGACCATGTCGTTTATCCGAAGCATGGCGTCGGCCGGATTGTTGAACTCCAGGCGACCGAAATCGCGGGCGCGAAACTGGAGCTCTATGTGCTGCGCTTCGATAAGGAGCGCATGACGCTCCGCGTTCCCATGAACAAGGCCGAAGCCGTGGGTATGCGCAAGCTTTCGAGCCAGGCGACGCTCGCCGACGCGATGACGACGCTGAAGGGCAAGCCCAAGGTGAAGCGCACCATGTGGTCGCGCCGCGCACAGGAATATGAAGCGAAGATCAACTCGGGCGACCTCGTGTCGATCGCCGAAGTGGTTCGCGACCTGCACCGCGCCGAGGACCAGCCGGAGCAGAGCTACTCCGAACGCCAGATCTACGAAGCGGCGATCGGCCGTCTCGCTCGCGAACTCGCCGCCATGGAAGGCGTCGACGAGGCTGCGGCGCAGACCAAGATCGAGGAAGTGCTCATGAAAAAGCTCGCCAGCGCAAAGGCGCAGCAGGACGCTGTCGCGGCCTGATGGCGGCATCTGTTTTCAGTTGAAAAGGGGGCGATCCGAAAGGGTCGCCCTTTTTCGTTGAGCCCTCACGGATCCGCTGTTGCGGTCGGCGATTTTCCCTGCTAGAGGCCCACGCCTTGCCAGTCGGCAGAGCGCAAATGCGCCCTGCTTTTCACGTGCGGTCGTGGCGGAACTGGTAGACGCGCAGCGTTGAGGTCGCTGTGGCCGAAAGGCCGTGGAAGTTCGAGTCTTCTCGACCGCACCATACATTTTCCAAAAACTTTAGATTTTGCGTTCTCGCGGTAGGCGGCCTGAGAGGGCCGCAGTTCTGCGGCGTTTGCGGGGCCGGGTGTTGCGGCCGATATTCGGAGACGCGTCTCTACTGCATAATTCGCGCGATTTTCGCCGCGCGTCTCTGCGGCGCATTAAATTCGCGCACGGCCATTTTCGTGATGCCGCGGTGATGCGAGGGAAGATGCGCTCAGCAGAAGCCGAGCACGCGCTCCTGCTCGTCCCAGTCGAGCGGAAGGTCGGCTTCAAGAAGCCGGGAGCGCGTGAGGCTGCGCGGGATATCACCGGCGTGGATGCGTTCGATGATTGATGGCGATAGCCAGGAGAGTTTGACCAGCCGCCCGAGTTGGCGCCGGTCCATCTTCCGCGATGCGGCAATGGCCGCAAGCGACGTCGCCGTCTTGTCGAGCACCAGCGCCTGCGCATCAAGTGCCTTGCGCACCAGCTTCAGAAGCGCGTGGGTATTTCTGTCCGGGCTTGCCGCGGGTGCTGCGCCGTAAACATCACGCCTGTCCCGAACCCATCGTTCTGGCCGGAACGGAACAGTAATCTCCGAGATGATATCGTCACGATGCTCATCGATGTCTCTACTCTCTTCGACCATCGGCTGCCGCAGCCGGAGCACCAGCCTGTCATCGTCCATGGTGATGGTGTGGGTTATGCGTCGCAGAGCATCGCGCCTGCGACTGTCGTCGGAAAGCGCATCTACCAGTTCCTCGACGTTGTTGTTGGCGTGATGCCGAGGCGCGGCGTGCAGCCACCTGCGAGCCTGTTCCAGAACGACCTGTTCAATGGTCTCTGCCGTGACGCGCGTTGCAGGACGCTTGTCATCGGGCTCCCGCCGCGATGCATAATAGCGATACCGCACCTGTCCTTTGGCCGTGTGGCTGAACACCATCGGCCGGCCTTCTGCATCGAACAGCAATCCGGCGAGCAGGGCATTGTGCCGCATGTTCACCTTGGTCTTCCTTGCCGCGGCATTCCCGGCGAGCTTGTCCTGCACCGCGTTCCAGAGTTCCTGGTCGACGATTGCTTCGTGCTCACCGGGATAGGTGTTGCTCTTGTGCACGATGAACCCGCGATAGACCGGATTCTTCAGCAGGTGAAAGAGGCTGCCCCGCCGGAACGGGATGCCGCCCCGATGCGGGCCGCTCACCCGGTGCTGGACCTTGGTGCGGATGCCAGCCTGTTCGAGTTCCTCGATCAGCATGTTGGCGGAGGTAGCCCTGAGATACCTTTGCATGATGTCGCGAACAGCGGCGGCTTCGACTGGGTTCACGACGAGCTTCCGGTCCCTGACCTCGTAGCCGAGCGGGACGGGCCCACCCATCCACAGGCCCTTCTTCTTCGATGCCGCGATCTTGTCACGGATCCGCTCGCCGGTCACCTCGCGCTCGAACTGCGCGAAGCTGAGCAGCACATTGAGCGTCAGCCGTCCCATGCTGGTCGTGGTGTTGAACGCCTGCGTCACGCTGACGAAGCTCGCGCCCTTGCCGTCGAGCACGGCCACGATCTTCGCAAAGTCGGCAAGGCTCCGGGTCAGCCGGTCCACCTTGTAGACGACGATCACGTCGACACGGCCGGCCTCCACATCCGCCAGCAGGCGTTGCAGCGCGGGGCGTTCCATGCTGCCGCCCGAGAAGCCGCCATCGTCATAGGGGTGCGGCACGAGCGTCCAGCCCTCGTGCTTCTGGCTGAGGATGAAGGCGGCACAGGCCTCACGCTGCGCGTCGAGGCTGTTGAACGCCTGTTCGAGCCCGTCCTCGGTGGACTTGCGCGTGTAGATCGCACAGCGGACCCGCGTGGCCATCAGGCGGTTCCCTTTACCCCGAAGAAGCGTGGGCCCGACCAGCGTGTCCCGGTGATCTCGAAGGCGATGGCGGTGAGAGAGGCATAGTGCCGGCCATCCCAGGTGAAGCCGTCATGACCGACCGCCACGCTGTGCGTCTTGCCGTGCCATGTCCGCACGAGACATGTGCCGGGTCGCAGCGAGGGCAGGGAAGCCTTGGCCGGGGCCTCGGCCTGCTGCTTCACGGCAGCGCGCGTTGCACGTGACAGTCCGCCGGACTTCCGCTTCTGCAGTTCGTAGGCGATGCCGAGGCGCAGCAGGTCGGCAGGCAACGCCGGTGCGGCCGTGCGAAAGACGCGCGACCACTCCAGCACGAGTTCTGCCTGGGACATGCCGACGAGTGCAGCAAGTCGGCGCTTCAGGCGGCTCATGCTGCGGTGGCAGCGTCAGCCGATGCTGCGCCCTCCGTAGCGGCATCGGGTGCAGCAATTTGTGCAGCCGGCGGAGTTCCTACTGGCTGCGGCGGTTGTGGCGCCTCGATGAGTTTGTAGCAGGTTGTACCGTCGCGGCGGGCATCGCGCTGCAGGGGTTCACCCTTCTTGCGGATGCCGGAGAGGAAGGCGCGGGCACTGTGCGGTTGCCACGTGGTCACCGTGGTGATCTCGGCAAGCGTGGCGCCGTTCGAGCGGCGCAGCATCTTCCGGACGGTGGCTGACTTGGTCGTGGCGGCGGTCTTGCGGGCGTTGGACATGTTCGGGACTCCTTCTCGCGGGTCACCTGCACCTTGCAGGTGTTCCCACGAGCCGAAGCCCCGAAAATCCTCGGCCGGGGCGGGGGCGGCGGGCAAACCCCACCGGCTCACGGACCCCACAACGCTCTGTTCGCGAAGCAAGTCCAGTCCAATCTGCACGCTCCGAAAATGCTGCGTATGGACTTCCCACGCAGCCTGCAGCTTCGTGTGCTCATGCAGGACGGGCACGATATCGAACGACGGGACTGTATCCGCCGACTGTTCGCTGTTCTCACCGCGAGGCTCGAGGATGCCGCCATGCTCGCTGCGGAGGGACAGGGGCGAGACGTCTCAGTAGAGGCCTCAGTGGAACTTGCTGCGCAGATCCAGGAGGTCACCGTTCAGAGCATGACAATCGCCGAAGCAATCGAACTGCTGAACAGGGAAGAATAATGGCGGCTTCGTTGGACGAACCGGAAAGGCAGCTTTTCGGTTGATGCAAAGTCCATGTGGACGTCCACTAGGCTGTGAAATGGCAGATCGTCGTGAAAACGGCGCTCCACGTAGCGAAGCAACGTCGATATTTGAACGTTCCTTACCACAGGCGAGCTAACAGCTTCGCGGCGGCGCGACCAACCAGTTCGTTCTGATGTGCTGACCGCTAGATCGAGTGTCGATCGGCGAGGAATAGGAGCAGCCATCCATTGCTTCTGCCGCCAGTCCGGTTAGTTCTAAAGAATGTCTCCGGGAATCGACAGCGCCGACGAAACACAGGTCGTTGAAGCCTGCGATCGGCTCGTGGACTTCGCAGTGTGGCCGAGAGGTAAGGTCGAGTATCGGGCTTGGCTCGACAATTTTGACGTTACCGAACGAGCCCTTGCAGTTCAGATGCTTGGACGCTTTACCTTTATTTCTCATCAACTGGTAGACCATCTGTTTGTCACTTCGTTCCAAGCCATATCCAACGGTCTAGGCGCTCCAGGCATCGCCTTTTCCGCCAAGCAGGACATATGGCGGCAGTTCTGTGAGCAGGCGATCATTGTCCCAGTGATGGGCGAGCGACCAAGTCCGGCCGATAGCGGCTGGGGCTTCGCGAGGAAGGCGAGGCAAATGCTGGGCATCGACGAAGGTCGGCTAAAGCACCCAAACGAAGCCGCCGAAATAATCGCGGGCGGTTCGGATGCACCCATCGTGTTCGTTGACGACTTCGTCGGCTCCGGTGAGCAATTCCTCTCCACTTGGCGGCGGAGATTTGCAAATGCGGGCCAACACTCATTTGCAAGCATGTCGGGGCGTTTTCCGGCATATTACTGCAATGTGATGATGACCGCCTATGGGCGGTCCCGCATCCAGACCTCGGCCCCGCAGGTCACCTTGGTTTCCGGGAACATGATCCCTCGCAATCACAATTATTCCGTGATCGGTTCGGCCATGTGGCCCACTGGCAGCGCACTTCCCGGTATTCGCTTGGCCCGCAAGATAGGCAGCCGCCTTGGTTATACCAAGTCCGATGGCGGATTGCGAGACTGGCGGGGTTTTCACAAACTCGGGCTGGGCATTGCGATGGAGGATTCTGTGCCCGATGCTAATCTTCCTTTATTTTTTGAGGACTCGAATGGCTGGCAGCCCTTAGTGAGGCGGTCATGAATGAGGCAATCGGCGGCAAGGATCTTGTCGAACTGTTTGGTATCTATCGAGCGGAATGGCTGAGTGACGCCCTCTTCAAACTGTTCAGTCGCCCAAGCTACTTCCCGGAACTCGAGACACCAAGGCCATGTGTCCTGGAAGGCGGCCGAGGCACAGGGAAAACAACAGTGCTGCGATGTCTCTCATATGAGGGCCGATATGCGCTTGAAGGCGCTGAACGAGCGAAGCTTGAGGATTGGCCGTATTTCGGCTTCTACTACAAGGTTAACACCAACAGTGTGCGAGCTTTTCAAGGCGAGGAGCTGTCGGAACGCCAATGGCAGAAGCTCTTCGCTCACTATCTCAATCTCATCCTTTGTGGCCGCGTTGTGGAATTCCTCGAGTGGCACCGCAAGGTCACTGAAGGTGGAGCGCAACTAGATCCCGCCCTATGCAAGGACGTCGCAGAGTCTCTTTTTTGCGAGCCTGCCGCCACGCAGGGCGAGCTCGCTTCAGTGATCCAGCAGGGCGTTCGTCGTTTCGAAGCTTGGGTCAACAACATTGATCCTGACAACTTGCCAGGCCTTTCAATGCAGCAAGTGGTGATCGAAACGTTATGCAACGGTGTCCTTGAGCTTCGCCAATTCAAAGGAAAGCGCCTGTTTTTCATCATCGATGAATTTGAGAATCTCCTCGACGATCAGCAGGCGATCGTAAATACACTCGTTAAGCATTGCGGCCCGGGATACACGTTCAAAATTGGAGTGCGCGAGCTCGGATGGCGTCGACGTAGTACTCTTCATGAGAACGAGCAATTACAGAGCCCCGCAGACTATGAGCGCATTGACATCAATGCTCGGCTTGATGGCGAACAGTTTGTAAAATTTGCAACCGAGGTTTGCAGCCTGAGGGCCATTGAGAGGTTCCCAAACGGTCTGGACCTCGACGCAATGCTACCAGCGCTTTCCGTTGAGGAAGAGGCGAAGTTACTCGGCGTCGACGCTAAGGCGCGAGAGATGTTGGATGAACTTGAGCGCACGGCGCCAGAGCGAGTCGCGGTTGTTAAAGATGTTCGGCCGCTTGAACTCGCACTCTTACTTTATTGGTCGAAGACCCAAAAACAGCCGCTCGCTGATTTGGTCGCCGACTGGGAGCAGCATCCACAAGAATGGAAAGATCGCTTTCACAACTACCGGGTGCCGCTCCTTTTCACCTTGCGTGGTAGCCGTCCGGGCGTCAGAAAATATTATGCAGGCTGGCAAACGTTTACGTTGCTGGCCGGAAATAATATCAGATATCTCCTCCAACTCGTCGGTGAAGCGCTCCGTCTCCAGCGCGAAGATGGCAAGCCAGCGAACGGAGAAGAAATCCGTCCGCTGGTCCAAACAAATGCTGCAATTTCAGTCGGTGGCAAGAACGTCAAAGAACTGGAGGGTCTGGGCGTTCACGGAGCGCAACTTACGAGACTGGTTCTGTCGCTGGGCAGGCTGTTCGAAATGCTGGCGCTCGAGCCAGAGTTGCGACGGCCAGAAATCACACGTTTCTTCCTGCCAGAGGACGAGCCCTTGGGAAGCGTTGAGGAGTTATTGAACGCTGCCGTGATGCACTTGGCTCTTGTACGAAGGGTGTCGAGCCAGCGCACTGACCTAGATCTTAAAGCCTACGATTATGCAGTTCATCCTATTTTCGCGGCTTTCTTTGGGTTCAGTCATCGTGACATGCGCAAGATCAGGCTTTCGCCATCGGACATTCTGAATCTCATGCGAGATCCGAAGCGTACGATAAGAGAGATTGTTCGCTCAAACGACCGGTCGGGCGACGCGCCGCTGCCTGATCAGCTTCGCTTGTTCGAGAATTTCTATGGCCGCGATTAGCGAACTACCTCTTTTCACGACTGAATACGATCCCGCCGAAGGCCTCGTCCTCCCTGCGGATTCTAGTTATATTTACTCCGTCACGGACGAGCCGCGTAGCGCCTTTGCGGAAGAACTCCGCGCCCGATCCCCGGCCGCTACATTCGTAAAACTAAACGAGAACGTCCCCGGTGGCTTCGGCACTGACTTTGCAGGCCATCCTACCATCACGGTTCGACGGCGTGCAACGCTTGAGGCATTTATCGCAGCATTGCCGAAGCCCATTCACTTGGACATGACCGGCCTTGGCCATTCTGCTTGGGCGCCTTTAGCACGTGTTTGCCTCGAGACACATACCCCCTTGCGCATCGTTTATCTTGAGCCGGCCACCTACAGCGCGTCAGCCCATCCCGGGATTGGTGTCATCTACGACCTCAGTGAACGGATTGAGGGGATCAGGCCGATACCCTTGTTCGCTAAACTGATGGATCGTCGGCAGAATGACTCGTGCTTCGTGCCGTTGCTCGGATTTGAGGGTGCAAGGCTCCTTCATATGATGAACGATGTCGATCCCGCAAAAGATAAAGTCTTTCCGATCATTGGGGCTCCGGGCTTCGTTCCTCATTATCCGCTGGATACCTTCATTCTGAACGCTCTCGGGCTGGAGCAGGACAAAGCGATCCGCAATTTGCGTTTGGCAAAATCAAATTGTCCATTCAGCCTGTTTTATGAGCTCGAGGGCATCGCGCGCCGCGTTCCTGATGATCTCATGCGGATCGGCCTGATCGGCACAAAACCCCATGCCCTTGGCGCTGTGTTGTTCTCGATAGTCCACGAGGACCGAACCGAAATTGTGTACGATCACGCTAGGCGCAAAGCCGGCCGAAGCAAGGGCGTGGCCAAATGTCTCGTTTACGCCGTCAGCGAGTTCCTCGACCGCACTTAGCGCTTATCAAAGCGACAATGCGGTCAACCGGTACCTTGATGCGCTCGGGCGACGACAAAGGTCTGGTACCTCCCTCCGCGTTCGGCGACACTCGTGCCGAAACGGGGGACTTGCACGATGGAACCAGTTCAAAAAAAGTTTGGACGCTTTTACACTCCTTCCGATGTAGCGGACGCGCTCATTTCAATGGTCGACATAAGTCCCCGGACTGTCGTGGATCTTGGGTGCGGACATGGCTCTTTATCCAAGGCAGCCCTGAGACGCTGGGGAGATGTCATTCAGCTGACGACCGTCGATATTGATCCTCAGGTCTGTATTGGCAGCACAGCATGGTCGAGAAATCACCGCCACGTACAATGCGATCTGCTGGACGCCGCAGCCCCTCGGCTTCAGTTGGGCCGTACGAGATTTGATCTTGCTATTCTGAATCCCCCCTATGGTCGATGCAGAGCTGGAACCGCTGCGGCGTCTGCGTCTAAACCGAACACCACCCCGCGGTGTCGCGCGACTTTGTTCTTGTTGCGAGCTTTCGAAGCGGTCCGGCACGGCGGGCGTGTTGCTGCAATTATACCTGAAACGCTTGCCATTGGTATGGCGTCAGGCGCCAACCGCCGAGCAATCTCTAGTGGTGCGATAGTGGAAGCTATCGCGGTGCTCCCAGCGAAGACATTCCCTGGGACCGAAGCTCGAACTGTAATGGTTATCTTTCGCCGAATTCCTAAGTGTGATGGCAACCCGCGCCCTTGGTGGGACGTCGATCGTTCGCTTCCGTCCTCTGAATTGTCCCTCGATTTTCAGACGACCATCGGAGATTTGGGAGTGAAGGTCGTGCGAGGCCGACTGAACACGATCGAAGCTCGGAATGCGGGCGCCTTTCATCTCGACGCATTCAGGTCTGCACGTGACGGTGTGATAGCATTTCCCCGTCAGAGTTTTGATGAAGCTGACCGTGCAGCTGCCCCTGGTGACATTCTTGTCGCTCGTGTTGGGCGCAATATTCCCGACAAAGTCGTTCGAGTATCCGAGGGTAGCAACGTGATAAGCGATTGCGTGTACCGTTTGCGATGCCCACCTTTAGTGGCAGAACGTGTCTGGAAAGGATTGCGATCGGAAGCTGGAAGGCGGCAGATGACTGCCTCCCTCTCCGGCCTGACAACTCGCATGCTGCCGCTCAAAAACCTGCTCACGCTTAGCGTCTAGCTCCCTGCATCGTTCATACGTCGGGACTAATGCCAGAATATCTCCGGCCCTGCGATGGAGACTCCGCCGATGGCAGGCGTGGGAAACTTTGTGGCCTCGGATGGCGGCCATTCGTTCTTATGCTCTCGAACGCCGGGTAGGTCCCAGGCCCAGTCGTTCCCGCAGCGCCCTTCACAACGAATGTAGGGCAGGTTTCGACAGGCCGATCTGAGCCAGCGAATGGCCGCAATGTTGGCGGGAGTGGTCAGGTTGCTGTTTGGCTTTTCTCGGACGGCAATCAGCTTTTATACTGATGAGCCGACTATTCGGATACGACCAACTTAAGCCCTTTCGCGACCTCTATATGAGCGTGTTTCATCCCTGGAACCTCGATTGCTCTTAGTGAAGTCCGGTGAGCTCGTCCCTGAACTTCACCGCTGCCTGCCGACCCTGATTCATTTTTTGCTGCCCTTCCGCGAAATCAAGCAGGCCTTTAAGATCTTGTTCCGGACAGATGACCATGAGCCGCGGCATCCGAAGCTCCGGTGTGGAGATCGAAGGCAGTGCGCCGCAGGCCTTTCTGATGATATCGCCCTTGCTGCCTGAAGTGCCTACTGGCGGTACCCGCTCGGGAAGGGCCAGCAGATTCGCAATGCGCCGAGCCTCCCGTTCTGCATAGGCAGCCTGCGTTTCCTTACCAGCCGGCATCTTCAGTCTCACGATAACTATGAGATCGAGATCGAGGTTGTGGGCGGGATCGATCAAGGGAAGCAGCGGGAGATTGTCGGCCATGCCACCGTCGACGAACTTCTCATTCCCGTAACTGACTGACCCTACAAGACCGAAGGGAAGTGCGGCGGTCGCCCGAAGAAGTGTTCGGCGTGCGTCCCTGTCCAGACGGTGCAGGGCGTGGTAGCGGGGCAGGAAAACGCGCCGTTCGATCACCCTGTACTGGATGTCATCGACATCGCGCGAGATGGCTTCAACCTTCGGATTGTCCGGAGTAAAGCGATCGGCTTGGGTAGCCGTGGTGACGAAGCAGGGGATGTGCGGTGGAGCGTCAAGGCATCTGTCGATGATCGAGATCAGTGGCGTGTCGGATAGGTTTGCTTGGCTTGCGCCAATGCGCATCGCGAGAATCGCGATAAAATAGCAGAGGATTGCGACATCAAATCCGCTAGCGGTTCCGTTTGCAATGCGGACCATGGCGGCAATGGTCGCGACGATCAGGAAGAGGCTAAGCATAGCGAGCAACTGGCAGGCAACACCGCTCAGGTCGTCGTCCGCGTCTCCATAGGAATGGCCGTCTTCCGCATTTGGTTTTCGGTTTCGGAGCTCCGAGAGCGGGGATAGGGAAAACCAGATCAGGAACAGGATAATCGGTGTAATCCACCAAGGATAGCGGTACAGCCCGGACACGGATACGAAGATGGCTGCAAGCGGCAGGAAGACTGTCGTCCGGAAGAAGGCGATGAGCACATGGTTCCATCGACTCGACCGGTCGGGGGACGGCGGAAGGCCGCTGGCCCATAGGTTGAAGGCGTGGAGCAAGAACAGCGCAACAGCGACTGCCTTCCAAGGGGCGAGTCTCGGAGCATAGATCGCCGTGAAGTTGAGCGAAGGCCAGAGTTCGTCGCCGACGTCATACTTGCCGGTCGCGACGATCCAGGCTTCAAGCCCGCCGACTGACGTTCCCGACACTGCCGCGAACTTGATACCCAGTTTGTCGCAGGCGCTGGCAAAACCGTGGCTGAAGGCACCCTTGGCGCCGCCGCCCTCGAGGACGAGCCCGATCCGGCTCGACCGCAAACGACGATTCGGCACCGACGTGCCAGTCTCACCCACGTTGTCAGGGTCTCCGGACACTTACGTCAGCCTTAAATGTCAGAATCGTCATGATGCATCCCACTATGGCTTTTCGAATCATCCGATCGATCTTACCCGACAGTGTCCAAGGTATCGCGTGTCAGTAACGCCGACACATTAAATTATCGGGGGCGCCATGCGTAGCCAAAACTCGATGCATCGGACGGCAGCGCTTACTTTTCAGTAACTTACAAACGTTCGTTTCTCATTGCTCCGGCGACATCAGAAAATTTTTCCGAAATGAACCAGCGTGTTTCTATCTATGTCGACTTGTTGCTTGACACTTTTCTCCGATAGTTGATCATCTTCTTTATGGTGCGAACGGGGGATCGTATGCGAAGGGCAAAAATCATACTGTCATTGTTAATTGGTCTTGTGCTGTCTGGGTGTGGGCATGTTGAGACCTATACAAAGCCCGACCTATCGCCGTCTAGCAAGACGGGTATCCTTTATTACCCACCAAAACCCTATCTTCTTGTAAGCCGAACAGGAGCAAAGGACAAACCCAACGATGTCCAAGTTATTTATCTGCCCGACCTAAGTCAGCCGCGCTACGCGGTCATGAGTGCCGGATTTGGTTCGTCGAAACTTGGCCTGACCTTCTCGAATGGCATCCTTGTCAGCGCAAACCAAGAGACCGATCCAAAGATTACCGAGGCAATCACCGCGCTTGCCGGCATTCCAGGGCAGCTTGCAACCGCCGCAAAGACCCGCGCTGAGGCCGCCGACATCAGGGAGGAGGCATCCGACTTGCCGGCGGTTGCAAAAGCCCTTCGTGAGGTAAGTGCTGACCTAACTGCCATTGCGCAGGAACGAGGAGTGGCTTCGATCCTAAATCCAAGCCAGCTTGCGGGGCTTCGGCGTTTGCCGCCGCAGCTTGACGATGCGGCTGCCGCGCTGGATGCGCCAGGGACGAATGCCTCGACCGTTGAGGCGGTCATCGCGGCGCTCGAGGATATCAAGAAGCGCCTGACGGCGATCAAGCCGGGCACAGAGGACCCGGGCGAGGCGGCGAAACCGGTCTGGGCGCGTATCCGGGCGGCGGAAGCGAAGCTCGATGTGACAATAACCGATCTGAAGCCAAAGCCGGAGGCGCCACCGACACTTTCGCTCTACGAGGTCATCATGGATGAGAATGGTACCAGTCTGCGTGCGGTCCCGATGAGCACGCTGACCAATCGCGGTGCGCAGGACTAATCTCGGCACGCTGCGTTTCGCACGCGAGTCGCGTCACGACCGGCTTCTCCGTCTGCCGAATGTCGTTGGAACCGGACTTGGCGTAAAGCGTCGTGGCGGCGATGTCATCAATACGGCAGCCTTGGTGGTATTTGTCGATCGCAAGTTGCCATTGACCGATCTCCGGACCAGCAGCCATGTGCCGGCCTATGTGGAGCATGGAGGCCAGCGCATACCGACGGATGTCGTCGAGATCGGTGAATTGCGGCTCGAGTTCGGCGCGGCTCCCTATTTCATCAGCGATCTCGCCACAAAGGGCGTCGTCACGGCCTTCGCTCGCACAGAGGGCATGTTCCATATCGTCAGTTGCGCGCATTGCCTCCGCGGCGAGGATGGTGATCCCCATACGATTAGCCCCATTGGAGTTTGGGATGCAGCCCAGAATAAGTATGTCGAGGTTGGCCAGACGATGTTCGCGGTCGAGGCACCGGGCTTCGGCCTTCCCGGAAACTTCGGTTTCGTCGATGCCGGCTTCGCCGGTCTAGTCCATCGCGAGATGATCGACCAGGCGCGGAGCGCACCGCCACTGCCGATCGGGCCGCCGCCACGTCGGGGCCTGGCGGTCGTGGGTCGCGGCGCCGGTGCACCGATCGAAGGTGCGATCGACGCGGTCGAGGCTGTGATCCTTGGCCGCCGCACCGATATGCTGATTCGAATGACCGGCGCCGGAAGTTTCCCTGGGCATAGCGGGATGCTGTGGCGAACGAAGTCCGGCTTGGGCGTCGGTGTACACACTTATGGGGCACAGTTCGTGACAGGTGGCGGTAGCCGGTACAGCCTAGCGACAGGTATTCGCCGCGTGGCCCGTCAACTGCAGGTGGACCTCTTCGATCCCGGCTAAGGGAGCCGCGAAAAAATCCCGATCAACATGGCTGTCCGGGTTACGCCTTCAGGGATACGTTTCGAGTGGCCGAATGACCGGTTAGTCGGCGGGAACGGCAGTGCCGTTCTGCACCGCGCGAATTGGCCGATCGCGGCAATATAGCGAACGCGGAGCGATGTCAGCGCGATGATAAACAACGGTTGCGGGCGACAATTTGGCCTTCGTAAGCGGCCGAGGTTCGCGCCCACTGCGAAGAAGCTCACTTCAACTTCCGCTTCCAGGCCGCTTGGGCGTTGCTGGTCGAGCGGAGGCCGCCTCGTACTCCGGCTGATCGCGTTCGGCGATAATGCTGCGAACCAGATCCGGTCCCGGGCCGAGCGCATCAGCGGGAATCTCGATGTAGCCCTTCTTCAACAGTAGAAACTGCGCCAACGAAACTTGTTCTCGCTCCTCGTTATTGAGCCCAGCGCCGTAGATCGCAGTAAATAGCCGGTCGGCGTGTTGCACGACGAGGCCGATGTAGAGGACATGCTGGCTATAGAGGAAGGCGGCGAGTTCGGCGATGAAGATCGGGACGATACTGGCGCCCACGAGATCCCTGATCTGCCCTGTCACGAGGCCCTTCGCCACTTCATGGCGCGACACGTGACTGATCTCGTTGAGCCGTCCGTAAACCGGGCCATGTCCTTGCGTAACACCGATGCCAATCCTCGGTGTCTTGCCGTCGGCTCGGCGCCCTTCGCGATATTCCTCAATGGCCGCCACCGTCTCCAGCTCCTGCTTGAGAAGTGCCGCTCCCTGAGAGTATAGGCCTTCGGCAATCGCGCTCTCGCAAATGTCGACGCCAGTCAGGAACTGAGCAATGAGGGCGATCTGCCCCTCCACATCGGGGGAAGCTGCCTCAATCTTTTTCGCCACGTGCCTGGTGATGACCGCCGCCAGTGCGCTCAAGGCAAGCTGATGCGCATCCGTAAGCTCAGGGAACTCGGCCTTGAACTTCTCGCGAACTTCTACCCGAATCGACATCTGATCCGAGAGGAGACGAACTGCGGGTGAAAACTCTTCGGCCATGAATTACTCCAACAGCGAACGATGCCGCTGCGAATATCGTCCTTCGTCCGCGTTCGTCGAGCGCGAAGTGGCTTTTTCTCGTACTTCTTTGCGCTACCGCAAGGCTAGGGATCATTACGAGCGGCCCGCCGGATCATCAGACCAATCGGCAGTCTCGGCACGCGCGGCTTCACCATCTGCGGGTGAACGGACGGCCGCTTTTGAGGGTCTCGAGCTGCGTCGGCTACGGCAGCTTTGTCGGCGCGGTCAGCCGGCAGCAACGCACTACATCGCCGCCAGGTGAGAGAAGCAATCGTCACACCCTCCATCATGTTTTCGCAATTCAAGAGGCGGCATCCACGACGGTTAGGCTTCAAAGTCCGGACGCGGCGCCGCAACATCTACAAGTACCACACCGTCTAGGCCAGGGTGTGCAGCCCGAAGTTTTTCACGCGTTGCGTCGGATGATTCATCGAACTTCCGAGTGCTGGCATCCGACAAGAAGGCAAGATAATCCGGCGGCTCGCGGTCAGGCTGCTCTGGCGGCCGAGGAATGTCCAAATAGAGATCACCAAGACGCTCGCGCGAGAGTTGATCCAGGCGTTGGAGGCCGGCGATGGCGTTATCAATGGTATCCTCCGATCGCCGGCCTCCCTGGCCTGCACAAAGCAGGCATAGCCAAGGAAACGACACACCACTCAACGTATCGAAACTCTTATCAGGAAGGAGGGCAAGAACAGCAGGCAAGGGGGCCACGCTCGCACCCCAGCAATGCAGGCAGGCGTGGCACTTACACGTGTCGGTTGGAACGCGTGAGGAATCGGTGACGTGGTTATAGAACACGTATATGGCCGGCACACCGCGGCGCTTGGACGTGTCCGCAAGCCGATCAATCTGCCGGACCCCGCTATTGCCAATGTAGCGATCGACGTGGGCATATAGCTGATCTTGATCATCGAGCAGTTTCGCCTGCACCAAGAAACGAAGATACCGGTTGTTTGCGTGATCGTAGAGGCACCATTCCCAATCTGCGCCGACTTTGCCCTCTTCGACTTTGTTGAAAGGAACGATGTGCACAGAGTGCGAAAGAATGCTGCCGAGGTCCATTAATATGGTCTCGGTTACGGTCTCCTCGCCGAACGGAAATCCCGTTCGCTTCGCGGTTGCGCGCCTGTCCCAAATCCAATGTGCTGATTCGTAAAGGCCACTTTCAAGATCGTGGATGCCGAAAGGAAAGCCTGCGCGCGGATGTGTCATGATTATGGACTAGCAGCTCGGCTGAACAACGACCAGATGAGCCGCGCAGCAAGCCTCGGAAATTCGTGAAATTGAGCGTGGATGTCAGGGCTAGTGCAACAAGGTGAGCTAAAAGCGCTTGCGGTTCGCTATCACTGAACTGCGCGGTGATTGCTGTTGAAGGGCAGTAATCCCTCACACTTCGCCCGTTGCTGCCTGTCAGCATCCGGTCACTTGCCGTCAGCGGTAGCCGTTGAACGTAGGGCAGGTTTCGACGGCACGGCCAGGTCCTCGGAACGACCGCTATGTCGGCGGCTGCCGTCACGGTCCACGAAGCTGGATGTATCAAGGGTGGCGCGTGGGGAGCGACACTAACGAGGTGAAGGCTAACAACGAAGGATTGGCAGCTGGAGGCTGGTTCTGCCAAGGCCCTTCATTGAAGCTCAAGATGCTGTCTCCCCAAAATATTGCGCAAATGAATGTAGTGCCTTCGCTGCAAATGAGGCGTTTGGATACTTTGGTATGGAATAGTGCGATACTAGGTCTTGCTCAAGCAGCGATTGCGTGTAACTTTGCCTCCGAAGTAAGGGGGTGTCATAATGGGGAAAATGCCGGATTTTGTACTCTCGGGAGAGCCGGCCCGGCTGTTTCCTGTATTGACCGAAACGTCGAAAGAGGGTCGGACGCTCTCTATTTTCCTCGCCTGTCTCGAGAGCGTCGGCGGCTTCGGCCGGGCCTTGCTTAGCGGGCTCGGACAAAAGATCGGCACACGCGGCCGTATCGATACGTTCACCGAGGTTGTCCTGGCTAAGAGTGCCGCCGACGCCAAGCATCGACCAGACGGCCTGATCGTCGTGAATACCGGCAAGTCCACGTGGACTGCGCTGGTCGAGGCGAAGGTTGGTGCTGCCGAGCTCACAAATGCGCAGATTGAAGCATATCTCACCCTCGCAAAGTTGAACGGCATTGACGCCGTTATCACGCTGTCGAACCAGTTCACGCCCTTACCTACGCACCATCCGCTGAGCGTTAGTTCGAAATTGACGAGCAAGGTGGCCCTGTTCCACTGGTCTTGGGGCAGCGTGATCACCCAGGCGCATTTACTGCAGGAATCGGGCGAGGTTGATGATCGGGAACAGATCATCCTGCTATCCGAACTTCAGCGCTTCCTGCTGCACCCTAGCTCTGGAGTGAAAGAGTTTGACCAGATGCCGGCTGCATGGTCCGAACTTTGCGAAAGTGTTGCCGCCGGCGGTGTGATCAGCACCAAGAACCAGCAATGCCAGGATGTCGTGGGCTCCTGGCATCAACTGCTCGATCGCATAACGACGGTTCTTAGTCGGCAAGTTGGCCGCCATGTGCGCATCTTGATGATGCGAGCCGAGGCGACCGATCCAACGTTGCGCCTGAAGAAAGCGCTGACCTCTTTAACGGCGGACACATCGCTTGTTGCGGACATCATGGTGCCCCATGCCGCCGCGCCAATGCAGGTTCGTGCTGATTTCGGAAAACGCGTTGTGAGCCTGTCAATGTGGCTCAGAGCGCCGGACGACCGGAAATCGACAAAGGCGCGCCTGTCCTGGCTGCTGAAGCAACTCGCGGATACCGACGCGAAGGACCTTCATGTCCGACTGTTCTGGCCAGGCCGGGCCAAGGCCACTCAGTACCCGTTGAGTGTACTCGCGGCCAACCCGGAAATTGCTACCGCAGACCGCCCCGGCATGGTGGTGGCCTCCTTCGAGGTGCTGATGGTGCGTGACCTCGGTGCGAAGTTCGCCCAGAGAAAGATCATCGTAGCTGAGCTTATCAAGTCGGCGAGTCAATTCCACGCCAACGTGGGCGAGCGGCTGACGGCGTGGCAACCGAAGCCGCCAAAAATCGCCGACGGGAAACTTGAGCCGGCATCAGTGAGCACCGAAGCGCTGCGCGACGAAGTCGAGCGCGAGGCGCTTGAACGGGCTGGCTGATCCGGCTCTGGTAAGGGGCGCGCTTGGACGGCATGAGGTGTAATTCGGGTAGCCGCCAATAGGGCGGTTTGGGGTTGATGATGGCTACAGTGCAGACAGGTGGAGCGGCGTCCGGGAAATCAGGACGAACCGAGGTCGCAAGACTATTTGACGAAACACGTCGGCGACTTGTCGAGACCGGCACGCGAAATCGTCTCGTTCACGTCAATCGGGCGAATACGCGCGGCAATGTCATCAACATCGTCAACGAGCGGTCCGATGACGTTTACGATATCCTGTCTGGTTCACGGACCATGCGGTTCCTCGCGATCGGACAGGACAAGACCGATGATGAGGATGCCGTCCATCTCGCTTCGGCGGGGGAAGACCCAGGCGCAGATCGATACACCGATGTTCAGCTCGAAACGCGGCTGGGGCCTGACTCCCTGCAGAAGAAACTGCTGAAGATCGCACGAGAGGCGCAGACGGCCGAGGAGGAGAGTGGCGTCAATATCCTTTATATGGCGCTCGGCTTCCTGACCTGGTTCGAGGACCGCAATTCCGGGATCGAGCGCGAAGCGCCATTGGTATTGCTCCCCGTTGAACTCGTCCGCAACGCACGCACCTCCACCTACGATGTGCGCATGCGCGACGACGACATCATGACGAATCTCCCGTTGCAGCAAAGACTCAAGGACGACTTTGGTATCGTCCTTCCCGAAATCGAAGCCGAAGAGGAGTGGGATCCGTCGAGCTATTTCGCGCGTGTCGAGGCGGTGATCTCCTCCCGCGACAGGTGGCGGGTCGATCGGGACGCGATACAACTTGGGTTCTTCAGCTTCAGAAAGCTGCTGATGTACCGCGACCTTGATGTTAAATCATGGCCGGACGAGGCTTTGGCCAACCATCCACTGACACGAGGGCTGCTATACGAGGGCTTCGAAAGCGAACGTCCTCTATTCGGGTCCGAGGACCGGCTCGACGACGTGCTACCACCTGAACGGATCTTCCACGTGGTCGATGCGGATGCCTCTCAGGCCCAGGTCATCGAGGAAGTTCGCTCAGGCCGCAACCTCGTGGTTCAGGGTCCACCTGGAACCGGCAAATCTCAGACAATTACGAACATCCTGGCGGCCGCCGCGAAAGACGGGAAACGGGTCCTGTTCGTAGCGGAGAAGATGGCAGCGCTCTCTGTCGTGCACGATCGCCTGGTCAAGGTCGGCCTACGGGATATCTGCCTCGAGCTCCATTCGCGCACGGCAAACAAGAAGATCGTCCTGGGCGAGCTGGCCCGCACGATTTCACAAGCCTCGGCCATCCCGAGAATGCCTGACCCGCCGCACACGCTCACCAGCGTGCGGGACCGACTTAACGACATCGCCAGAGCCCTGCATCAGCCGATCGGCTCCACCGGTGAGACGGCATTCTCGGCACTCAGTCGCCAGGTTCGCTACATCGGCATGGGGGCCGCACCGCCAGCGATGGATGCAGAGCCGTTGCTTGGGCTGACGCGGGACCAGGAAGCCGACCTGGTGGTGGCTATCGAGCGCTATGGCGATCTTCTGATCAAGGAGGGTGTCGAGGCACCCCACCCGTTCGAAGGTGCCCGCAATCTCGACCTGCAACCGGTGGACCTCGCCCGCCTCGCCACTGTACTGACGAATGCCGCGTCGGCGTTGGAGCAACTCGCCGCGGCCGTTGATCAGCCGCTTATCGAGCTGGGCTTGTCCCAGCCTGGCACGTTGGAAACGGCAGACGCGCTGGCCGATTTGCTCTCGCGCCTTGAGGGGCTGCCCCAAGGCGCCGGGCGGACCGCCGTAATGATGCTCGATGCATCCGACCCCGTACGACTGCAACAACTCTTGTACGCCGGGGCCGAATGGCGCTCGGCGTATGAGGCGCAGGTGCCGACCTTCACCGATGCGGCGTTTGCCCATCCGGTGGCGAGACTGCGTGGACCGCTTGTTGCAGGATGCAACTCGTTCTTCTCTCGACTGGGCGGGGCCTATCGCGGAGCGTCGCGCGAGCTTGCCGGCCTGCTTCGGGGGCCTCTGCCGAAGGCCGCTGCTGATCGCGTGGCCCTGATTGATGCACTTGCCGAAGTCGGAAGCAAGCGAGCGATCTGGGAGGCGGATCAAACATACGGTGCCAGCATTCTTGGTGACGACTGGCGTGGAGAACGGAGCGACTTCTCATCACTGATCGCGATCTCGATGTGGTGCAATAATCTCTCTCAAGCATCGCTCGCAGTGGCGGCCGTTGCGGCAACTCGGGTTGCCGGTTCTGGAACGGCGACGATAATGTTGCGCAGCCTCCGCGAGGCTTTGGCATCCGCGCAACCAGCTTTCACCGCTGCGGCCGAATTCCTCGATCTAGACCCGGCGGTCTTTGGAATCGAGCGTTTCGATCAGGTCGAAATCAGGGCAATTGTCCTCCGTCTCCGGGAAATGGCGGCCGCTACGGACCGATACGCGGGATGGGTGCAACTCGCCCGCATGCATCGAAAGATGGCTGACGCCGGGCTACTTGAGTTGGCGGAGCGCATGCGAACAGGCGCGATCGACGGTCCTGCCGCGGCGGTAGAACTACGGTTCGCGCGCGCCGAGAAGTTGTGGCGCCAGGCGCTTGACCAGTCCCCGGTCCTTCGCGAGCTCCCAATGGAAAAGCGCCACGAGCTGGTGACGACGTTCGCTGAGCTGGAACGGAAGCGCCTGTCGGATAATGTTACCGATATTCTGGCCAGCCATCTGACTCAGGTTCCTCAGGGGGCTCAAGGCGAGATGGGCGTGATCCGAAGCGAGATCGGCAAGAAGATGCGCCATCTGGCGATTCGACGGCTGTTCGAGCGCGCCGGCACCGCGATCCAGCGGATCAAGCCGGTGTTATTGATGAGCCCAATCTCCGTCGCTCAGTTCCTCCCACCAGGAGCGCTGACGTTTGATCTGCTCGTCATCGACGAGGCCAGCCAGGTACGTCCAGAAGACGCGCTGGGGGCGATCGCCCGCGCCGGGCAGATCGTCGTTGTGGGTGATCAGAAGCAGCTTCCACCCTCCTCGTTCTTTGACAGGCTCGCAGCGAACGACGATGCCGATGAAGATGAACCGGAACTGCTGGCGGGTGCCGCAAAGGTAGCGGCAATGGAGAGTGTGCTAACCCTCTGTGAGGCGCGCGGGCTTGGTTCGCGAATGCTCCAGTGGCACTATCGTTCGCGCGACCCCTCGCTGATCAAGGTTTCGAACCGTGAGTTCTACGAAGACGGGCTCATCCTTCCGCCATCCCCGCTTCAGGCCGACCCTGCCTTTGGACTGTGCTTCACGCAAGTCGCTGGCGTGTACGACAAGGGGGGCAAACGTGACAATCGCAAGGAGGGGGAGGCGATCGTCGCCCGGGTCGCGGAGCATGCGCGTAAGAATCCCAGTATGTCGCTAGGGATCGTGACCTTCTCGTTCGCGCAGCGGAACCTCATTACCGAGCTGCTGGAACTGGCTCGCCGCGGGGATTCCATTCTGGACGGCTTCATGCGGGAGGGGCAGGCAGAGGACATCTTCGTCAAGAACATCGAAAACGTTCAGGGCGACGAGCGCGATGTCATCCTTGTCAGCGTCGGCTATGGTCCAGCGGTCGCGGGAGGAAGGCTCACCAGCATGTCCTTCGGCCCGGTGAATGGCGAGGGAGGGGAGCGCAGGCTCAATGTTCTCTTCACCCGGGCCCGCATCCGCTGCGAAGTCTTCGCTTCCTTCGATCCCGGCGATATTGATGTCAGCAGGACGGCTGGCGAAGGACCACGCATCCTCAAGCGCTTCCTGGAGTTCGCCAAGACTGGCCAGCTCGATGAGTACCTGCCCACGGGGCTCGGAGCCGACACGCCGTTCGAGGAAGACGTCGCAGACGTGATTCGCAGCCTCGGTTTCCTTGCCGATCCGCAGGTTGGATCTGCCGGATTCCGTATCGATATCGGCGTTCGCCATCCCGACCGGCCGGGGACCTACGTGCTCGCGGTTGAATGTGACGGTGCCGCCTATCACAGTGCGCTCTGGGCGCGCGAGCGCGACCGCCTGCGGCAGGACGTGCTGGAGCACCTCGGCTGGCGCTTCCACCGCATCTGGAGCACTGACTGGTTCTACAACCGGCGCGCGGAGATCGAACGGTTGCGCCACGTACTTGTTGCCGCGAAGGATGCGGCCGAAGCCGGCATCAAAGTGAATGGCGCGAACCGAGCACGGCCGGTGTCCATCGAGCCGATCGAGCCGCAACCGATAATCGCAATTCCGGACATCGTCGAGCGCAAGATGCCTGCATATCAGCGCGCGGTTTTCCCGGTGAGCAGCTCTCAGGAGCCACATGAGGTGAGCACCGCGACATTGGCCGAACTCGTCAAGCGGATCGTAGAGGCAGAAGGCCCCATTCACATTGAGGAGGCGGCACGGCGAATCGCATCCTGCTTCGGAAAGGAGAAAGCCGGATCGCGGATAATTACCGCCACACGTGCAGCACTTGTCCGCGCGAGGTCACAGGACAGCCAACTGCTGTCCGACGGGACATTCTGGTTCACACACGATCAGTTGGAGGCGCCGCCTGTTCGTGACCGCTCCCTTGAGAACGGCGCTACATTGAAGGCGGCGAATATTTCTATGCTCGAGGTAAAGGCCGCGTTGGATATCGCGCGCGAGGACAACGCGGGTGGTGATGATGCGGACTTGATTCGTACTGCAGCCAGGCTTCTCGGTTTCCGGCGCGTAGGACCAGACCTGCAGACAAGGATATCCGATGCCCTTTAGTTCCGAGCCGGCTTCAAATCGACCGACGGAAACGATGAGGATGGGCACTTACGCTTTTCTGCTTCCTCGGATCTGAGACAAAGTACACGGACCTATTTTTGGCTTGGTGTTTGCTGCTTTGCCATTGTGCTCTGCACGTATGGTCTCCCCATATGAGGAATCCATAGTCGTTATGATTTTCGAAGGTGATCGCCGAGCGGTCGAGTCGTTCCTGCGGACGATTTCTGGCAGATTCTATGTCTACGTCCTTTGTCGGCCAGACGGGCGTCCGTTTTATGTCGGTAAGGGGCTAAACCGCCGTGTTTTGGAACATGAAGCAGAGGCCCGGCGCAACCATCCTGTCGGCGAGTCGAATCCTTTCAAGTGCAATGTCATTCGCAAGCTCATCCGAGATGGCGATCAAGTCCTTTATCGGATCGACACCCATTTTGACGCCGCTGACCAGCTCGCCTGTTTGGAGCGGGAAGCTGATCTCATCAAAGAACACGGTCGGCTTCACGAAGGCGGCTGTCTCACTAACCTGGCAGGAGGGTTGGGGAATCTGGCCTGCCCCATTAGGCGGGTCCACCGGATAAGTTAGAGTTCCGGCGGTTATGGTCGCCCTGCTGGGCTGACCGGAGCGGAGCGTAGGGCAGACCAGCAGGGCGAGGCAAGATGGCTTCGGGTGCCGGTGGGAGATAGCCGATCGAGCTGTGTGGTCGGATGGTATTGTAATGCTCACGCCAGCGCCCGATCAGGATCTGGGCCTCCCTGAGTGTATAGAAGATCTCCCCGTTGAGCAGCTCGTCGCGCAGCTTGCCGTTGAAGCTTTCGCAGTATCCATTCTCCCAAGGTGATCCGGGTTCGATGTAGAGGGTCATTACGCCGATCCTGCCAAGCCACTCCCGCACGGCATTGGCGGTAAACTCAGCGCCATTGTCGGAGCGGATATGGGCCGGCGGGCCATGCTTCACGAACAGATCGGTGAGCACAGCCAGCACATCATCGCTCTTGAGCTGGCGTTGGACATGGATCGCCAGGCATTCCCGGCTATGTTCGTCGATCACGGTAAGCATCCGGAACGCCTTGCCGTCGTGGGTGCGATCCGCGACGAAGTCATAGCTCCAGACATGGCCACGATAGCGTGGCCGAAGCCGCACGCATGATCCGTCGTTCAGCCAGAGGCGGCCGCGCTTAGGCTGCTTCTGTGGTACTTTCAGCCCCTCGCGACGCCAGATGCGCTCAACCCTTTTGGCGTTCACTGTCCAGCCTTCCTGCCGTAGCAGGGCGGTGATCCGGCGATAGCCATAACGACCGTAGCGCGATGCTAACCGGACGATCGATGCCGTCAGGCGCTTCTCATCGGATCGTGGCCGTGCTGGACGGCGCTGGGTCGAACGGTGCTGGCCGACCGCCCGGCAAGCACGACGCTCGGACACGCCGAGCGCCGCACAGGCATGGGCAACGCCAGCACGGCGTCGCGAGGGGCTCAGTACTTTCCCTCGATGACCTCCTTCAGGATCAGCGCATCCAGCGTCAGGTTCGACACTGCCTTCCTGAGCCGCGCATTCTCCTTCTCCAGCGACTTCAGACGTGCCGCCTGCGTTACCTTCAACCCGCCATACTCACGTCGCCATCGGTAATAGCTCTGCTCCGATATCCCCAGGCCGCGACATATCGCACCAGTCTTCTCGCCACCGGAAAGACGAACCTCCGCTTCCCGTAGCATCCCGATAATCTGCTCTGCTGTGTAGTTCTTCCGTGCCATTCTCCGCTCCTTCCAAGCGCAAAATAGCCGAAACTCTAACTACCAAAATGGACCACGTTTTCGGGGGAAGGCCACGTTTACCTACCAAGGGGTTGATGCGATCATCGAGAATGGAGTTTCCCGAGACATATTGAAGTCTGGCATGGCTAATCTGGTCTCACATGCGCTGCCAGCTGCTGAAGCCTTCTCACTGTCCTCCACTCAGGTGCGTACGTTGGTGGGATTGGTAGGCGAAAGTGGGCTGACTAACAGAGGATTGCTGTAGAGGACTGATGGGTGCCATCGACTTTAACTGCTTTTCTCTAGTGCTCGTCCGATATTTCAATCTTGAGAGGGGTCTCGCTTGTCAGCCATTCTGACATCTGCGCCGCAACCTTGGCCAATGATCGCCTGAGAGCGCATTCCCACACCGTCGCCGTACGCCATCCCATTTCGCTCAAGGCCAGTTCCGCTCTCCGGTCTCTTGCGACGTTGGCCTCGAACTTGGCAGCCCAGAACTCCGGCCGTGTGGCGGGCATTGTAGCGTAGCGGCACCCTTCATGCCGATGCCAGAAGCATCCGTGGACGAACACTGCAGCCCGATACCGAGGAAAGACAAGATCGGGCTTCCCGGGCAGTTTCCGATCATGGAGCCGGTATCTGAAGCCCAGGGCGTGCATTGCCTTCCGGAGCTGCACTTCCGGCCTGGTGTTCTTGCCACCGATCCCGGCCATCATCCTCGAGCGCGTCGCTGCATCGACAACATCGGCCATTCTTTTCTCCTGGCTAGTTTGGCGTGTCCTGGTATGAGAGCGGCGCGAAGGGGACTTTCGGACTGATGCGTCGCAACTTCAAGGTCGTTGATCTGTTTGCCGGGCCGGGAGGACTGGCGGAAGGTTTCTCCTCGTTGCGCGAGTCCAGCGGAAAGAGGACTTTCGATGTTGCGCTGTCGGTCGAGATGGAGCCTTCGGCGTTCAGGACGCTGAGATTGCGCGCGTTTACGCGGCAGTTCGAGAAACTTCCCAAAAGCTACTATCGATACATTGCCGGCGAGATCACCAGAGACGACCTGATCGCGGACCACCCGGACGAATGGCGGGCTGCGGTGGACGAGACCGTGATGCTCGAACTTGGCACCGAGAAGGCCCGGAACGAGCTCGACCCCCGCCTAGACCATATCCGTGAGACGGCAGCAGGTGACGTGATCCTGATCGGCGGCCCCCCGTGCCAGGCATACTCGCTTGTCGGCAGAGCCCGGAATCGAGGCATCAAGGACTATGATGCCATCAAGGATCACCGGCATTTCCTGTACAGGGAATATATCCGCATCCTTGGCCGTCTCCAGCCTGTGGCCTTCGTCATGGAAAACGTGAAGGGGATGCTTTCGTCGCGCGTGGCAGGCGAAAGCATCTTTGATCGGGTGCTGGAAGATCTGAGGGCGGCTGGTGGTTCCGCCGACAGCTATACGCTGCTTCCGCTCGTTCCCGCGCGCGGGAAGCAGGCCGGTCATGTCATTCGCTGCGAGGATTTCGGCATTCCGCAGTGTCGGCATCGCGTCATCCTGCTGGGAATCCGCAGCGACGTCCTTTCGGGCGGGGCGCTCGACGGGCCGGGGCGAACGCTTGAGCCGGTGCCGCGGGTATCTGTCGCCAGTGTCCTCGAGGGCATGCCCGCCCTGCGGAGCGGGCTCAGTCGGAGCGAGGACACGCCGGAGAACTGGCGAAAGGCCGTGATCTCGGCCTTCCGGATCGCCGCCAGGTCATCACGTTCCGAGGGCACGTGGCTGAAAGCCGTAGCCAGCGCTCTCGCAGACAGGGCGAAACAGATCGGAGTGATGGATGAAATTCCCCCGCGGTCGAGCAGTCATCTTGTCCCGGCGAAGGACAGCCGGCTGCGCGCGTGGCTTTCCGACACACGCCTGAAGGCGCTTCCAAATCACGAAACCCGTGGCCACATGGAAACCGACCTTGCCCGCTACGCCTTCGCGGCGATGTTTGCCGAGGTGTTCGAACGATCGCCCAAGGCCGACGAATATCCTCGCGATCTGGCGCCCGCACACCGGAACTGGGAGAGCGGCAAGTTTTCCGATCGGTTCAGGGTGCAGTCGTGGAACGCGCCGTCGGCGACAGTCACCAGCCACATCTCGAAGGATGGGCACTACTTCATTCACCCCGATCCGATGCAGTGCCGCAGCTTGACCGTCCGGGAAGCCGCCCGGTTGCAGACTTTCCCGGACAATTATTTCTTCGAAGGCAACCGCACCCAGCAGTATGTTCAGGTCGGGAATGCCGTACCGCCGCTTCTGGCGAGACAGATCGCCGAAGTCCTCTCGGACATCCTCGATGGTTGAAGCCCACGTGTCGATGCAGGCACTGACAGGAGTTCAGTAGTGGGCCTCAAGGCGGCTCACGATCTCCAGAGCGACCTGACATTGCCGTTCTGATGGTACCCGGTCCGGGATCTGCGCGCACGCGCGGAGGATGCCCTGTTCGCGTTCCGTAAGCTGATTCAAAGACTGCCCGAAAGCAAGCAGCCTTTCCCAGTATTCGCCGCCCTGGAGCACGACCTCCGCCTGAGCATCGATCCGGTTTCTTGCATCGCGTTCACGGCGTTCATCACGTTTGACTACGCGCGCCTGCTGCGGATCGATCAGACTGTCGTGGAAATCCCTTTCGTACGCGAGGCTGCGACCCGAAACCTGAGCCCAGCAGGCCTGCTGCTTGGCCCATTCGCTCATGTTGCGGATGCCGGCGGGAGGATTGATGATCACGTCATTGGCAGCCTGCGCTGCGACCAGACTGGCGCGCTCGAGGATGACGGGAACGCGCTGCATCTTCCAGACCTGATCAAGGTCGATAGCCTTGTTCATTGCCTCGGCGTCGCGAACCAGCTTTGCAACGGCATAGGTGACGATGTTGGCACGGTAGCCACCGGCATACCAGGGCTGGTACGGGACAATACGCTCGAGATTCCTGAAGATGATCGCCTTCGCTATCAGGCGCCTGTACCAGGTTTCGTCGAATCCGGCATCGCTGCGGCCCCATTCCTCGCCGATTGCCTTTGCCAGCTCCCCGAAATTCTTCTGGGCGCCGCGGCTCACGATATGAGGCAGGCCGCGCCACGAGTTCTCGAACTTGGCAAGGTCGGTCTTCGTAAAGAACTGCGCCTTCGGGAACTCGATGTCGAAGCGCTTCCGCTCCGAAATCGACCGCCGTCCCCGTTCATCCGCAAACTGACCGCGGGCTCGTTCGTAGAACCACTTGGTCTCGATGTAACCCGAAGCCCCGCTTGGCGCGAGTACGCGGCGGGAGAACTCCTGCATGCGGATATGGAAGGGGTGGTTGGCGAAGAAGTCTGCGGCGTTGACCTTGTTCTGGCTGTTCGCAAATTCCGAGATGCGCGGCACGATTTCCTCGGTGCGCTCCGGCGGCACGATTGTCAGCTTCATCTGGACGAATACGTCCTTGAGCTGCTCGAGCTTCCTTGCAGCATGGATCGATGCCGTTGTCTGCCCGCCGTTCACGATCTGCAGGTTTTCCGCCGACATGAGAAACAGGCCTTCGCCCGTTTCGATGATCTCGGCGCTGTTGGCAGTGGCGGTCAGCCCGTTGTTGTACGAAAAGAACATCTCGGGTTTGTCGCGTATCGTGTCGCGAATGCCCCTGTTCACCTTGTTCCTTGCCTGCAGGAAACTTCTGACATTGGCTTCGAGAAGGCGCGCACCCCATTTTTCGTAGATTGCCGCCAGCTGCACACCGGGAAGGACCGCGATGTAGCTTTCGAACGGCGCGCCGTCGAAGGAAGCCTTGAGCACGGGAATCGCGCCGTCATAGTCCTCGGCAAAATCGATGACGAGCTCTTCGCGAGTCTGTCCCGACGAGACAAACCGGCTGATGCGTGGCAGGTCCCAGACGTTCGATGTGACGGGAATGCCGCGGATATCGCCGACGGGTCTGGCATCCGTTCTGGCCTTGTTGACGCGATTGGTCACGAGAATGAGCTTGATCTTGCCGATCTTCTTCAATGACCTCGAGATCAGGTCGGCGACAAAGAACCCCTGGCTCGTTTCCTCGAGCGCTTCCCGAAAATCAGGCTTGATTGCGGCCGAAGCGAAATTTGCAAGACGTTGCAGATACGGATTTATTTCGTCTTTCGCTATTGATCGCGGCTCTTCGGAAAGAACGAAATCGCAGGCAATGAGGCTGAGTACCCCTTCACCGGCTTCCGCATCCCAGCTGAATGCGTCGAGGTGAAGTGGCTTGTTGCCGTGTCGACCGTCGAAATGACACAGATCCAGTGACGAAACCTCTCCGGCCTCATCCAGGATCTCCCCGACCTTCTCGAGAAATGCTTCGGCGGTGATGAGTCCCTTTGCGTCGGCATCACCCTGAATGTCGGCGATCAGTTCCCTGTGAAATTCGAGGAGCTCGTCCATGTCCCTCAGTTCCCGCAAATGGCGCTGTCAAGATACTCGCTCGTCACGAGGAACGGCTGACACGCATCGAGCGCAATGCTGTATCGCACCGATCCGATACCCGTGGGCAGGGGGAGCGGCATTCTCGGAAAGTTCCCCGCCACCTCGAAGTGCTGAACCCTGCCTACGGTCCAGCGTCGTTCGGAATAGTCGTGATCGAAGTCGAAGCCGACGGCCTCGATCGCCGCTTCCCACAGGCCGTATGCGGTCATGTCCGCATTGCGGAATTGCTCTTCCGCAGCACGAACATGATCGGTCAGCGTCATCCCGGCGGGCTTGATGGCGGAGTCCACATCATAGACGTTAAGAAAGAGGCTGGCTCCCGGCACATCTGCAAGCTGATCTTCCGAGGAGATCTGGACGTGGGGTCTCGATGCGCCGCGTCTTGCCTTGATCTCGACGTGGCAGTGATCGATCTCGAAGTCCTTTGCGGAGCCTTGCGGTCCTTTCCAGGCTTCAATGGCTGCCCGCGGCCCTGCGAGGTCGCAGAGGTGGAGCAGGAAGTGGAGTTCGCCGACGAGCCCTCGCTGCTCTTCCACCGAGAGCATTTCGCTGCGTCCGCCCCGCAGCAGATGATGCCACCGCAGCGTACGCCGGATGGAGCGGGCGAGAGCATCGTCCGCTGATTGAGCCGCTTCGCCTGCATTCACGACATCCCGGCAAAGCGTCGCAAACAGCTCCTGCTGCTCCGGCTCGCGAAGCAGGATCACAAGCGCCCGGGCGCCGGGCAGGTCCCTGTAGCGGATGTCGAGGCTGCGCATCTTCGGCAGCGGCGAGACCTCTTCTGCATCCGCAGGGAGACGCAGGATCAGCGCGGGCTCGGACCTGTCGGAAACCCACCAGAAGAAATCCCATCTTCCGACGGAACGGACGCGCCGCGCGTCAACCTCGCCGGGGGCGAGCCCCTCCCACGGATTTTCACTCGCCGTCATCGCGGTCATCCTCGTCCGTGTCGTCCTCGCCGAAGAGCTCCCGCATCCGTGTCGTGTTCAGGATGTATTCGACCTTCTCGTCGGGCCGAGACGACCTCGGGAAGCTGATGCTCCATGCCGGAACGAGCGCATCGGGAATCCTGATCAGATCATCCGGGTCGAGGTTTTCGGTCCTGATCCTGAGATGGAAAAGGACCAGAAGCGGATATTGGCGCACCGACCTGTAAATCCAGTCGGGATAGTTGACGGCGGCGCCTTCCGATATCTTTTCGGAGGTCCTGTAATCCAGTTCGGCCTGCCGGGCTTCATCGTCCGTCAGCCCTGTCCGCTCGACGCCGCGCGATGCGACCCGCGAGCGTTTGCCGCTGACTGCCAGCACGCCGCGCTTCACGTCTTCCGGGCCTACGGAGCGTTCCGTCGGCACGATGTCCCAGCCGCCGAGATCGAGCGGAGTTCTGTCGGTGCTGGCTTTACGGCTTGCGAGCAGGACATCCCACTCCGAGAGCTCGTCCTGCGCCCGCGTCGATATGTATTTCCTGATGGGATCGGTATCGGACAACACGGATTCGCGGCAATTGTCGAAGTTCCGGAGAAAATCGTCGACCAGTCTCGCGGGAACACGCCGGAGCAGCTTCCCGCCCGAAACGGGTTTCTCCGTCCCGGGGCCATGGCCTGCTTCTTTCATGGCCTCGATGAACCTGAGCGAAGCCTGAGTGTTGCGCTGGATCGATGCCGGCTCGGCAGACAGGCGGGTTGTCTCGACGAAGTTGTTGGAGAGGCCGATCATCACGTGCTTCTCGCCGGAGCCCATCTTGTTTCGCGCCGTGACGAGAAGTGCGCTCGGGTGGCTGCGAACGGCGAGGCCGAACATCTCCGGCGTCGCGCGGACCTGCTCCATGCGTTTGAGTTCGCCTTGCAGTTCTTCGGTGGCTTCGGAGATGTGAGCATACCAGCCCGCCGCTTCCTCGGGCATCCAGATGCGGCACAGATCCTCGTAGTTGGAACGGTAACCGAACCACCGGCCCATCTGCATCAGCGTGTCGTACATCAGCGAGTTGCGCAGGAAGTAGGAAACAGTCAGTCCTTCCAGCGTCAGACCGCGCGAAAGCGAGAAACCGCCAACGGCAATGACCGTAAGTCCGGTTTCGCCGAGGCTGTCATAGTCGAGGCTGCCGGGAGAAGCGCTGTTGACGGCAACGACCGAAGCCGAGGCGAGGACTGGCAGAAGATTTGCCTGAATGCTGTCCCAGTCCGGAAATGCCTCTGCATACTCGTCTGCCCAGCAAGCCTTGAGAGCGGCAATTTCCGGATTGGCAAGGGCTGCAGCGCCCTTCGCGGCATCGACTCGCACTGCACTTTCAATGCGTTCAAGGGCTTCGTGCAGGCGATTGCGAAGCAGGTTCTGAACGCCGGTGAAACGGGATGCATTGACCAGCATCGACGCGTGCTGCCCCGCCTGACCACGCAGATTGCGGATCGTCCGCGCAACGATGAAGGTTCTGAGTGCGGTGATCAGACTTTCCGGCAACTCGCCGAGCTGGTGCTCGATACGGTGTTTCAGCGGCAGGAGGTCTTCGTTGTCGGAGATATATCGCAGATGCAGCGGCCGACCTTCCTCGGGAATACCGTCAATGAAGACCTTTCGGGCGCCGAAATAGTTCGTCGGGGCGTCAAGACCGATGATGAAGTGCCGCGGGAAAAGGTCCTGCTTGCCGACCTCATCCTCTGAATCGGGATCGATGAAGATGTTCGCGAACGGTGTCGCGGTATAACCGAGGTAGCAACTGCGCCGGAAGAGGCCGAGAAGTTCCCGGATCTGTCCGTTGATCCTGGAAACCTCGTCCTTTCCGTACTTGATGTTGATGGAGGCATTGTCGGCCTCGTCGTCGATCAGCAGCATCGGCTGATCGACCATCTCCGAGCCGCGGTTGACACTATGCTCCTTGAGCCAGTCGACGAGGTTCGCGAGGGTCCGCGAATTCTTCTTGATCACGAGCACCACCGGTACGGCGTAGGACGAGATCTGGCTGGTGTTGGTGGTGGCCGTGGCCTTGTTGAAGTCCTTGATCGTGTTCGTGAGGCTCACCGGTACCCTTCGATCGTCGAACGTGCCGACACCGATGGTCCGGGACCTTGCTCCGCCCTTCGCCTTCTGTTCCAGCCTGCCGGTGTCGCGTCCGATGAAGCCCTCGTCGATGCGGGCCTGTGTCTGGTTGCGCAGATTGTTGTGGATGCCCGCTATGACCACGACCAGCCGGTAGCCGGCATCGGCCGCCTTGCAGATCAGACCCGTGTAGTTTGCCGTCTTGCCGCTCTGGACATGGCCGACGACCATGCCCTTGCGGTCCCACGCGGTGTTCTCTGCCGGGTTTCCCATGCGATCGAGGATGCGGTCGGTGACCTCGTCCATCGTGATGATGACATCGCGGGGAAGTCTCTGCTTTCTCAGCAGCTGTTCGTATCTCTTCCAGTAATATGGGTCGATGAGACCCTTCGCCCGTGCATCATGGAGCCAGGGCCTTACCGTCTGGTCCTCGACGACAGCACCCAGACCCATGCTGATGCCGATCCGCTCCTCGAGTTCACGGGCCAGTGTTTCGGCATCCTCTTCCGATACCGCCGAAAAGCTGGGCAGCACACGCAGGGCCCCGATCGCTTCGCGGATGCTTTCAGGCGTTGGCGGGTTCTGCTGGGCGACAAACTGCGATGCCATCGTGTCGAGAAGCGCAAGCACATCACTCATCGTTCGGCGTATCCCCCATCAGTTCATCTGCCACGGCCCCGGCAATTGCCCAGGCGCTCCGGAACGGTTCAAGCTGTCGCAGGATCGTCATGATCTGCTCCCGGTCGAAACCCTGGCCCCGAAGTCTCGGAAGCATGGCCTCGAGGGTCTGGCGGATGGTGTCGATATCGGCCTCGTCCGCAAGAACCTCTTCGGCACTGCCGGCAAAATCGGCGTGCAGGGCCTCGACGGGTAGCGACGCGCCCACGAGGGCAATGCAATTCGCAAAACCCTGACGGAGATCAGGCGGCAGACTTTCCGAAAACGCTTCCAGCGCCGGATGACCGAGGTCCGGCCTGTAGACAATGACGCCATCCCTCTGCATGCGCTGCCAGACGGGCATGCGGTGTTCATCAACCAGTCGCTGTCCGCGGCGCTGATAGGTTCGTTTGGAGGTCTGGGCAAAACGCTCGACGATGTGTCGCATGCGCTCCCGAACCGCTGGAGGGAGCTGGGCGGACGCCTTCTTCACGTCGATCTTCCAGGAAGCGTCCATGGTGTTGGGGATATCGACCCGGATGCGGCAGAGCTTCGTGAGCTCGGTCTGCCGTGCGAGCCCCAGCCAGCTGCCGGCAATGATAAGGCGCCGGCCTCGGTAAACGTAAAAGCCCTGGGATCGCAGGTGTCCTTCCGGGCCGCCGAGCTCCTCCCACTCCTGCTTCGACAGGGCCTTGTGATGGGGAAGCGTGAAGCACTGGAAGACAACGACACCGCCGGGGAGCTGGAGCCGGTCTTCGGGATCTTCCTGATGGGCAGGGTGCTTCCGTGCGAACGGATCGATCGGTTCCAGCTGTCTTCCGTTCAGCCAGAGCGAGACCGCCTGCGTGCCTTCCATGAACCGGTGAAACACGAGCCGCGTGTGGCGTTCGGCAAGCGCGATCGCACGGTTCATGTGCTCGGCTCGTTTCGCAGGATCATGGGCGATCCCGCCGGAAAGGCGGTCGAGATTCTGCCACACGACGAGAGTGCCGGTTTCGCCGAGGCGTTCGTGCCACGGGATGTCGGTGATGTCGGAATGCAGCGTGATCGCCCATTCATTCGTTCGGGCGACTTCGTCGAGGTCCCAGACGGCGCAGCAGGTCCTGCCGCCGCGCCGCGAAAGAACGGTCAGTCGGCGGCACTGGGAGAAGCTTGCGCTCTTGAGCCCGAGGCCGAAACGGCCGAGGTCATGCTCATCCCGATCCTCGAGGGGATTTCTGCTGCCGGGCCGCATTGCCTCGACAAGCTCGGCTTCGGTCATGCCGGTCCCGTCGTCGAGAATGCCTATCGCGGGGCTGTCTCCGGCAGTCTCGGACAGAATGTCCACGCGCGTTGCTCGTGCGGTAATGGCGTTGTCGATGATGTCGGCGAGGGCTGTCTCCAGAGAGTAGCCGATGTCGCGCATGCTCTCGATCAGGGCCGAGGCCTGCGGTGTGGCATCGGCTTTCCTCGGGGGCGTTACCCCGGCTTCTTCCCGGACATGCAGCAAAACCGGCGCTTCCTCCCTGTTGGTATGCCGCAGTAATGCAGACGCGGATTAATATTGCGCAAACTCGATCGGATGCCAGTCGTCAGTAGTTCAAGTCAATCCGGTCCGAAAAGAGGGTATGACAAGTCCTTTGGAAGAAAAATGGCGCACATATTTGAGCTCATATTGCGATAACGGCACTTTTGCGTGCATTGAGTCGGCTCTGCTGATTCCTGAAAATGCGGGATCGAGGCCGCTCTGGCTGCGAAGAGGCGATTGAATGCGTTTGTACCTTGGCGACAATATTCTTGTCACACCCGACGCCCTTGCAAGGTTCGCCTGGTCCGCGCCGATGCGCGACCTCGCGCTCAAGGTGGGCATATCCGACGTCGGATTGAAGAAACTGCTCCGGGGCTTCGGCATTCCCACACCTCCCCAGGGGCACTGGAACAGGGTTCATGCCGGACGACCCGTCCCGGGGCCTCCGGAGGCTGACCCTCGCGGGCCCGGCGAGACGGGCCGGATTGTCCTCGACCCCCGATTCAGGTCTCTGGTCGAGGAAAGCGAGCCCATGCCGGTTGACGGGCCGTTCGCGTCAACGAAAGTTCCCGAAGATCTCGATGCCCTGAGACAGCAGGAACTGAAAGCGATCGGGCATGTCGGGATCCCCCGCGATTTGACTACGCCGCATGTCGGCCTCGTGGGCCTGCTCGAGAAAGAGGAGGCCAAACGTCGGGAAGCCGCGGAAAAGGAGTGGTACTGGAACAAGCCCGCGTTCGACACACCCCTCGGCCAGCGGCAGCTGAAATTGCTGAACGCACTCTTTCTCGCGCTGGCGCGCAGGGGGCATTCGGCAAGTGCGAAGGATGACAACGGAAATCTTGCCATCGAGTGCTGCATTGGTGGGAGAACGCTTCGACTTTCGTTTTCCGTTGTCGGCAAGCATCCAACGCGTCTCGTCAGGGGCCGTCATCTTCCGGCCGGTGATTTGCCGGCCTCCACGCCGCTACGGCTTGCGATAGACCGTGAGTTCCGGTCGAGTGTGACGTCATCCTGGCAGGATGGCCGGGAGGACAGGCTCGAACGGAAACTTGCCGCCATTGCCGCGGACGTCATCGTCGCGGGCGAAGCGGCATTTCGGCAGGGCCTGCTGGAGGCGCTGGAATGGGAACAGCAAAGACGCAGGTGGGACGAAGAGCGAAAGCGGGAAGAGCGCGGGGCCCTGGAAGCGAAAAGATTGAAGGATCTGCGGCGAAGCGGTGAACTTCTCGCCGAGGCCGAAGAAATCAGGCGCCTTGTGGCGAGGTTGAAGGCGGCCATGGTGACGCGCGGGTCGGAAATGGACTCCGGAACAGTCGAGAGGTGGGAGCGGTGGGCTCTTGCTCAGGCCGACCAGCTTGATCCGGTGTTGTCAGGGCAGGTTCTCTCTCACCTTTTCGTACCCGAGCTCGATGAGGCCTGATCCCTGAGGCGGTCTTGCTGTTCAGGCCCGGCCGATCTGGAATGACTTCGGCGCCAGCATGTGAAGGCGGTCGTCGTCGTGCGGCCAGTATACCGTAAAGATGGCATCACCTGTGTCCGTTCCCCGGCAATGCAGCTCGACCGGCACGCCGCGGATGATCGGGGTGCCGTTGTCGCTGGCCTGCGCGCGTAGTAGCGCCTCCATCTCGCGCGGCATTTCGATCCACGCCAGCTGCGACAATGGCACGCGCTCATCGTTGAACGGGTAGTCGCCATCGGGCAGCGGCGGTGGGGGAAGAGCCATTTCGTGTATGATCGCACATGGGCCTCGACTTTTACAGATGCGGAAATGCCCTCCATGCCTTTTGGCACTGCCGGTTCTTTTTTCACTGGATATTGGTCTGTGCCTGTCCGGTTCTTTCAAGCTTTCCATCGGGCGTGAACACGAGCGCGACGGAGCGGGCGCTGGCGCCAAGCATGGTGCCCTTCGAGTGGACCCAGACAAGCTGCTGACGCCCGTCTGCGAACGTTGCGACCGAGTTCGGCTTGCCGAGCCTTGCGATGACCTCGTCGCGGGTCATGCCGGTCTGAAGGGTAGCAACTGCGTCCTGATCGTAGTTGGTGCCCATGGAGACGCAGGCGCTGCACAGGAGGGCGGCAGAAAGGGTAACGACAAGACTGGTCTTCATGAGAAACTTCCCTGTTGATGATCCGGTTCGAGGTTAAGCGGTGCAGGCTTGAAGCCTGTCCGGCGACGCGGTGAAGCTGTCCCTGCGCTAGCCACTTCGCGTCGCAGCAGCAGCTTGGCCACGACCGCTGCTGTGCTGTTCTCCCACGAGCCCTCGGCAAGACGCCGGAGACCGGCCCTGATCCAGTCCGGGCCGAACAACAGCCAGCCTTCCGCCTCGAAGTGCGCGGCGAGCCGCGCGGCATTGCCGGGCGTGGCATGGGCGTGGACAAGGCCAAGCTGGACACAGGCGTCTGGCGTGCAGAGGCCACTCTCGACGAACTGCTGCTTCAACCGCCCGAGCACCGTCTCGCGCAGGACGGGATCATGGAAGAGCTTGTAGCGGTGCGCATAACGCGATCCGGGCAAGAAGTGTGCTGCATGGACACCGCCGGAATCGAGGTAGCTCTTGCACTCCAGTGCCAGCAGCATCTGCTCGGCGGGCTTCCAGACGACCAGGTCGATCTCCCAGCGCGGGGATGAGTGTCGGCCGATCCTGAGCTTCTCTTCCCGCGTAAGGTCCAGCCGGACGCCGGTGCGGGCCCAGCAGCCCTCGCTGCGGAAGAGGTCGGCGGCGAGTTCCTCGAATGCGTCCATGCCATCCCTGTCGACAATCAGTGACAGGACAGACGCTCGAACGGACCTCACAAGTCAAGCGGAATGTCTCTCATCGTCTGTAGATCGATCGTCTGCACCGGTGCCTTGTTGCACCGTGGACATACGCAAACGCCTTGGTCGCAATCTCCGCCGCCTGCGCGAGGCAAAGGGCCTCAGCCAGGAGGCCTTTGCGTTCGAGGCCAACATCCACCGGACCTACATCTCCGATATCGAGCGCGGCGCCCGCAACCCCACCATCACCGTCGTCGACAAGATTGCAGCAGCCCTCGGGGTCAAGGCAGGCCAGCTGCTCGACTAGGGCTGGCTTTGCGGTCAAGTCTGCATTCGACGCGTGCTCGGATAGAGCTACCTTACCAGTCGATTGCGCCATTCTCTCCGTAGAATATGCCGGTTGGGCCGGCGCTATCACACCCTGCCAGATGGACAATCGCACGCGCGGCGTCGGCAGGGGAGCGATCGCCGAGATGGCCATTTATGTCTGTTGCGCAATGGCCTGGGTCGGCAGCATTGATCCGGATACCGCTTTCGCGCAGCTCTATCGCATACTGCAGGGTTGCGGCGTTCAGGGCCGCTTTCGAGGAATTGTAGGCGAGCAGTGCAAGAAATGTCTCATCGCTGCCCCGACAGACCCTGTCGGCTAGGGAAAGGCTGGCGAGACGGCTTGAGACATTGACAATTCGTGCTGCCTTTGCCTTCCTCAGCAAGGGAAGAAAGGCGTTTATCATCGCGATGGCGCCAAAGGTGTTCGTCGAGAAAGTACGGCGTACGATGTCGATGCTTACGCTGCTGGGCAGAGGCAGAACGACATCTTCCTCGTTTCCTGCGTTGTCGAAGTCGCCTTCCAGAAGAATTCCGGCATTGTTGATCAGAACATCAAGGCGTCCGAACTGCCGCTGGACCCGATCCGCGGCAACAGCGATCGATGTGCCGTCGGTGATATCGATTTCCAGAAGATGGACATCGAGCCCTTCGGCGTGAAGCCGTTCAGTTGCTGTTTCACCGAGCTTCCTGTTGCGGGCCCCGAGCAAAACCACCTGTCCCGTCTCTGCCAGCTGACGCACAACTTCGAAGCCGATCCCCTTGTTCGCCCCGGTCACCAGGACGATGTCCCTGTCGCCACCCGCCGGGAAGCCGTCCTTGATCATTTCGAACCGCCTGCCTCTCGGAGATGTTGAGTCTTATCCATGGCCGCATGAGAAAGTGGCCGTATGCGCCTTGGGCGATGACAATCACAATGCTGCATGGAAACTTTATTGGTCCTATGCGAAGTCGCGCCAAGTCAAATAGATAATCGTGAAATGGCGATCACGAGAGATGATTGGGTATAGTCTGTACGTAATAAGATTAAATGATCACATGATCAGTTTTGATTAGTTGACATTATATGCGGCCGTCCGGAAACTTCGCTCATATTCCAGACCGGTTCCAGACCGGCGGCGAACGGGGAGGATTGAGAATGCCGGGCCACTGTACACGGGTTGCTGTCCGAAAGGCGCCGTCCTGATGTCCGGGCCGAGAGAAATCGTTGAAACGTTCCTCGCGCATTTCAACGCGGGCCGCATCGATGAAGCAATCGATATGCTGGCCGAAGACGTCTTCTATCACAATATACCGATGGAGCCGATAAATGGTCGCGCGGCGGTGAGGACGTTTACCCACGGCTTCGGCGTTGGTTCAGATTTTGTCGCACAGTGGAAGACGATTGCGATCGCCGGCTGCGGAAATGTCGTGTTGACAGAGCGCCTCGATGAATTCGTGCGTGCCGATGGTGCGCGGATGTCCATTCCCCTGATGGGAAGTTTCCGCATTCGCGATGGATATATAGCGGAATGGCGGGATTATTTTGATCTTGGGGATTTTCAGCGCCAGTTCGGGGCCCTCGGCGATGCTCGGGACACGGTGGAATAACCGATTGCAAGAGAAACAAGATGAGCGAGACTTCCGTGAAGCCCAAAGCCGGCGGCTGCCCGCATTTTCCGGCCTTCGATCCGCTCCATCCGGAGCAGATTTCCAACCCTCATCCCATACTGGCGGCTGCGCGCGCGGAACAGCCCGTGTTCTACATGGACAAGTACGATCTTTGGGTGGTTACCCGCCGGGACGACGTGATGTCGATCTACAAGGACATGGTAACATTTTCCAATGGCGGGGCACATCAACCTCTCAGCCCGAAGACGCAGGCTGTCATCGATCGCGTAGGAGAGCAGTGGAAGCTGCCTGTCGACAACAACATCAATGTGCTCGATCCGCCGCATCACATGACGCCCAAGCGCGTTCTGGTCACTGTCTTCCAGAAGGCGCTCGTCGGAATGGACGACTGGATCGTGTCGCGTCTCAACCAGCTTGTCGACAGCTTTGTTGCCGACGGCGAGGCGGACCTCGTCTCCGCATTCACATGGCCGCTGACCGTGAGTGTCCTTTCACGTCTCATAGGCGTACCCCGCGAAGATACTCACCGTTTCAAGGAATGGGCCGAGAACTGGTTTGAACTTACCGGTTCCAACCAGCTTCCTCCCGAACGTGCGGAGGCGTGCTGGATGGGCTTCGTCGACTTTGAGGCGTTCGTGTTCGATCTCATTGAAGATCGCCGTAAGAATCCGCAGCATGATCTTATCTCCAGGCTCGTGGAAGCACAGGGGGGCGGAGCGCCAATCAGCGATCGCCAGATCGTCACCAATATGATTGGCTTGGTCGCTGCAGGAACCGATACCACGGCCAACTCCATTGGCCAGATGGTATACATGCTGCTCTCCAACCCGGAGCAGTTACGGGAAGTTCGTGAAAATCCCGCGTTTCGGCCGCAAATGATCGAGGAACTGCTGCGATTGCGTGGGCCGGTGCGCGGCCTCATTCGCACGACCACGCGTATGGTCGAGCTGGGCGGTGTTGCAATCCCGGAAGGCGCAAGGGTTTACGTTCATATCGGCTCTGCTTCACGCGATGAAACGGTATTCGATGATCCGCATCGTTTTGATATCCACCGCCCCAACATCCACAAGCACATGGCGTTTGGCGCGCTCAGCAGGCTCTGCCTCGGCGCTCCTCTTGCACGCCTTGAGATGCGAAAGGCGCTGGATGTGCTTCTCGACCGGTTGCCGGATTTGAGACTGGCTCCCGACCAGGGCCCGCTCCACTATACGCAAAGCCTGATCGTGCCGTCCCTGAAAGGCCTTCGGGTTCTTTGGTCCCCGCCTGCATCGGATACGCGGCCGCAGGTCGGTTTATGAGAGGAGTATCGGACGTGGGTGAGCAGCCGCTCTTTCAGGAATTCAAGCCGTTCTCGAAGGCTCAATTGGCAGACCCGTATACGGTGCTCGCCCGTGCACGCGATCAGGCACCCGTCTTCTATGCGCCCGAATTCGATTTCTGGGTTGTGACACGGTACGAGGACGTTAATCGCATCTACGGGGAGCCCGCGCTTTATTCCAGCTCGTCTGTGCTTTCGCCGCGTATGGAGCGGCCTGCCGAAATCGATCGCGAATTCGGGGATCGGCAGCTCGGCTTGCATCACCAGCTTGTGATGTCGGACCCGCCCGCGCATACGCGACTCAAGAAACTGATGTCTCCCGCCTTTCTTCCGCGCCGTATCCTTGCGCGCGAGGAATGGATTCGTGAGCTTACGCACAAGCTGATCGATGCCTTTGAAGCCAATGGCGAAGCCGATCTCGTGCGGTCTTACGCGGCGCGGATTCCGACAGCGGTCATCGGCAAGATCATTGGTGCGCCGGAAGATGACGCGCGGAATTTTGCGCACTGGGTCGACGATATCTTCACGCTTACGGGAGCCTGGGACATTCCGGAAGCAGAGCGTGCACGTGCATGGCGCGGCGTCTTCGCCTTCGAAGACTACATCCGGTCATTGATCGCCGAGCGGCGGTGCGAACCCCAGGATGACCTGACCACCGATTTCATTCAGGCGCGCTCGGATGACGGTAGCCCCGCAATGAACGACACCGAGGTGTTGTGGAACGTGTTCAACATTGCCGGCGCGGGGGCAGACACGACCGGAGTGTTGATCGCGCAACTTATCCATCTGCTGCTCACTCATCCGGATCAGTGGGAGGCCGTCCGGCGCGACAAGTCCCTGATCACGAATGCCGTTGACGAGACGATGCGCGTCCGCTCGCCCGTGCGCGGTCTGATGCGAAAGACCACCGCAGAGGTTTCGATCGCAGGCATCACCATTCCCGCCGGCGCATTCGTCTTCATCCATCTCGCGTCGGCAAACCATGACAGCCAGATCTTTACCGATCCGAGGCAATTCGACATTCGTCGTCCGAACGCCAACCGTCATCTCGGCTTCGGAAGCCGCAGTCATGCCTGTATCGGCGCCCCCCTTGCGCGCCTGGAAGCGCGTATTGCACTTGAGACACTCATTGATCGTTTGCCGGGGCTGGAACTGCTCGAAGACAGCAAGATCATACAATACAAGCCGAACCTCATGCTACCGGCAGTCGCATTCCTGAAGGCCCGTTGGTAGCGCCCCCGTCAGATTTCAAACGACATTGCGCAGAGGTATTGCTGTGGCTTCCTGACGCAGCGCACGATCAATCAGGCGCCGAACGAGGACACCGCCGCGGTCAGCGGCCAGGTCAACAACGGGCCGCGATGGGTCGCGCGCTAATGCGTGTTGCTGGGCTTCGAAGATGTCGACGTCTTCCATAAAAGTCCGATGGATTTCTTCGAAGATGGCATTGGTGACACTTTCCTCATCCGGCGAGAAATCGTGCGCCTGAGCCCAAAAATAATGGCTGCTGGTCTCCGTCTCGGGTGTAATGAGATTGATGTTCTGCATACCAATTCCACCGACGCGTTTACCCTCGCGGACACCTGTTCCGGCGGCGCAGGCGCCCACATCAATGCGGACCAGAGACGGCAGCGTGAAGTTAATGATCTGCCAGCGATCGACCGGACCAGTGAAGCCGCCCGCCCGGATGTAGGTAGGAGGCGGCTCCGCATTCATCATCCACCGTGTAACTCGAACGCTGGCATCGCCGGCCCGTTCGGCGCGAGTCTCGGCACCGATGATCGTTGCCGCATTGCCGATGGTCCGCCCGTGGACGAAGGTCAGGTGGGTCAGGTCCATGAGGTTGTCGATGATCAGCCGCCAGTTGCATTTGACGTTAAAGGTCGTGCCCCGTGCGCCCCAATGCGGGTGGGAAAGCCAGTACAGGTCCGGGATCTTGCTGCTGTCTGCCCGGGAGGCGTCGCCCGGCCAGATCCACAACAGGCCATTGCGTTCGACAAGCGGGAACGCCCGAACTCTTGCGCTCGGCGGAATTTTGTCTTGGCTTGGAATTCTGACGCATGTGCCCGTCCCATCGAATTCCATTCCATGATAGGCGCACCGCACAATACCCCGCTTCACGTCTCCCATGCTGAGCGGTAGCGCGCGGTGTGGGCAGCGATCCAGCAAGGCAGCCGCCGCCCCATCGCCAGAACGGAAAATCAACACCGGTTCGCCGAGAACGGTTCGGGCGATATTGCCGGACCCGAGTTCTGAAGCCCAACCGGCGACATACCAGCTTTCGCGAATGAACATCTCAACCTTGCTCCTCTGATTGATTTGAGTTAACAACTATATTGTACGTAAACAATATAGTTTTGATTCTTGTTTTCCGCGGGGCAATCACTCAGCGTGATGGAATGGAAATAACAAAAGGCATTCAGGCTGTTGAAACGGCCGCGCGTATCCTCGGAGTGCTGGCGGTCGAGAGTCATCCAGTGCCGTTGCGGCACATCGCAGCGGTTGCCGGCATTCCCCCGAACAACCTTCGTTTCTATCTGATCAGTCTTTTGAAAACGGAGCTCGTCGCGCAGGATCCCGTGAGCGGCTGTTACAGTCTGGGCCCCGCCATCATAGGGCTGGGCCTCTCTGCCCTTGCGCAGTTCGACATTGTTCATTCTGCCCGCCGCGAACTCCACCGGCTTGCCGACAGTCTTGGTTTCACGGCATTCCTGACCGTTTGGGGGAACCGCGGCCCGGTTGCCGTGGACAGAGTGGACGGACGTGTAAGAACCGTTCTCGAAATTCGCGTGGGGACGGTCTTTCCGATGCGCAGATCGGCGGTTGGGCGCTGCTTCCTCTCGACCCTGCCCCAGTCGGAGTGCGATCTCGCCTTGAAGATCGAACACGATGCGGCGGGCACTGGGCCATATCGTGACAATGCGATTGCCGAAGAAGTTGCGCGACTTCGAGCCGATTTCGAGCGTGACGGGGTAACAGCAGCGCGTGGTCTCCTGCTCTCGGAATTCACGGCGATGGCGGCTCCGATCCTTGATAGGGCGGGTTTCCCGCTCGCGACACTTTCCATTGTGGGCCCCGTCGGAATTCTTGATGACGACCCTTCCGGGCAGCCGGCAAAGCTATTGCGAGAAGCCTGCAACTCACTTTCGGGTCAACTGGGTTGGCGTACTGAGCGGGCGGTCGCAGGTAAAATTGCGGAGAAGAAAATCTCTGTCAGCCAGCGACGCCCGCCGGTTGATGGCAGGCTCTGAAGGACAAAAAATGGATTTAAGGCGAGTGCGCTATTTCGTGGCAGTGGCCGAATACCTGCATTTCGGGCGCGCCGCAGAGCGGATGAACGTCGTTCAACCAGCGATCAGCCAGCAGATAAAGCGGTTCGAAGAAGAGCTGGGAACCGATCTGTTCGAAAGATCGGGCAACGAGGTGCGGCTTACCGAGGCGGGGCGGCAAATGCTGCCGGAATGCATCCGCCTTCTCGAGCAGGCGGAAGAAGCGGTGAGGGTTGCCAAGGCCGCAGGAGCCGGAACGCGCGGTCGGATCAGGTTCGGTTTCGTGGACAACAGCATATGCGCCTTGCTTCCGCCTCTGGTCCGGGAGTTCCGGCGTCGGTTTCCCGATGTCGAGATGAACCTTGAGGCCATGACCCGTGCCGAACAAAGCGCGGCGTTGCTCGACCGCCGCCTTGATGTCGGGTTGATGCCCGGACCACTTCCCAAGGGCGATTTTGAAAGCGAAACTTTCGTCTCCGCTCCCCTTATGGTCGCACTGCCGGCAAATCACCGGCTTGCGTCGCATCGCGCCGTTTCGCTCGAGATGCTAACAAATGAACCGTTTGTTCTCTTTCCGGCATCCATGCGTTCACGCGTGCTTGAAATCATTCTCGCGGCGTGCGCCGCTGCATCCTTTACACCTTATGTGACTCAGGAGGCCACCCAAATGCACACGCTGCTTGCGCTTGTCGATGCGGGTCTCGGCGTGACTCTGGTGCCCCGATGGGTGGCGAGAGGAAATGTGCACCAAGTAGTATTCAGGCCAATCAAGGGAGATGCGTATCCCTACGAACTGATCTTCGCTTGGCATAAGGACCCGACAAATCCCGCGCTAGAAGGTCTGCGAGAGGTTGCACAGTACATAGCGCGCAGCTCTGATATAAACAGCCTGGCGACTGCATGAAGTATAGAATAACTATTTGATAAGGGCGCCGAACTGAGGTTCCGCCTTTCGAACGTTTTCGAGCCGTTCCGTATCTATCTGATAGCGGGTTGCAAGCGGCACCCGAAAAATCGCCCATAACGGAGTGTTATCAGCAAATCATAATAGATTAATGGACATGATGACGATCGTGGCTGACTAGTCTGGCTAACAGTCACGCTTCGCAATGGCTTCGAGTGCGCGACAAAAAAACTGTAGGGGAGGAAAACGGATGAAAATTACCGCGCACTACTATCTGCGCATCGCTCGCAGGCCGCTTGCCGGGCTTCTCGCTGTTGGAATCGGCGGCTTTGCATTGTCGGTGCCTGTGAGGGCGCAAGAAGCCACAGCGTCCGAGGTTTCGACCGATCAACTTCAGGAGATCGTGGTTACGGCCAACAAGCGCTCGGAAAATCTCCAGAAGGTTCCGATTGCAATTTCTGCGGTCACAGCCGAGCAACTTGCCAATTCCGGGATCAACAGTACTGCCGAGATCGCGCAGGTGGTGCCGGGCCTCGTTATTCAGAACAGCATGAACGGTACGCAAGCGCACCTGCGGGGCGTGGGCACCACGGCAATTCCCGCGGGCACCGAAAATTCAATCGCGACCTATATCGACGGCGTTTATATCCTGAGCCTCAGCGGTGCCATGATGCAGCTCAACAGTATCGAGCAAGTGGAAGTGCTGAAGGGGCCGCAGGGAACGCTTTTTGGTCGTAACGCAACCGGCGGCGTGATCAATGTACGCACCAGAGATCCGGATCAGGAGTTCGGCGGTAGCGGTGAAATACGGTACGGTAACTACGATACGGTCTCCGGTCAGCTTTACCTCACGGGCGGCCTCTCGACAAACCTTGCAATGGATGTCGCGGGCTATTTTTCGATCCAGGGAGATGGTTGGGGTAAGAACCTGTTCAACGGTCGCGATGCCAACAAGATGAATGAATATGCAGGACGGACGAAGGTCCTGTTTACGCCCGGCGATCGCGATGAATTCAGGTTTGCAATGGACTATTCAAGGTCGAAGGGGAGTACCTACAATAGTTTCAGTCCTGTAGGCGGACGGCCGACGCAATATGGCCCTGGGGCGACAACAGCGGCCGATCGTCCTGACCTGGCTGGTGCCGTAGAGTCCGGCGCGCTGGCGCCGATTGCGGTCGTCGGCGATCCCTATATCTTCCAAGGGGGCTTCTACGACATTGACCTTTATTCGCATCCCCGCTTCCTCTTCAAACATGGCGGCGCCAGCCTGCAGTGGGATCACGACTTCGATGCCATCCGGCTGACCAGTATCACTGCTTACCGCAAGGCCACGAAGGACCAGTACTGGAGCTCACAGCCGGTCCCTGCATTTGTCGCAAGTGCCGGATGGTATCAGAAGGAGTCGCAATTTTCCCAGGAACTCCAGCTCGGTTCAGACCAGAGCAGCGTCGTTCAGTGGGTGGCCGGGCTATACTACCTTAAGGGTAAAGCTAGCTACGATCCCTTCATTATTGAGGGGACGTCATTGCTGCCTCTGCAACAGCTGCGCTTTCTTGCTTTCACGGAGGTCGAGTCCGGAGCTGCGTTCGGTCAAGCGACGGTGCCACTTGGCGAAAACACAAACTTGACCGGCGGATTGCGCTACACGATCGAGAAGCGGTCGATCACAGGGCAGACCGAGGCCGATTTTATTCCGGCGCTTGAATTGCCAACAGCGATCAGTGGCGTAACCGACGCTGACAAGACCTTCCGAAAGCTCACCTGGAGGCTGGCGCTCGATCATCAGCTCGCATCAAATCTCCTTGTCTATGCGTCGTACAATCGCGGCTTCAAGAGTGGTATCTACAATACGATTCCACCTGGCGGTCCCGGCGCTCAGCCGGTCAACCCTGAGGTGCTCGATGCATATGAGGTCGGGATCAAGACTGATCTTCTGGACCGGCATTTGCGGGTGAATGTTGCCGGTTTCTATTACGACTATTCAGATCTACAGGTTACCGTATTCGACAATGTCGCGGCCGTGATCCAGAACGGGGCGAAGGCAGAAATTTACGGTCTCGATCTCGATGTTGTCGCTCGTATTGACGATCATCTCAATCTCTCGGCCGGCCTCAATTGGACGCATTCGAAATTCAAGTCTTATCCGAATGCAATCTTCCTTGTCCCGCAGCCAGTTTCGGCTGGCGGAGGCAATGCGCCTGTTTCTGGCAGCGCCCGGGGCAACGAGCTTCCCTATGCGCCCGATCTATCGATCAGCGCATCGGTCGATTATAGTGTTCCGGTTGGGGACGGCGAGGCCAGGTTCAACCTTAACTACAGTTATAACGACGGATGGTTTGCGGGGCCCGACAATATTCTACGGCAGCCTTCCTATCATCTGATGAACGGGCAGATCAACTATACCCTACCAGGCGGCGCCGTTACCGTTGGCGCATGGGCCAAGAACATCTTCAAAGAGAAATATTATGTGTTTCTCAGCGCCGGGAACAACCCGGGCGGATATGATGAGGGATTGGTCGGCGCTCCCCGAACGTACGGCGTCTCTCTTGGTTACAAGTTCTGAGCAATTTCTGGAGGTAGATGCCATGGATGACGATACGCTGAATACCAACCCCGTGGAGCAAGTATCGTCTTCGGGCTCGGCGCCGGCCAGCCGCTCGGGCGCCGAGGCGATCGTCGAAGCTCTTCACGCGTGCGATGTGGAGATGGTGTTCGGTTACTCCGGGGGCGGGACCGGCGCACTCATCCATCACATAGCCACCACCGGGCTTGCGAACATGAACGGCCGCACCGAGTTGTCAGGTGCATGGATGTCCTATGGCTACAATCGCATCTTGGGGCGTGCAGCCTCGGCCTGCGTCTTCCACTGCGTGGGCGCGTTGCATGCCAGCCCTGTGGTACATGCCGCACGCGTCGATAGCACGCCCTTCTTCATGATGGACGTGAACCTCGACAATGCACTCGATTTCCGCGAAGGGCTCCAGGACTCCGCGGAGGTCTATCCTGCGCTCAAGCAACTTTCCAAGTATGCGCGTAAAGTGGTCACGTCTGATGACTTGCCACTCGCAGTGCGCCAGTCGGTGCTGTCAGCCAGCACCGGTAGACCGGGGCCGAGCGTTCTCGACCTAGGCTTTCAGGTTCTCGTTAATAACACGTCCTGTCCCGCCGAACCGCTCATACTACCCGAGCCACCGGCGGCATCCGATGCGACCATCAGCCGTATTCTGGAGATGGTCGCCGCTGCGAAAAATCCCGTGCTATTTGTAGGCGCGGGTGTGCATCTTGCCAAAGCTGCGGTGGAGCTTCAGCAATTTGCCGAAGCACTCGGCATTCCCGTGGTCTCGACCTCGTGGGGCGGACGCGGTGCGATCTCGGACGATCATCCGCTGTTCGCTGGCGTGGTTGGCTCGTTCGGCTGGAACAGCGCCAACGAGGTCGTTCAGCGGTCCGACATGTGGATCGCTATAGGTACCACCTTCTCGCAGATGACGACGGGCGCGTGGAACCTTGAGAAGCCCGCGAACGTCATTCACATCGACATTGACCCCAACCAGCTTGGCAAGATTTTCCAGCCGACGCTCGGCGTCACCGGTCATGCCAAGGCAGTGCTTCAGCAATTGATCGATAGGGTCCGTCGCGACGGCCTCGAACGCCCGGCAAGCGCAGCGCGTCTCGAAGCAATTGCTACAGGGAAGCAGGAATGGCACGACTATCATAACCAGCTCTCCGGTGAGAGCGGGACGCCGATTAATCAATATTATCTGATCCGCCGGATGGCCGAGACCTTCCCAGCGGGAACGATCATGGTCGGTGATTCGGGTGGTCAGGCCTTCATGCTCTACCGCTCCTTCCACTACAAGGACATGACGCCGATGCCGCTCGGTTCGCGTTACATGTCGCTTGGTGCGGGTTTGCCCGTGGCCATCGGCGCAAAGCTGGCGGCTCCTGAACGAACGGTTGTCTGCTACCACGGAGACGGCGGCTTCTATTACGACTTCATGGAGCTTTCGACACTCGCCGAACGCAAGATCAAGGTGATCGTCGTCATCGACAACAATCACTGCCTTTATGCGAACCGTCAGGGAATGAAGCTGTGGGGTATTCAGAATCCTTGGGTTGATCTGCCTGAGTCCACCGATTTCGTGGCGCTCGCCAAGGCGCAGGGTGTTGATGGTGAGCGGGTCACAGATCCGGACGATATCGTTCCGGCCTTACAGCGCGCACTTGCGTCGGAAGGTAGCTACGTGATCGACGTATGGACTGATCCGGAAACCCGTATCCGGCGTGCGATTCGTGACGTGATCCCGATCCTCTCGGATCGCAAGCCAGAGCAGGGCGCGGAGCGCCACATCTCTCCGCCGCTCGAGGGAAGCTGGCCGAACTGATCGGGACAGGCGGGGTGTGTTGAAATGAACGAGATGCGTTTCGACGGTCGGGTCGCGATCGTAACCGGCGGTGGTCGTGGACTGGGCCGGGCGCACTGCCTCGAGCTCGCTTCCCGCGGGGCTATGGTGGTGGTTAACGATCTCGGTGTTACGATGGATGGAACGGGCTCATCCACGTCCGTTGCCGAGGAAGTGGTCCGCGAGATCGTTTCAACGGGAGGCATCGCTGTCCCCAACGTCAGCAGCGTGGCGAGCGAGGAGGGTTCCGCCTCGATTGTGCAGACGGCGCTTGATGCGTTCGGCAGGGTCGATGTGGTTGTGCATAATGCTGGTACGGTCACTTTCGCGCCCTTCTCGGAGCTGACGTTCGAGGAGTATCGCCGGCTCGTGTCGGTCCATCTCGATGGCGGATTCCTCGTCGCCAAGGCTGTCTGGCCGCATATGCTGCGCGCAGGCTACGGCCGCCTGGTTTTCACGACCTCGCAGGCGGCACTGGCCGGACTTCCCAACCTTGCCCACTATGGTGTTGCGAAGACTGGCCTGGTGGGTCTTTCGCGGGCGCTTTCAATCGAGGGCGCTGAGCACGGTATCAAGTCGAATGCCCTTGGTGTCGCTGCCTATACGCGCATGATGGAAGGATTTTTCAAGCCTTCGGAAACGGGTCGTCCGGACGCAATGCGTGGACAGGGCGAGAGCTGGTGGCGCCGCTACGTGCGTTCCGAAATCGTATCCCCCGCGGTTGCTTTTCTCGCCCACGAGGATTGTCCTCTTTCGGGCGAGATTCTTGACACGAGCGGAGGCCATACATCCTTCCAGTTTCTTGGCACGACCCGCGGCTATGGCGACCTCCAGCTCACGGCTGAAGCGCTGCGCGACCATCTCGACGAAATTCTCGATTCTGGAGGCTATCGCGTCTTCAGACTCGCTTCCGACTTCCTTGAATGGCGCAACGGCAAGGTCGTGGAAGCGGGGGCCGGCCCATTGTACGAAGATGACCGGAGGGAATTGGTATGAGCGGTCGGCTGGCTGGGAAAGTAGCGGTGGTAACTGGTATCGCGAGTGGTATCGGACGTGGCTGTGCGCTCATGTTCGCGCGTGAGGGAGCGCAGGTCGTCGGTTGCGACGTGGACGCGGTCAACGCGGAGGAAACCGGCGCGATGTCCGAGGCGGAAGGCTTTCCGATCGAGGTAAGGGCGCCCGTCGACCTCCTTGATGAGGTGCAGGTCGCGGCGTTGATGGATGAAACTGCTGCCAACCACGGCGGTATCGATATACTGGTCACGGCTGCTGGCCGCGTAGAGTTCGCGCCGATACCGGACATGACACTCGATCAGTGGCGCAAGACGATGGTCGGCGAGCTGGACATAGTGTTTCTTCCGGTTCGCGCTACCTGGAACCACATGGTCGCGCGCGGGGGCGGATCGATCATCAATTTCGCGTCGGTCGCCGCATGGGGCGGCGTGAAGGTTCTGCCGCAGGTGGCACATGCAACGGGCAAGGGCGGCGTCCTTGCGATGACTCGTCAGATGGCACTGGAAGGCGCGCCGCATCATATCCGGGCCAATACGATTTCGCCGGGAATGATCGTGACCCCCGCGACGCAATATGCCTTCGATCTCCTTCCCGGCTTCGAGCAAGCGATCCGTGAGAAAACGCTGCTGGATCGCTTTGGCCGGCCCGAGGACATCGCCTATGCTGCTACCTATCTGGCATCCGACGAGGCATCCTGGGTGACCGGTGCAGATCTTTGCGTCGACGGAGGGGTAACTGCATGGTGACGGGGTCTCCCGTCTCCGACGTCGGGGCTTGTGATTATCTCGTCATCGGTGGCGGATCGGCTGGCTGCGTCCTTGCTGCCCGCCTCTCGGAAAACGCAGCAGCGAAGGTTGTCCTCATCGAGGCCGGCGAGGGCGCCCCTCCGGGGAGCGAACCCGAAGCCGTGCGTGATACGCGTTTCCGCACGCTCAACGATCCCCGGTTCCTCTGGCCGGGACTGGTGGCCGAATACAGTGCTAACGGCTTCGGGCCGCTGCCTTTCGGTCAGGCACGCATCCTTGGTGGTGGGTCGTCGATCAACGGGATGCACGCGCAGCGCGGTCTACCCACCGATTATGATGAGTGGAGGCAACTCGGCGTGGTGGGCTGGGGGTGGGAGGATGTCCTGCCTTTCTTCAAGCGTCTCGAAAGCGATCGTGATTTTGGCGGAAATGTGCACGGTCGTGACGGCCCTCTGAACATAGAACGTGTACCCGAAAACGAATGGAGCGGCCTGTCCCGGTCAATCGCCCAAGCCTTGTCAAAACAAGGTCTGCGCTACCTGCAAGATCTGAACGGCGAGACAGGCGATGGTTTTGGGCCCGTACCGCTCAACGTTGGAGGGAATGCGCGACAGACCTCCGCTGCCGCCTATCTCACCGCCGCCGCCCGCGCCCGCCCGAACCTGCGTATCCTCACCGGATGCATGGCATCGCGCCTGTTGATCGATGGCGGCCGCGTCGTCGGAGCCATCGTCGGCGAAGGGACAGGTGCGATAACGATCCGCGCCGGCGAAACCATTCTCAGCTGTGGGGCGCTGCATTCCCCGGCGTTGCTGATGAGGTCGGGTATCGGCCCGGCCACCCAGCTCCGGGCAGCGGGGATCGATGTCGTTGTCGACCGTACGGGGGTCGGGGCCAACTTGCTGAACCATCCGATGTTCATTCTGGCAGCTCATCTACGGCCGGCAGGACGGCAGAAAGGGCACGTGCGCCCTCCCTGTCCCATGGTGGTCCGTTATTCGTCCGGAATGCCGGGCTGCCCGGAAACGGATATGCTGTTGAACGTCTGGGAGCGCACGCCGAACACGCTCGCATGGGATCCGCTGGGGCGGCAGGTGGCCAATCTCATGGTCATTATCAACAAGATTTTCTCGCAAGGCTCTGTTACCATCGAGGCAAACCGGTCGCTGGCGGTCAGGTTCAATCTGCTCGACGATATACGGGACCGTGACCGTATGGTCGCAAGCCTCCGTTTTCTTGCGACCCTTGTGCGCGATGAACCCGTTGAGCGCGTCGTTGATGCCGCGTTTGTGCCGGCGATGACACCTCTCGCCCTGTTGCTTATGCAGGACAATTGGAAGGCTCAATTCCTGAGCATTGCTGGGGCAGCGGCTTTGTCCGGACCGGGCGGACTGCGCGAGCGGATACTGCGCGAGGCTGGTATGCCTCTGGATGCAGTACTCGCCGACGAGGCAGGCCTCGATGAGTTCGTCCGTCGCACCGTGCTGCCGGGTGGCCATGTCGCCGGCACCTGTCGCATGGGAGATCCCGCACAGCAGACAAGCGTGGTCGATTCGCGCTGCCGCGTGATTGGCGTTGGCGGTGTCCGCGTCGCGGATGCGTCCATATTTCCGACACTGATGGCCGCAGGTACCAACCTGCCCGTGATGATGGCAGCCGAAAAGGTTGCAGAAATGACCAGGGAGGAGTCCCGGGCATGAGCCACGCGTGGAAACTTCGCTACGCCCCTCATCTTGGCTATCTGCCATCGGGTGAACCGCTGTTCAATAGGACAGTGGGGAATAGCGATCCATCGCATCATGTTGCCTTTGCCGCTGGGCAGGGGTTTGGCGGCGTGCTTTACCCTTGGGCCACCAGCCGCCCCGACGAGGAGGTGGCGCGCTTTTGTACCGCACTCGAGTCCTTCGATATCGCTTCGGGCTGCATCGTATTTGCTCCTCTCGAGGCGGTCATGTCACCCCTTTGGGTGCAGGATGGAATTGCAGCGTGGGAGAGCATCGGGGGACATTTCAGCCGCTCGATCCCATTGGCGCGCTCGCTCGGCGCGGGTGTCGTGGCCGTCCTCGTCACGGGTGACCCGCAGCGGGAGCGGAAGGCACAGGAAGATGCAGCTGTCGAGCATCTCCGGCGCGCCGGTGAGCTTGCCGCCGAGGCCGGAATCGTCATTGGCATTGAGCCCATGGTCGACCTTCCGAACATGCTGCTTACCAACACCGACGAGACATTGGCCCTGCTCGACAGGGTCGGCCATCCGGCAGTCAGAATGATCTTCGATACGGGCCACATCAAGACAATGGACGGCGATGTGCTCGCCGCTTACCGACGTGCGCGAAACCATATCGGTCTGATCCAGCTTGCAGATATGCCCGGCCGCATCGAGCCCGGGGCAGGAACCATAGATTTTGCTTCCCTGCTGTCCGAAGCATGGCGCGACGGCAATGCGGATGGCCTGATCGAACTTGAGCATGGCTGGAGCCAGCCAACTGTAGACGCCGAGCGCAAAGGGCTTGCGGCTCTGCGGAACATTGATGCCAACATCTCGAAGCAGTGAGGGCTGGGCGGGTATGACAACACAGTTGGGCGCTGTCTCCGAGGAGCGGCAGCGCTTCTACGAGGAAATCGAGACGCATAGTCTTTCGCCTCTGTGGCAGCGATTGCATGCACTCGTTCCCAAAACACCGGCTACACCGGCCGTGCCGATGAAGTGGGACTATGATGGCGTTGTGCGCCAGCATGTCTTCCGCGCCGGCGACATCGTGACCGCGGAGGAAGCTGAGCGGCGCGTGTTGATCCTCGAAAATCCCGGCCTACCTGGAAGCGCTTCGATCACGCATTCGCTGTATGCCGGGCTCCAGCTTGTAAAGCCGGGCGAGATTGCGCGTGCTCACCGCCACAGTCAGTCGGCGCTACGTTTCGTCATCGAAGGCTGTGGCGCCTATACGGCCGTGGACGGCGAACGCACTGTGATGCGCCCCGGCGACTTCGTCTTGACACCGAGCTGGCGCTGGCACGACCACGGAAACGAGAGTAACGAGCCCATGGTCTGGCTTGATGGTCTCGATATTCCGATCCTCTCATTTTTCGATGCGGGCTTTGCCGAAACGGGCGGTACCCTCTCGCAGCAGGAACAGCGCCCTGTAGGTGACAGCACGGTGCGCTATGGTAACAATATGTTGCCAGTGGATTGGAAACCCGGCGATCTTGCCTCGCCGATCCTGAACTATCCTTATGAGCGATCACGCGAAACGCTCGATGTGCTCGCACGCAGCGGTGATCCCGACATTTGCCATGGCCACAAGCTTCGCTTCGTCAATCCGGCCAGCGGTGGCTCTCCGATGCCGACGATCGCAGCATTCATTCAGCTTCTACCCGCAGGCTTTTCGACTGCACCCTATCAGTCGACGGACGGAGCCGTATTCACAGTAGTCGAGGGTGAGGGCGAGAGCGAAATCGGCGGCATCCGTATTTCTTGGAAACCGCGTGATATCTTCGTAGCCCCCAGTTGGCATCCGGTTGTGCATCGTTGTCGAACGACAGCAACCTTGTTCAGCTTCTCCGATCGAGCCGTGCAGGAAAAACTCGGCATCTGGCGGGAAGCGCGCGGCAATAGCGGAGAAAAGCGGTGATCCGAGATGAACTTTGCCTTGATATGCCGACGGCACCAACGGTGCCGGTCGTCGGCGGCGGGCGTTTCCCCGTCCACAGGATTTACTGCGTCGGCCGAAACTATGCGGCCCACGCCCGTGAAATGGGCTTCGAGCCGGATCGTGAAGCACCTTTCTTCTTCCTGAAGCCCGCCGATGCCGTCGTGGAGAACGGCGCCACCATTGCCTATCCGCGGATGACCGGAAACTACCATCACGAAGTCGAACTCGTCGTCGCGATTGGCGGTTCGGCTCGTGACGTGCCGGTCGAACGGGCGAGCGAGCTGGTCTTCGGCTATGCCGTTGGCTTGGATATGACACGGCGCGATCTGCAACTTGCGGCCCGCGATAAGGGCCGGCCGTGGGATACGGGCAAGGCGTTTGATTTTTCTGCTCCTTGTGCTGCCATTACGCGCAAGGAAGAGGCCGGAAACATCAACGCCGCCACGATGCGGCTCGAGGTCAATGGCGAGTTGCGACAGCAGAGCCCACTTTCCCTGCTCATCTGGAGTATCGATGAGATCATACACTGGCTGTCACTCTACTTTGATCTGATGCCGGGTGACCTGATCTATACGGGAACGCCAGAGGGCGTGGGGCCCGTCGTTTCGGGTGACACGCTGCGCGGCACGATTGGCGGTCTTGAGGCGCTGGAAGTAAAGATCGGCCGATAATGCAGGAGGGCGAATTTATCCTCCACGGTTATTTCCGTTCCTCGGCAGCATACCGGGTACGCATAGCGCTCAATCTGAAAGGGCTGACCTATCAAGGGGTTGCACATCATCTCCGTCGGGGAGAGCAATATGCAGCCGCCTACAGAAGCTTGAACCCCCAAGGGCTGGTTCCGACACTCGAGGTAAACGGTTTGGCTCTTACGCAGTCCCTGGCGATCATCGAATATCTCGAAGAGCGATATCCGGAACCTGCGCTGCTGCCTAAGACACCGGAATCGCGGGCGCGTGTCCGCTCGCTGGCGCAGATCACGGCATGCGATATTCATCCGCTGAACAATCTCCGTGTTCTCAACTATCTTCGTCAGGGTCTGGAACACACCGAGGATGTGATCCAAGCATGGTATGCGCACTGGGTGGTAGAAGGGTTCGACGCAATCGAGCGCTTTCTGTGTGAAAGTCCTGACACGGGACTTTTCTGCCACGGCGACAGCCCAACCGTCGCTGATGTTTGTTTGGTCCCGCAAGTGGCAAACGCCCGCAACTTCAAATTAGACCTTTCGCAGTTTCCGACCATTCAACGTATAGATGCCATTGCTTCAACATTGCCGGCATTCAGGAAGGCATTGCCATCGAATCAACCGGACGCTGAATAAGTGGGCTATTCCCGCAATCGAATGAACCCTCTCTGCATCAGTGCGCCGGCCTGCTGGGGTGTGACCCAGATGGTCCTGTCCGGGCCAATGAGGACATTTTTGCCATCGAGTTCGACGTGGCTGATGCCATCGGTTGCCCGCAGCAGGATCGTGCGATCCTCAGCATAGGCACGGCGCTGTTCATGCTGTTGCCTGTAGAAGTGATAGAGCCCGCCCGGGTTTCCCTCCTCGCGGAACCACGCGAGCGCCTGCGAGGTGGAATCCACCTGGTCGTCATGCCGGAGCCCCGGGAACCCGCAGAGTTCGTGGACATAGTCCTCGAGCCAGAGCGCGTGCTGGGGGAGGTGCACGCACCCGCCCTCGATCATCGCCGAGACGCCGGCAAGGCGGGTGATCTTGTCAGCCACCGGCTGCACGGCCCTCCCTTTCCAGAATCCGGAAGACTGCAGTTCCTGCAAAAGGCCGATGCCCGAGCCCTTGTCCTCGATGAGCACGAGCTCCGCCCCGTGACGATCGGCCTCGTCGATGACCCGGCGCTTCAGCGCCGGGAAGTCGAGCTTCTCGCGCACGACATCGAGAAGGTAAATGCGATTGTCCTTCTGGCCCCACGTCGTGCAGACGCTGTAGTCGTTAAGCTGCCCGGCCTTCGATGCCGTGTCCCACGACTGGATCACCCGGTCGGGGGCCATGATCTCGAACGGCATATAGTGCCTGAGCCAGCTCCGTTTCACGAGATTGCCCTCGAGCGGAACGGGCTCCTGCAAGTATTGTGCCGAGAAGAAGGCGCTGCTGAGCCATCGTTTCTGCTCCTCGAGCACCTCCAGCGGTTCCCGTTCCGGGTGCAGGGCTTCCCCGGCACGGCGCACATGGCGGCGCCGGCCGAACGGTGTCGCATAGTCGTATTCCTCGTCCTCCTGCGCAATGGCAGCAAAGGACAGGAGCCTGAACTCCATCATGGTACTTTCTCCTCGTGGTCATGCGGTCTTTCCCAACAGGTTGCCGATCACGTCGTCCTCGTGCAGCCGCTGCATGACGATGATGATCCGTCCGGTGCGCTTGTCATTGAGCCGGGTGAACAGCGTGTGCTGGATCCAGTTGTTGGTCGTGGACCGCTCAGTGTCGGAGAGCGCCTCCGAGGGTTTCATCGGATCATCGAGGATGATCCAGTCGGCTCCGAACCCGGTCAGCGTCCCGCCGACCGAAGTCGAGAACCGGCCGCCACCGGCCGTGGTCTCGAAGTTTGCGAGGGACTGACGCCCCTGCCTGAGGCGGGTGCCGGGGAACAGGCGTTGGTACCAGCCTGCCTGCATTATCTGCCGGCAGTCGCTGGCGAGCTTGTCGGCGAGCTCCTGTCCGTAGCTGACGCAAATGATCTTCAGCTTCGGGTCATGGCCGAGCAGCCAAGCGACGAACGCCACCGAGATGATGATCGACTTGAGGCTGCGCGGCGGCATGGCCACTGCCAGCCTCCGGTTCCGGTCATGCCGGAGTGCTTCGAGCTCCTCCATGATGACATGGATGTGGAAGTTGTCCTGGAACGCGGCGCCGGGATGAAGCTCGGCGAATACGCGCCGGAGGAATATAGCAAGAAATCTCCGGGTTATTGGGTCGAACGTGTCATAGGTCAGGGATTTCATGCGGGGTTCTCCGCGAGGTGCTTGCGGTATTCTGCGAGAAACCACTCGACGATTTGCTGGTCGTCAGGCGTCAGCGGAGCGTCCGCCGGTGCCGCGGACTGCCTCTCCCCTTCGCTGCGGGCCGCGAGGTCAAGGAGCAGCTTGCCGGCCCGGATGTCGCCAGCGGCGCCCTTGTTGGCGATCTGCGCCGCGGTTGCGTCGATCTTGCGGATCTTGCGACGCTTGCCGTTCTCGGTGGCGGTTACCTTCGCGTCGGCGGCGGTCAGAATGGCCGCACTGACGCTCCTGTCCTTGCGCGGGCGGCCTTTGGGGTTAGGACAGGCGCCCTTCCTGAACCGCCCTTTCTCGTCCCTCTTATCGATCATGAAAATTCTCCTTCAGGGGCTGATGCGTTAGCCCTGTCTGGGGATGTGAGAGCTGTCCGGTCACCGACAGGGGCAGAAACCTGCACGCTATTCCCCGGGAGCTGCCGCCTCGAGGTCATCGAACAGGGTGCCGTCAGCCCGGCGCGCCTTTTCTCCCGACCAGCGCTGCCAGCGCCGGACGATGACATCGACGAAGGCCGGCTTCAGTTCGAGGCCGCAGGCCTGCCGGCCGACCTTCTCCGCCGCGATGATCGTCGACCCGCTGCCGAGGAACGGGTCGAGCACGATGTCGCCGCGCTTTGTGCAGTCGAGCAGGATGTCCGCAACAAGCGCGACCGGTTTTACGGTCGGGTGCAGGGCAAGGAGATTGCCCTCGTCGCTCGCCCGGCTGAAGCTGTTGGCACCTGGATAGCTCCAGACGTTGGAACGAGACCGCCCGAAACGGCCGAGCTGGACGTTGTTGCGGTGCCGTGTCTTGCCCTTGCGCCAGACGCTGAACAGCTCGTGCTGGCTGCGATAGAGGGAGCCCATGCCGGGCGCGGTCTTCACCCACGCACAGAGATTGACTTGCTCGTCGTAGACGGCACGCGCTGCGCTCATCAGCTCGAACTGGTGCCGCCAGTCCATTGCCCAGTAGTGCAGCGAGCCATCCCGCGAGACGGCGACGACATTTTGCATGGTGGCCTGCAGGAACGCGGTGAACTCGGCTTCGCTCATCTCGCCCGCGGCCTGCACGAACTCCTCGTGCTGGATCCTGCCGAGCCCACCGATGTGCCCCTTTGTCGGAACGTTGAAGGGTGGATCCGTCACCACCGTGTCGGCCTGTTCATCGCCCATCAGCGTCGCCAGGCTCATGGATGACAGGGCATCGGCGCAAAGGACGCGGTGTTTACCAAGGCGCCAAAGGTCGCCCAGCACCGTGACGGCAGGTCCGGGCTCGGGGAGCGCGTTGCTGTTGTCATCCGGCTCGTCCTCCGGGTTCACGATGAGATCGATCTCGCCGACCGAAAAGCCGGTCAGCTCAATGTCGAAGTCGAGTTCGGCTTCCGAGAGCTCGAGCAGGATGGATGCAAGGTTCTTCTGGTTCCAGCGGCTGAGGTCATGGAGCCGATTATCGGCGACCATGAAGGCAAGCCGCTGTTTCTCGCCGAGGTGGGAAAGGCAGATAACCGGGACGTCGGTGAGCCCCAGCAGCTTTGCCGCCTCGAGGCGCGCGTGGCCTGCAACCACCCGGCCCTTCTCGTCGATGGCGATGGGCACGTTGAAGCCGAACGCCTTGATGCTCCTTGCAAGCAGCTTCACGTGATGCTTGCCGCGTGTCCGGGCATTGCGCGGGTCCGCTTGCAGGGTATCGGGGTGGACGTAACGGATACTGAGGGGTGAACGTGTAGGCATCGGTGGCTCCATCGCTCGAGGAGCCATCTATCAATAGCGCATCAGGATACCCGTCGAGGGGCAGAAACCTGTACGGCACTCCTGCCAATCGATGTCGACGAGTTGTTCGGCCATGCGTTCAAGTCCGCCGGTCGCCCTGATGTATCCCGCGATTTCATTTGCCTTTGCGACCCAGCGGCGCAGGAATCCGAGGTCGGTATAGTAAAACGCCATGTCTTTCCCGCTGGCAGCCCGTTCCCTGGCGAGATAGGCGAGCGCAGCAGCGAGATGGGCGAAGGGGTAACGTGGCCGAATCTGGCGTCGCTCGATGTCATGAAGCCGGTATTCATACCTTTCCCGGTCTTCACCGGGCAATCTTGGCCAGAGTGCTCGCGTTGCAAAGTCGATGCTTATGCGCTTGCCGCCGGTTCGCGGATGCAAGCTGGGCACCGTGTCCCTGATCAGGACCAATACAACCGCCCCCACGCGTTGCGCCTCTTCGAAATTCGCAATGATTCCCTTGCGCTCTGTACGATTACCACCGGCCAGGGCTGGAAATTGCTCGAGCAGGAGCGGGGCTTCATCGGGAGCATCATGGCGCAGCATCGCGAATCGGTCCGAACGTATCGACTCGATCAGCTTCTTGGTGCGCTCTGGTTTTACAGTCGGGTATGCGAGGAGAATGTGCAGAAACGCGGCAATTTCTGGTGGATCAAGCCGATAAGGGGCGAGATTCAATGGAGTCATGGCAGGCCTCGCTGAATGGGAATGGCTCCAGCACTGCCGCCCTTGCTCCGCATCGCCGATCGTCGGAGCCTGCCGCGTTACAGCCCTGTTGGCCTGCCTCGGCCCGGATGGCGTTATGATATCGGATTGGCGGTTAGCTACAAGGCGCAACTGCACCATGATGCTGCCTGATAGCGTCCTGTTACAGTCCTGTTTCTACGGGCGTTGAAGCACCGGGTGGAATTGCCGGAACTGACTGTATTCTGGGCAGCCTGAGCAGGTGACCTGTAAGTGTGCGCCTGTTTCAATAAAAAAAACAGGGGAAAACAGGCAAAACAGGGACCGAGACCTATTACCTCCGGACTGCGCTACGCACCATACATTTTCCAAAAACTTTGGATTTCGCGTTCTCTGGGTGAGCGGCCCGAGAGGGCCGCAGTTCTGCGGCGTTTGCGGGGCCAGGTGTTGCGGCCGATATTCAGAGACGTGTCTCTACTGCGTAATTCGTGCGATTTTCGCCGCTTGTCTCTGCGGCGCATTAAATTCGCGCACGGCGAATTTCGTGATGCTGAGGTGAAGCGAGGGAAGATGCGCTCAGCAGAAGCCGAGCGCGCTCCTGCTCGTCCCAGTCGAGCGGAAGATCGGCTTCAAGCAGCCGTGAGTGCGTGAGGCCGCGCGGTATATCACCGGTGTGAATGTGTTCGATGATCGACGGCGATAGCCGGAGAGTTTGACCAGCCGCCCAAGCTGGCGCCGGTCCTGCAGTTCCGATGTGCGGCGGTCGCGGCGCCTCCATGAGCTTGTAGCAGATCGTACCGTCGCGGCGGGTATCGCGCTGCAGGGGTTCCCCCTTCTTGCGGATGCCGGAGAGAAAGGCGCGGGCACCGTGCGGTTGCCACGTGGTCACCGTGGTGATGCCGTCGCCTTTTTCGCTTGCCAGAGGCTGCCTTCGTCAATGGCGCCGACATCGCCCTTGGTAGCGAGCATACCGCGTCACTCCTGCAAACTTCAATTTTCGAAGAGGCTTCATCATGCCCGGCATCGGAATGCAGCCGTTGATTCAAGGTCGCACGCCCTCTCGTCTTTGCGCGCGTACATGACTTGATTGAGAAATTGCACGCTCTCGTCTAGGCATGACATGGGTTCTTGACGATTTGGACAATCGGGGAGGAGGGTCAAGAATGCAGCTTAGTCATTTTGACCTCAATCTATTGCGCGCGCTTGACATATTGCTGGCTGAACGCAACGTCACCCGTGCGGCCGCGCGACTGTGCGTAACCCAACAGGCCGCGAGCAGCTCACTGCAACGTCTACGGCGGCATTTCAATGACGAATTGCTGACGCGTGTGGGGCGCAACCTGGAACTTACGCCGCTCGCTATTTCCCTTGTCATGCCCGTCCGCGAGGCGCTGCTGAATGTGCAGACAGCGCTCAGAACGCGGCCCCGGTTCGACCCGGCGACTGCAGCCTTCACATGGCGCATCGCCATGAGTGACTATTGCCTCCATGTTGTCCTGCCTCACCTTATTCAGCATCTGACAATGACGGCGCCACAATTGCGGTGCATGGTCGAAACGCTGGCCCCTGCGAGTTTCGAACGGCTCGAGATGGGAGAACTCGATTTCTGTCTCACTGCGCATGACATGCGTCTTTATGGTTCGCATCGGCCCAGCCGACATATCCGCACGATGCCACTCTTTCGCGATGATTTCGTCTGCGTTGCTGATCCCGCCCACGTCGATATTGCCAATGGCATGTCACTCGGAACATATCGAAAGGCACGTCACAATACCGTGGATTTCGGCGAGGATCTGAAAACGATTGTCGAGAGTGCGTGGGCGGCGACAAAGACCGATTTCAACATCGCAGTGATGGTGCCCAATTTCGCCGCGCAAATCTTTATGCTTCCCGGCACACCTCTTGTGGCGACATCGCAGCGCCGCCTTGCCAATACTCTTGCGCCGCGTCTTGGCCTTGCCGTCGCGGAGTGTCCAATGAAACTGCCGCTCCTACAGGAAATTTTATTCTGGCACGAACGCACGGAGCAGGACCCCGCCCGGGTTTTTATAAGAGAGGCGTTTGAACGCGTCATCGGTGAACTCGGGGAGGAGCCGCCTCGCAGGTACAACTGAAATTTGTATGAGGCATCCGCCGATATAGTTTCCGCCTGACCGGACCCGACTTCATGCTCTCCCTCAATAAGAAAAACTTGAGGGAGGTGATAAACAATGAAACGATCGATTCGTTTCCGCACAATTGCGGGCATTGTCGCTCTTGCATGGCCGAGTGCCGTTCAAGCCCAGATCGATAAGGAATCCGAGTCCAAGGATGGATTGGGCGTGGACGAGATCATCGTCACCGCGCAAAAGCGATCCGAAAGCGTGCAGGATGTGCCGCTGGCGGTTTCCGCAGTCGGCGGCGCAGCGCTTGACCGATTGGGCGTCAGCAATCCACTGCAACTCGGTGCCACCGTGCCGAACTTCAACCTGCAGACCAATAGCGGCGTGACTTACATCTATCTACGCGGCGTCGGGAACAATTTCCTTGGGCTCGGCATCGACAGCAACGTCGCCTACCACGCTAATGGTGTCTACGTCGCCCGCCCCCGTGCACAGGTCATGAGCTATTTCGATGTTGACCGGATCGAGGTCGTCCGCGGTCCACAGGGCGATCTCTACGGGCGCAACGCCACGGGCGGGTCAATCAATGTCATCACGCGCAAGCCAAGCGACGAATTTTCCGCGAATGCCACACTCAGCATCGGAAACTACGGACTGGTACAAGGTGAATTCGGCGTTGGCGGGGCGGTGGTGCCCGACAAGGTTTCGGTCCGCGCGGCCGGGTTCATCGTGGACCGTGGCGGTTACGGAAAGAACGACGCGACTGGTAGGGACGTCGATAACCGGAAGGAACAGGCAGGCAGGCTGACGGTCGAGTTGACACCGAGCGAACCCCTTTCGATCGAGATCATCGCCGATTATTTTCATGCTGACGACGCGTGGGGCGTCGTTCATCAGGCCGGCAGCGGCATCCCCGGCGCGCTGACGCTTGCCGAGGCCTTCGGAAATTTCCCCAGCCGCATCCGCAACGTCGTTTCCGGCGTCGATCCGAACCGGACGATCCGGGCCTGGGGTATCCAGGGAACGGCGACGCTCGACGTCGCCGACAACATATCGCTGAGGTCGATCACCGCCTATCGCAAATCGCGCTTCACCGCACTTGATGAGCTGATTGGTACGAATCCGTCGATGGGCGCGATTTCACAGCTCGAAAAACAGCACCAGTTCAGCGAGGAGGTCCAGCTTCTCGCTGACGGCACCGGGTGGGATTTCATTCTCGGCGGCTACTACTTCACCGAAAAGGTCGATGGCTTCATTCATATTCCGCTGTTTTTCGATCCAGCCGCGCAGTTCGACCAGCGCGGGACCGGTGACACGAAGGCCTATGCCGTGTTCGCGCACGGTTCGTGGGAGTTCGTGCCTACACTCAAGCTCGTGCTCGGTGCACGCTACAGCCATGAGAAGCGTACGTCCGAGGGCGTGTTTACCGCGCCATTTGACCCAATTCCGACAGGCGGACGCAAGAGCTTCAACGCGTTTACGCCGAAGGCCACGCTGCAGTTCGAACCTTCGGATAATCTCACGCTCTATGGCGGCGTTTCTAAGGGCTTCAAGAGCGGAGGCTTCACGATCGGCGTGCCGGGACCTGGCGTCGATCCCGAGAAGCTGTTGAGCTACGAAGTCGGAGCCAAGGCGCAACTCTTCGATCGCCGTTTGACCGCGAATGTCGCCGCCTTCTGGTATGATTACAAGGACATGGTTGTGACCCGCATCGTGGGCGCGCAGACCGTGGAGGAGAATGCCGGAAAATCGACGATCAAGGGCATCGAATTCGAACTCACCGCGCGACCCACGAATCGGTTGCGTATCGATGCCTCGCTCGGGCTTCTGGATGCGAAGTTCGACAGTTTCACCACGCCCGATCCGCTCAACCCAGCTGCAGGCCCGATCTCGCTCGCAGGCAACCGCCTGCCAGGTTCTGCCGAGTATACGGCACGGATCGGCGCGCAATACGACATCCCGATCGGCGATGCTTCAATGTTCAGCGTCAACGGCGATGTCTTCTTTTCGGGCGATATGTTCTTCGACCCGTACGAGCACAGCGGGTCCTATCAGTCCTCCTACGAGACCTATAACGCGTCCCTGACCTACGATAGCGGTCAGTGGTGGACGGTAACGCTCTGGGGCCGAAACCTCACCAATCGGACGATCGTTTCGAACCAGCTCATCTCCGCGGATTTCTGGGGATATCCGCGCCTCACCTATCTGCGCGATCCGCGCACTTACGGTGTCGACTTCAAAGTGAAATTCTGAGGCTGCAATGGCGATCACGGGTATCGAGTCTTTGATTTACGGCGTCGACGATGTCGCGTCTGCCACGCGTTTCTTCGAGGATTTCGGGCTGCCTCTGAAAGAGCGGTCCGAAACCCTCGGGCACTTCGTGCTGAACGAAGGGTCGAGCGTCGTCATCCGCCACCGCAAGGACCCCGCGCTGCCCGCCACGGCGATGGAAGGCATCGGGGTGAGGGAAGTCGTCTGGGGCGTGGATACGCCGGATGCGCTGGAAGCGCTCGCGGCCAGCCTCGCGAAATCCTGCGATGTGCGGCGTGACGCGGAGGGAACCGTCCGTTTCCACACCAGTTTCGGGCTTGCTATGGGGCTGCGGCATTTCAACCGGAAGCCGGTCGTTTATGCACCCGATCCGGTGAATGCGCCCGGTCGCATCAATCGGCTCAACCAGCATCGAAAATGGCGGGAACGGGCACGTCCAAAGGTGATCTCGCATGTCGTCTTCGCTGTGCCCGATTATGAAGCCGGCTATGCCTTCATGCGCGACGAGCTCGGTTTTCGTCTGTCGGACAGTCAGCGCGGGTTCGGCATGTATCTTCGCTGTGACGGATCGAACAATCATCACAATCTGTTTCTGCTCAACGCCAATGCGCCATTCCCCGACATGGACGGCAAGCTGCGCTTCCATCACGCGAATTTCGGCGTGGAAGATATCGACGAGATCATGGCCGGCGCGAACCACATGGTTCGCAAGGGCTGGGCGCATTCGCACCTCGGGCTTGGCCGACACCGCATCGACTCAGCGCTTTTTTACTATCTACCCTGTCCCGCTGGCGGGGAGGCGGAATACGGCGCCGATGCCGACTATGTGGACGACAACTGGGTCCCGCGTGACTGGCAGGAGCCGCTCTTCGGCTTCGCGCATTTCGTTCACAACCTGCCGCCTTTCCTCCAGCAGCCGCCAGCCTGGAACGTCCGCTACATGACAGAAGAGACGCCGCAGGTGCCCGGGGGCAAGCAGTAATGGCCGTTATCGAGAAAGCCCTGCTCATCGGCGGCGGCATCGGCGGACTGGTTGCGGCGCGCGCGTTGCGACAGCGGGGCATCGCGGTCGATCTGATCGAACGTGAACCGCGCTGGACCGTCTATGGCGTCGGGATCATCCAGCCGAACAATGCCCTGCGGGCACTCGACCGCGTCGGACTGGCGCAGCGCTGCCTGGAGCAGGGAGGTGCTTTCGGCGGCTGGCGCATTCACGACGCGAACGGCAATGTCCTGCTCGATCCCCCCGGTGACAACAGCGCGGCGCCTCATCTACCGTCCAACAACGGGATCACTCGGCCGAGACTGCATGATATCCTGATCCGGGGCGCGGAGGAGGTGGGGACGGATATCCGTCTCGGCACCACCGCGATCTCATTTCGCGACGATGGATCGGGGGTCGACGTAACCTTTAGCGATGGCAGCGTGCGCCGGTACGACCTGGTCGTCGGTTACGATGGCGTGTTTTCAGAAACCCGCCGAATGCTGTTCGGCGACACCTACAAACCGCGCTTCAACGGCCAAGGTGTGTGGCGGTACAATTTTGAGCGAACGGAGGATGTCGATACGGGCAAAGTCTACTTCGGGCCCGAGACCAAGGTTGGCCTCGTGCCGATGTCGCCCACACTCATGTACATGTTCATCGTGACGGCGGAGGCCGACAGCCGCTGGTATGACGGTCCTACCGCAGCGGAGGAGATGCGCTCGCGCCTCAACGGTTATGCCGGGCCGATCGCGCGCCTATCCCAGCTCATCACTGATCCGGCTAGCGTTGTCTATCGGCCGATGATGAACCATCTGGTCGACGATCCCTGGTACAGGGGGCGTATCCTGCTCGCCGGGGACGCCGCGCATTCCACCACGCCGCACCTCGCGCAAGGCGCGGCGATGGCCATTGAGGATGCCGTCCTTCTCGGTGAGCTTCTCGGTGGCGCGGAATCGCTGGATGCCGCGCTGGCGGAGTTCATGCGTCGCCGTTTCAGCCGGGTAAAATATGTGGTCGATACCTGCGACCAACTCGTGGAGTGGGAGCTGGAGGAGTGGCGCGGAGTCCACAATCCGGATGCAGACCAGGGCGGTTTGCTGCATCGTGCCACGCATGCCTTGATGGCCGAATACTGAGGAGACGGACATGCCCTTCCTCCGAAATTGCTGGTACGTCGCTGCGTGGAGCGATGAGGTTCCCGACGAAGGTACGTTCAACCGGCGTATTCTGAACGAGGACGTCCTGCTGGCGCGCGGCAGTGACGGTACGCTGCGTGCGATGCGCAACCGTTGCCCGCACCGTTTCGCGCCTCTCAGCCTGGGAGAACGGGTCGGCGACGTGATCGAATGCGCCTATCACGGGCTGAAATTCAATCTGAACGGGCAGTGCGTGCTGAACCCGCACGGCGGCGGGCAGGTCCCGCCCAATGCCAAAGTCCAGACTTACCCCGTTGCCGAGCGGCACATGCTGGCGTGGATATGGATGGGCGAGCCAGGCAAGGCGGATCCGTCGACGATTCCCGATCTCGTGGGCCTTGATCCCGGTCGCTTCGCAATCAACCGCGGCTATATGCATACGCCCGCCAATTACGAATACATGACCGACAATATCATGGACCTCGGTCACATCGAGTTCCTTCACAAAGGGCTCCTCGGCAGCGAAGCCATACGCCATGCGGAAGTCGACGTGGCGCAGGAGGGAAACGTCGTTCATTCCAATCGGCTGACGCGCAACGAGATCCTGCCGATGGCGCTCGAAGTGCTTTACGAGACCAGCGGCGAACCGGTGGATCGCTGGCTCGACGTGACCTGGTATCCGCCCGGTAACATGCAGCTTGTCGTCGGCGTGACGGCTGCTGGCGAGCCCGAACGGATCGGCCGGGAAACGCCTGGCGTGCATCTGATGACCCCCGAAACGGACGAAAGTACCCATTATTTCTGGTCAAACGCCCGCGATTTCCGGCTCGACGACGAAGCCTTGCACGCGGCGCTTGATGAGGGGTTCCAGATTGCGTTCGAACAGCAGGACAAGCCGATGATCATGGCGCAGCACGGTGCCATCGGCGGTGAGGACTTCTGGGATCTACATCCGGTCATTCTCGAAGGTGACGCCGGGGCGGTGCGCGCGCGGCGCATCCTTCGCAAGCTTATCAAAGACGAACAGGTAGCCGGATAATGGCGAAGATCATCATTTCCTGCGCGGTGACGGGCAGCGCGCACGTTCCCAGCATGTCGGATGCGCTACCGCTGACGCCGCAGCAGATCGCCGACCAGTCGATCGCAGCCGCCGAGGCGGGCGCGGCGATCCTGCACCTTCATGCGCGCGTTCCAGAGGACGGGCGTCCGACGGGCGATCCCGACGTCTATGCGCGCTTCCTCCCCGTCATCAGACAGGCGACCGACGCCGTGATCAACATCACGACGGGCGGCGCCGTCACAATGACCGTGGCGGAGCGGCTGGCGGCGGCTGCGCGGTTTAAACCCGAGATCGCCTCCCTGAACATGGGATCGATCAACTTCGCCTTCTTTCCTGCAGCGGCGCGGATCAAGAGCTGGAAGCATCCGTGGGAAGAGGCCTATGTGAAGAATTCGGATGACTATATCTTCCGAAACACCTTCCGCGACATTGCCTATATTCTGGAAACGATGGCGGACGCGGGCACGCGCTTTGAGCACGAATGCTACGATGTTGGCCATCTCTACACGCTTGCCCATTTCCTCGATCGGGGGTTGGTGAAGCCGGGTTTCTTCGTTCAGATGGTGTTCGGCATTCTGGGCGGAATCGGCGCTGATCTCGATAACCTCATGTTTATGAAGCAGACTTGCGATCGGCTGTTCGGCAAGGGCAGCTATCAATGGTCTGTGCTTGCCGCGGGGCGGCACCAGATGCCGTTCCTCACCCAGGCTGCGCTACTGGGCGGCCACGTCCGGGTGGGTCTGGAGGACAGCCTGTTCATCGAGCGCGGCGTGCTCGCCGCATCCAATGCCGAGCAGGTCGAGAAGATCAGGCGTATCCTCGCCGAAATGGGCCATGAAGCTGCGACACCCGCCGAGGCCCGCGAGATTCTGGGCCTGAAGGGCGGCGACAGGGTGGAGTTCTGATCATGGGGCGCAAGATCATCGATCTCTCAATCTATCTCGAAAACGACGTGATTTCCGATCCGCCTCCGTTCCGCCCGAAGATCGACTATATCGATCACAAGACGTCCGTGCCCGATCTGGCGGGGTTCTTTCCGGGCCTGAAACCCGAGGATCTACCAGATGGTGAGGCCTGGGCGATCGAGCGGATCGAGCTCATCACGCATAATGGCACGCATCTGGACGCGCCCTGGCATTTCGCCTCGACGATGAACAAGGGCGAGCGCGCCATCACGATCGATGAGGTGCCGCTCGACTGGTGCTTTCAGCCGGGCGTGAAGCTCGATTTCCGCCATTTCGATGACGGTTATGTCGTGACGGCTGCCGATGTCGAAGCGGAGCTGGACCGGATTGGTCACAGGCTCTCACCGCTCGAAATCATTGTCGTCAACACGGCTGCAGGTAAGCGCTACGGGCAGGACGACTATGTGACCGCCGGCTGCGGCATGGGTTACGAGGCCACGATGTACCTGCTCGAGCGCGGCGTTCGCCTGACAGGTACCGACGGCTGGAGCTGGGATGCTCCGTTCGTCCATACGCGGGAGAAATACCTGGAGACGGGGAATCCCGGCCTCATCTGGGAAGGCCACAAGGCTGGGCGCGACATCGGCTATTGCCACCTCGAAAAGTTGCATAATCTCGAAGTCTTACCCTCGGCCGGCTTCACCATCGCCTGCTTCCCGATGAAGATACGCGCCGCTTCCGCAGGCTGGACGCGTGCTGTCGCAATCATCGAGGACTGACATGATACGAGCCGATAATCCGCTGCGCGATTGGTGTGTCGATCCATCGGCAATCCGCTATCTCGGCCGGGATCTCCAGCGCCCCGAATGCATTCTTGCCGAGAAGGACGGCACGCTGTGGAGCGCGGACGCGCGGGGAGGCGTCATGCGTATCGGCAGCAACGGCTCACAGCAGCTCGTCGTCCAGGAAGCAGACCCGCATTTCGATATTTCCGTTGACGCTGCCGGGAGCCTGCTCGGCGGTACATTGCCAAACGGTCTCGCCTTCGCACGCAATGGCGATATTCTCATTTCGAATTTCGGAACCGACCGGCTGGAGGTAATGACGCGCGACGGCAGGACCCGCGTGCTCGCCGACAGCATCGACGGCAAGCCGATGGGCAAGGTCAATTTCGTGCTGCGCGATAGCCGCGATAGGCTGTGGGTGACGATCTCCACGAACATCAATCCATGGAGCGACGCGGTCACTCCCGCGCTGGCGGACGGCAGCATCTGCCTGATCGACAAAAAAGGCTCGCGCACCGTCGCGGACGGATTTCATTTCACCAATGAAATCCGTTTCGACGCGGCGGAAGAATGGCTTTATGTCGCTGAGACGACGGCCAAGCGTGTCACGCGCCTGCGCGTGCAGCCCGACGGATCGCTGACCGATCGCGAGGTTTACGGTCCCTCCAGCCTCGGCGACGGCGCAATCGATGGCATCGCGTTCGACGCCTACGGCAATCTCTGGGCCACGATGGTTTTCGCCGACCGCCTCGTGGCAATTACGCCCGAAGGCGACCTCCTCGAACTGCTTGCAGACGGCAATCCGTCCGCAACAGCCCGCTTCGAGGCCGAATTCGCGTCCGGGTCACCGGTCAGTTTCGACACGCTGATGGCGTGCGGCGGCACGATCTGCCCGTGGCTCGCCAGCATAACCTTCGGCGGCCCCGACCTCAGCACGGTCTATCTCGGCGGTCTACGAGCAACGCGGATACCCGCATTCACGAGTCCCGTCGCCGGTTTGCCGATGGTGCACTGGAATGAAGGCATCGGCCCCCGGAGAGGCAGCGTCGCATGAGTTTCCTCAGGAACTGCTGGTATGTCGCGGCTTGGGCCGACGAATTGAATGAAGGCATGCTCGCGCGCACCATCATCGGCGATGCGGTGCTGTTCTGGCGCGCCGATAACAGATTGTTTGCCGTCGCCGATCGTTGTCCGCACCGTCTGGCTCCGCTGAGCATGGGCTTAGTAGACGGTGGCACGGTGCGCTGCGGCTATCATGGGCTGGTGTTCAATGGTGCTTCGGGGGCATGCACGCACAACCCACATGGCTCAGCGACAAGCGCACTTTCGATTCGCACCTATCTGTGTCTGGAACGTCATGGAATCGTCTGGATCTGGATGGGTGACCCCGAACGGGCCGACCCGGATGATGTCCCCGCCATGAGCTTCATCGATAATGCCGGCGAGCACGCGTTCAGCAAGGGCTACATGTACACGGCAGCCGGCCACAAACTGCTTGAAGACAATATACTCGATCTCTCGCACGCCGATTATCTCCACCCCGATACGCTGGGTGGCGGATCGATCACGCGCTCACGCGCAAAGGTTGAGGAACGCGGCAACACCGTGTTCGTGCGCTGGTTCACGAGCGGTGAACCCGCGATTCCGATATTCCGTCCGGAAATGCCTGATCCGATGATGCAAACGGACATGTGGACCGAGGTGGTCTGGCATCCAAGCGGCGTGATGATCCTGCGTGTTGGCGCGACACCACTTGGCCGCGCGCCCGAACAGGGCATAGATACGTGGAACGCGCACATCATGACGCCTGAAACGCTGACCACATCGCATTATTTCTACTGCAATTCGAGGAACTATAAAACGGACGACGCCGCATACAACGCGGCCATGGCCGCCGGGCTACGCACCGCCTTCGAGCAGGAGGACAAGCCGATGATCGAGGCGCAGCAGCGAGCGCTCGGCCATGCCGATCTGTTCGATCTGAAGCCTGCGCTGCTTGCCATCGACAACGGTTCGACGCGCGCGCGACGCATCTATCAGCGGCTTGTGGCGGACGAAGCTGCTGCATCATCTCAACGCGTCTGAAGGAAACACGATGTACGAACCGTTCCCTGGAAACTACGTCTGGAATCTCGGCGTCAATATTTGCCTTTGTATGGGCGGCGCTATCGGCGAGATCGACCGCGCCAACGACGAAGTGCGCGAAATCGCGCGCGAGGGCGCTGACAAGGGAACGGCGGCGTTCTTCGAAAGCTGGGGCCGAATGGCTGATCGGTTGGTTGAACTTGGCGAGCAATGCGAAGCGGCAGGGCATGATCTGAGCGCGGGCGAAAAATACCGCCGTGCCACCGCTTATTACATGACGGCGGAGCGCATGCAGGCGCGTGACTACGAACCGCGCAAACAAATGTATCGCAAGATGCTGGAGACGATGCAGCGCGCGATCGACAAGTCGGGCCTCGGCTGGGAACGCGTCGAAATCCCGTTTGAAGGCGCGCGCTTTCCCGCACTATTCATCCCGGGCGAAGGCGTGGGGCCACGCCCGACCATGGTTTTCTGCAACGGTCTCGACAGCGTAAAGGAAATGATCGCGTTGTCGATCGGCGATACCTTCGTCCGGCGCGGCATCTCGGTTCTCGCGGTCGATCAGCCGGGCGTCGGCGAGGCGCTGCGCCTCAATGGGCTGCCCGCGATCCACGATTCAGAGCGCTGGGCTGGTGCGGCGGTCGATGCTCTGGAACGCCGGATCGATGTAGACAAGAACGCCATCGGCATGATGGGTTGGTCACTTGGCGGCTATTACGCGCCACGTGCCGCCATCTATGAAAAGCGCTTCAAGTTGTGCGTCGCATGGGGCGCCAACCACAACTGGGGCGAACTCCAGTCGCGCCGGCTCAAGAACGAAGGCGAAAACCCGGTGCCCCACTATTGGGATCACGTCATGTGGGTGTGGGGCCAGCCGGATATGGAAACCTTCATGGCCTTGATGCCGAAGGTGACGTTAAACGGTCATATGGACAAGATGACCGTGCCGTTCCTTATCACGCACGGGTCAAGAGACAGGCAGATACCGCGCGAATATGCCTACCAAAGTCGCGATCAAGCCGTGAACAGTCCTTGTGTCGAACTCAGATTGTTCTCGGAGCGAGAGGGGGGTGTCGAACATTGCAGCGCCGATAATATGGAGCCCGTCAAATCCTATATCGCGGATTGGGTGCGGGACCGTTTCTCGGAACTAGATGAAGCGAGTTGACGCCTATGGGAGCGTTGTCCGGTACGTTGACCGCACCGCGAATTATGGTCCTTTTTTGAAAAAGCACCTGAATCGTCAGTAAGAGGTGGCCCCATTCAGACGCTCTCACAATGAATGGATGTTCGCTTTCGGAATGATGAAATGCGCTGATAAATGTCTGATATGCCGCGAATGTGGTCCTTCTGCCGCTCCCAACCTGCTGGGAAATCCGGTTCTCAGATCTCCTGCGCGCCCAGAACATAGGGCCATCCGTCGATCATCAGGCGGCGCGCCCTGAAACGCGCACAGTGCGGCCACCGTGAGGATCTCGTGTCTAGCGCTCGCGTCCGACCTCTCCCCATGCAGGATTCCATGCGATCCCGTTCTGATTGGTCATTTCCCAGAAGAACTTGCTGCGTTTGCGCGGATGATTTCCGATCTCGTTCATCGTTTCGGAATCGTAGAGCCGGCCATTCACCATTGTGTAGCGCACGCTGTTCGTATTCTTGATGTCCGCGAGCGGATCGCGGTCTAGAACGATGAGATCGGCGAGCTTCCCGGTCTCGATCGATCCGAGCTGATGATCGAGGCCGTAGGTCCGTGCGCCGTTGATGGTCGCAGCGCGAAGGATGCTCATCGGAGCCATGCCGCCTTCGGCAAGAAGTTGCATCTCCCAGTGCATCGCAATGCCGGAGGCCTGGCCGTGGGAACCGACGTTCACGCGCACACCGGCATCGTCGAGCCGCTTGATCGAACGACTCACCGAACGGAACCCGACATCGTAGAGTTCGTCCGCCTGATGGATGGATTGCATTGCACGCACATAGAGCGGTGCATCCGAAGGGCCTGAGACCGGGTTGTATGCATTGTTGACGCCCGGAATGAACGTGCGGACCTTTGCCTCCTTCCACGGTTCCTGATGCTGGTAGATGTAGTTCTCGCCGAAAAGTTCGCCGAAGGTGACGATCAGAGTCGGCGTCGTCGATAGCTGTGAATTCCGGAAGAGCTGCAGGAGGTCATCATAGTAGGTGGCGACCGGCAGATTGTGTTCGAGGTTGGTGTAGCCATCGAGAATCATGCTGACATTGTCGTAGAAATGCCCGGCGCCTTCGGCGTCGACCATTTGGCCACCCTCGGCCGCGGCCTGAAGAAGCCGCTGCTTCTGCGCGCGCGTTGTCAGCTTGTAGCTCTTGAAGATCGCGCCGTCGGTGATCGCCGCCTTGCGCCTTGAAATCGCGCGGGCATCTTCCAGGCTTTCGATGCGGTTGAAAACGCGATCGGGTTTTCCGGCGCGGCCATAAATCACGTTTCCGGTGGTGATCCAGCGCGGCCCGACCATCTTGCCGGCGATCGTCATTTCGCCGGTTTCATAGCTTGGCAGTTCGTTCGCATAGGGATCGAAATTAGTGGTGATGCCATAGGCGAGCGCCGCATAGCGCGTCGGATGCTTCTGCGGCATCACGCTCGTCCCGTAGCAGCAGTCGATATGGCCGTGCGCGTCGAACAGGCCCGGCATCAATGTACGACCGTCGAGATCGATGACTTTTGCCTTCGCCGGAATTGTCACGCTGTCATCCGCGCCAACGGCCGCGATGCGATTGCCTTCAACGATAACCCTGCCGCGCGGGATAACGGTGTCGTCCCCGGTCATCGTGAGAATGCGGGCATTCGTAAAGGCGATGCTGCCATTGGGAATATCGGTTGGAGCGGCGAGGGCTATCATTCGTGCGGGCATGTCGACGATGCCACTATCGCCCGGTGCCGTACCGAAAAGGCTGGGCCCGAGCGTCCAGTGGAGGCGCGCCGAATCCGCGCTCCAGGCCATTTCGAAGCCCCCGGAACGTGTCAGAGTCCGCGCCGAGGGATTGGCCTTGGCTGTGATGTTCACCGGTGTCTTGGCGCCGGGTGCAAATGGCATCAGGTGAAGCTGTTGCTCCTCCTTGAAGGCGATCCATTTGAGATCGGGGCTTAGCGTGAAATCTCCCGCATCCGCAGTTTCGGCATAAGCATGGTCGTGTGCCTCCCCGCCGGCAAGGGCAATGCTGCGTAGGATGACCGCGCGCTTCGCACTGTAATCGGGCATGCCGGTGAAATAGATGCGCGCATCATCAGGCGAGAAGCGCACGAGCCCGGCAGCCTTTGAGAGGAAACGCGGATTGCGGCCATTCGTGTCGGTCACATAAAGGCCGCTTGGGTCGCTCGCCCCGCCCATGGCACTGTCGGGTTCCAGAATACGATAAGCAATGCGTTTGCCGTCGTTCGAGAATTTCGGTTCGCCGATGATGCCGCGGCTTTTGACGACGATGCTCTCGCGGCCGCTGCGGACATCGCGCAGGCGAAGCGTGCTTCCCGTTTCGTCGTCCCAATCGACATAGGCGATCGTTCGGCCGTCCCGAGACCAGGTTGGATCAGATTCAGCCCCCTTGCCAGTCGTGAGGCGGCGTGGCGGTGCGGCCCCAGCCATATCTTGCTGCCAGAGCGAGCCCAGAGCGCGGAATAGGATCGTTTTGCCATCAGGCGCAGGCGCGATCTGACGAATGATTTTCACGTCGACGCGCGCGGGCGCGAGATCGAGTTTCGTGCGGAGCGAGTCGTGAATGCGATGTCGCGCCGTGGCACGGAACGGAATCTCCGTCGCCGCGCCGGTCCGCATGTTCACCTTGTAGAGCTTGCCTTTGCCCCATATGGCGACGTGGAGATTGTCGGGGAACCAGTCGAACGCCGGATAATAATGTTCCTGCGCCAGATAGTCGGCCTGCAAATCGCGGTCGAGATCCTGATAGATTGCGGTCTGAACGCGTGTCTCGATATCGTAACGGAACAGCACGGTTTTCGCGCCGACACGGCGCACGAAAGCGATCTGCTTGCCATCCGGTGAAACCTGTGGGCTTGTCGCGCTGCCGAACCCGGAGACGAGATCGCTGGTCTCCCCCGTGGCGAGATCGCGGCGACGGATCACGAAGTTCGACAGGCCCGGATTGTGATAGACGTAATGCGTGCCGCCCACGCGTTCCGTGTAGTAGAGGACACGGCCATCGGGCGCGTACCGGGGCTCCTGTATATCCTTGCCACTGCTCGGCGGTTCGATGATTTGCGTATCGCCACCCGCCACGTCGAAGCGTCGAATTTCGGAGCTTCGCATTTCAAATACGGAAGCGCTGGTTTTCGTCGCTGCGATCGCTCTGCCGTCCGGCGACCAGGACGGCGCCGTGATCATCGCAAGCGTTTCGTGGCTGATCTGGCGGGGATTGCGACCGTCGGGATCCGCGATCCAGATGTTGTCCGCGCCGCTTTCATCGCTGAGATAGAGAATGCTTCGTCCATCGGGGTTGAACTGCGGACTGCGCTGGGTCGCGGGGCCGGAGAGGATTGGCTTCGCCTCACCACCGGCTGCGGGCATGGCATAGATGTCGTTCAGCAGATCAAACAGGATCGTTTTGCCGTCCGGGCTGACATCGACGCTCATCCACGTCCCTTCGCTAAGCGTCAGCGTAACGTCTTTGCTGGGGGAGGTGAGGATTTGGGGTGTTTGCTGCGCTGTTGCTGGCAATGCGGCGAAGCTGGTCGCTGCGGCGGCGATAAGCGCGCTGCGAAGTGCCGGTCTGAATGTCATGCCCGTCTCCCTTGTTCCCTTTGCCGCACTCTAGAAGTGCCCACTTTCGTCCGGTGCTGCCAATAGTGCGTGCGCCGGTGACCAGGTATCACCGCGCACGTCGGCGCATTTTCCACAGAACGAGGCCTAGAAAAGCCATCGTCAACAGCCAAAGCCCAGTGGCAACAACGGCGAGCCGTCCCGGCAGTCCTGCGATCTCGCCCGTGTGAAACGGGAAGATGCCATCGAGAAAGGCTCTGCGGGGCGGGGCTGCGGACGCTGGCAGACTCGCCAGAATCTGTCCGCTGTTGCCGCTTACGAATACCGTGGTCCGTCCGTAGGCGCGTCGCGCTTCGCCGTCAGTACGAAGCCTGACGCGCCAGACCGCAGAGTCGGGTGTTGGGAAGCTGACATCGGCGAGACGAGCATCGGGGTAGAGTGCCATGGCAGCCCCGACCACCTTGCCGAAACCCGGCGGCGATGCGGCTGTCCACGGTTCGGTGGGTTTGGCGATCGACGTCGGCGCCAGCCACGCCTCTGCGCTGTCCTGAAAGACGAGTAGAACCCCTGCCAGCGAAAGCGCGAGCGCAGGTAGGGCGCCCCAGAAGCCCACAGCGCGGTGCCAGCCATAGAGTCTTGGGATACCGCGCGCCGATTTGGCGGGAGGCTTCAAAGCGCGCAGCCTCTGTCGCCCCGGCCAGGCCAAGAAGAGCGCGATTCCGATGTTGCCTGCCAACAGGAGGCCACTGATGCCGACAATCCAGCGTCCCGTTTCACCGGCCAACAAATCATGGTGGAAGCCCACGATCGCATCGAACACGCCGCTTTCTGCGGGTGTCAGCGTTCGCAGGATGTTGCCTGCGCCGTCGATGCGGATGGTACGCTCTGCGTCTCCGTCCGGGGTCTCGACATAGACATCGTAGCGGTCTTTCGCGCCGCCGCTTGTCCATACCGATTCGATAACGAGACCGGAGCCGGGCGGCACCATTGTGCCGAGCTGCGTTTCGATCGCTGACGGGTCGGTCCGGATGTGCGGGGCACGGATCAGGGCGTCCTCGAGTTCCCAGTGAAACACGATCAGGACGCCGGAGGCCGCTTGCAGTACCCAGAACAGCATCGCTGAAAGGCTAAGCCAGCGATGAAGCGCGAGGAGACCGGATCGTGCGATTCCCAAGATGGTTGCCCCTTCTGAAAAGCTTGAGCGCCGCATCATAGGGGCATCCGGGCGCGTGCCTGTGAAGCTGACTGGAGCGTCCGCGGTGGTGCGCGTCGCGCAACGCTGGCCTTTGCATTTGCATCTCGTTTTCGTAGCCACGATCGTAATTCTGAAGATCGAGGCGCCGGGATGGAGGTTCTTATGAAGCGAGCAAGGGCATACAGGATGATGGGCGCGGCCTTGGCGGCGCTGGCCGCCGTGCTGCCGTTGCAGGCGCTACACGCCCAGTCCGCGGAGCAAGACGCTCTGAAACTTACGCTCAACGACGGCTACGACACGCCTGATGCGCTGCGCTTCGACTGGCCGGCTTTCAAGATCGGAACGGGCCAGTATGAGGCCGGCCCGACCGGACTCACGGTGTTCCGGTTCAATCGAAAGATGCTGGCGGCGGTCGATGTGCGCGGCGGTGGGCCGGGCACGGTGAATACCGAGTATCTGGGGATTGGCTACCCGTTCCCCGAAGTGGACTCGGTCGTTCTCTCTGGCGGGTCCTGGTACGGCCTCGAAGCCGTGACAGCCGTGAATACGGCGCTGAAGGACGAAGGCTATCGCGGCGGCAACTGGGACAATGTCGGCCTTACGGTAGGATCGATCATCTATGATTTCGGCAGGCGCCGCCTCAACGAAATCTACCCGGACAAGCGCCTTGCGCAGGCGGCGCTGAAGGCGGCGGTGCCGGGCGTGTTCCCGCGCGGCGCGTATGGGGCGGGGCGCTCGGCGGTCAGCGGGAGCATTTTCGGATGTAACGCGCATTCAGGGCAGGGCGGCGCGTTCCGGCAGGTCGGAGACCTCAAGATCGCGGCCTTCACGGTCGTGAATGCCCTCGGCGTCGTGACAGACCGCGAGGGCGGAACCGCGGCGTGCTATCCCGACAATACATGGCCCGCCGGGTTCAAGACTCACGATATTCTGGCGGGGACGCCGGGTAGCGGCAAGCCGGGCTGGACGGGCGTGGCGCCGTCTGCCGAAAAGAAGAATACGACGATCAGCCTCATCGTTGTGAACCAGAAGATGGAGCCTTGGGAGCTCAAGCGGCTGGCTATCCAGGTGCACACCTCGATGGCCCGCGGTATCCAGCCTTTCCAGACAGAATTCGACGGTGATGTGCTCTACGCGGTCTCCACGGCCGAGTTCACGCCTGCCGACGATAAACGTATCAGCCTGCTCGACATCGGTACGATCACGTCCGAGGTGATGTGGGATGCGATCCTCAGTGCCGTGCCCCCGCAGCCGAAGGCGACGTTCGATGCGCCGCCGCGCCGTGCGGTGGATGTTGCTGCACTTCGCAAGCTCGCGGGCCGCTATCGGTTCAGCGCGCTTGCCGAGCTCGACCTCAAGGTTGAGGACGGGCGTCTGTTTGGCCAGGCGGTGGGCGAACGCAAGGTGTTTGGCATTCCGAAAGAGAACGCCGTCGAAGTGATTCCCAGCGAAACCGGCGACTATGTAGTGCCGGGCCGATACCCGACCGTGCTGCGTTTCGATGGTCGCGGCGGGGTGACGATCAATCCCGGACGCTGGCAGCAGCACGGCCAGAAACGCCGATAAACCAAGGAGACAATACGGCATGCCTGACCAGTTTGACTGGACGGACCCGCTCGCCCTCGATTCAGAGTTGACGGACGAGGAGCGGCTGATCCGCGATACCGCTAGAAGTTACGCACAGACAGAACTGCTGCCCCGCATCGTGGACGCCAATCGAGAGGGTGTTTTCGACCGCGCGATCATGCGCGAAATGGGAGACCTTGGCTTGCTAGGCGCCACGATTCCAGAGGCAGATGGCGGTGTCGGGGCCAGCCATGTCGCTTATGGACTGATCGCGCGCGAGGTCGAAGCGGTCGATTCCGGGTACCGTTCCGCGATGAGCGTTCAATCCAGTCTCGTCATCCACCCTATCCATGCCTACGGTTCGGACGCACAGCGCGCGCGATGGCTTCCGGGCTTGATCGCAGGTGAGCTCGTCGGCTGCTTCGGGCTGACCGAGCCCGGCTCCGGCTCTGATCCGGGAAGCCTCGCCACGCGCGCAGAGAGAGTTCCGGGCGGCTACCGGCTCACCGGCACGAAGATGTGGATCACGAATTCACCCATTGCCGACGTGTTGGTGGTCTGGGCGAAGCTGGAGGGCGTGCTCCGCGGTTTCGTGCTCGAACGCGGTGCGGAAGGCCTGTCGACACCCGAAATCAAGGATAAGCTCGCACTGCGCGCCTCCATCACGGGTGAAATCGTGATGGACGGTGTGTTCGTACCCGAAGAAAACCTGCTGCCCAACGTGCAGGGGCTCAAAGGGCCGTTTGGATGCCTGAACAAGGCGCGCTACGGCATCGGCTGGGGCGCACTTGGTGCCGCCGGCGCGTGCTGGCAGGCGGCGCGGACCTATGCGCTTGAGCGGCACCAGTTCGGGCGGCCACTCGCGGCGAACCAGCTTGTGCAGCGCAAGCTCGTGGAAATGCAGGTGGAAATCGCGATCGGGCTGCAGGCCTGTCTCAAGGTCGGGCGGCTGCTGGACGCGGGCGCGTGCCCGCCCGAAGCGATTTCGATCATCAAGCGTAACAGCTGTGGCAAGGCGCTCGATATCGCGCGCGCCGCCCGCGACGTGCACGGCGGCAACGGCATTTCCGGTGCGTTTCACGTCATGCGCCACGTCTGCAACCTGGAGGCGGTCAATACGTACGAAGGCACGCACGATGTCCACACGCTGATCCTCGGGCGCGCGCAGACCGGCATTGCGGCTTTTGCCTGACCGCTTACCTGTCACCCATGGTGGTGCGCTCATTGCACCGCATGTCGCGATTTTCGCATCTGCCGTGGAAACGGCGCTGCCATAGCCTTTTCAATCAATAACGAGCCTGAAAAAAGGGGGTAATGATGGTTTCCAAAACGATATTTGCCGCGGGCGTTTCCGCGTTCGCGATGCTGGCGGCGACAACGGCTTACGCGCAGGAGTCCGTGGACGCGGTCGATAGCGGCCAGATCATCGTCGTCACTGCCCAGAAACGCGAGCAGCGCCTGATCGATGTTCCGATGGCTGTGTCGGTGCTCGGCGGTGAAGATCTCGAACGGCGCGGCATCGACAATGTGCAAGACCTGTCGTTTGCGGTTCCCGGCCTGACGATGCGCGAAGATGGCCCCGGCAGCTACACGATCTTCCTGCGCGGCCTCGCCAACCAGTCCGGCTCCGGCGCGCTTGTCAGCATGTATCTCGATGAAGCGCCGCTTTCGCTTTCCGGCTACGACCAGTTGAGCCCCGTTCCGCTCGATTTCGCGCGCGTCGAGGTGCTGAAAGGCCCGCAGGGAACGCTTTATGGCCAGGGGTCGGCAGGCGGCACGGTCCGCTTCGTGACGAACGACCCGAACACCAGCCAGTTCGAGGGCAAGCTCGAAGGCGAAGTTTACAATGTAGCCAGCGGAGAGCTGGGTACCAAGCTGAGCGGGGTGCTAAACATCCCCCTGGTTCTGGATCAGCTGGCGCTGCGTATCGCGGGTGCCTACGAGCAGGGCGGGGGCTGGATCGATCAGCCGGAAGCCGGCATCAAGGACGGGAACGGCACCGAGCTTATCAATGTGCGGGCCAAGCTGCTGTGGACGCCAAGTGACAACTTCCGCGCCGAGGGCATGGTGCAGATCCACCGCGCCGACACCAAGCTCGGTACGGGTTTCGAAGAGCCCGACCGCACGGTCGATATCGGCCCGGATCGCAGCAAGGTGATGATCCCCAAGGAATTCGATTTCGATCTCTACAATCTCGAACTCCGCTACGACATGGGCTTTGCGGAGCTGGTGAGCGCCACGACCTATATCGAGCACAAGCACCAGTATCCGTTCACCTACATTCCGCGCCCGGGCAATTATTCGTACAACATCGTCGAGGGCAACGACGACCGCTGGATCGACGCGGATCAATTCAGCCAGGAACTCCGCCTCACGTCTTCCGGCGGCCCGTTCGAATGGACGCTGGGCGCCTTTTACAGCGAAGGCGACAGGTCGCTGCTCGCCCTGTACGAATATCTCTACGCGCCTGATGCCGACATTTCCGAGGGCGGGGGATTCCTCATCGGCGATCAATACTATCTCTCGAAATCCAGCTCCGAGTCCTACTCGCTGTTCGCCGATGCGTCCTACAAGCTCTTCGACCGCCTCACGGTCGGTGCGGGTATTCGCTATTTCAAGGATAAGCAGACGAGCCTGATCGAGTATGCGCCCGGAACGGGCGTGGAGCAGTCGGCAAAGTTCGATTCCGTCGATCCGCGCTTCTACGTTTCGTACCAGTATTCGGATAACGCCAGCATCTACGCGAACGTCGCGAAAGGCTTCCGCTCGGGCGGCTTCAACTCCGCGCCGTTCGCGCCCTACAAGCCCGAGAAGGTCTTCACCTACGAGATCGGCACGAAGGGCATGACCTCCGACGGCGCGTTCAGCTACGACATCGCCGCGTTCTTCACGAAGTACAAGGATATGGTGCGCCGTCGCCTTGTGAACGTGAACGGTGCCTATCTCTCTGAATCGAGCAACATCGGCGAGGTTGAAGTGAAGGGCATCGAACTGGGTGCCGCCGTTCGCCCGACCACCGGGCTTACCTTCACGGCAAGCGCCGCGTATCTCGACAGCGAGATTGTTGCGACGGATGCCGCCGATACGGTCAACATTCCGGGTGACCGCACCGATTACACGCCGAAGTTCAGCATCACGCTTGGTGCGAACTACGAGTTCGACTGGTCAGCAAACGTGCCCGGCTTCGTGCGCGTGGACTATAGTTACCGTGATAAGGTGACCTACATCGATCGTTCGAGCTTCCTGCCGTCGGCGCTGCCGCAGGCTTCGGACGACATTGGGCTCCTCAATGCCCGGATCGGCGCGACATTGGGCGCGGTGGATATCGAACTTTACGGTCAGAACATCGCCAACGTGAACAAGGCGATTGACCCCTATCAGGGCTGGGCAAACTCCAATCGCACGCGGCCGCGGGTGGTTGGTATCAAGGGCTCGGTAAACTTCTGAGCGAAACGGGCGGCGCCTCAATGAGGTGCCGCCCGTATTCGAGCATTTCCAATGCTTAAATCACTGGTTCTTGACCCGAACGGGACGGGGTGGGAAGCTCGGCCCGGTCGGGAGGACTATGTGCTGGAGCGTAAGGTCAAGAGCGTCAATCCGCCGTCGCGCAAGTCGCTGCCGCCGTTTGAGGCCCTGCGCGCGTTCGATGCGGTCGCCCGCCTGAAGGGCGTGCGACGTGCGGCGCAGAGCCTCGGCCGCGATCACGCCGTCATCAGCCGCCACCTCCGAACCCTTGAAACCTGGACCGGAACAGCGCTCATCGAGCGGACATCCGCCGGGGTGGTGCTGACCGAATCCGGCGTCCGCTATCACGAGCAGGTCGCGATGGCGCTCGATCTGCTGGCCGATGCCACGATGGAATTGATCCGGAGGGGCAGCGAGCATCGTCTGCACATCTGGTGCATGCCGGGCTTCGCCCTGCACTGGATGTCGCGCCGCGTCGGGGCATTCGAGCGGCTGGACCCCACCGTGCAGATCGAAATTCGCCCCACGGATCGCAGCCCTGATTTCGGATCGCACGAGACGGATATCGATATCCGGTTCGTACCGACCTACGGCTCACCCTTCATGCTTGGTCCCAAGCTGCGTCATATCGAGTTGGCGAGAGTGCCGATTGTCGCCGTCGCAAGCCCGGACTATCTCGCGGCATCGGTGCCCATTGAAAAGCCCGGTGATCTGTTGCGGCATCGGCTGCTTCATGAGGACAATTTCGATTCCTGGGTGAACTGGCTCTCCGCGCACGGCATCTACGACGATATCGATCTGACCGGCCCCAAGCTTTGGCAGGGGCATCTGACGCTCGATGCCGCGCTGCACGGGCGCGGCGTTGCGCTCGCAAACCACCTTATCGCTTCCGACGATCTGGCAAGCGGTCGCCTCGTCGAAATCGGAAAAGGGCTGGAGAGTTTCCAGCCCTATAGCGACGGCATTTATCTTTTCATTGCGCGCGGCGACCGCTGGGACGCGCCGCTCATCCGCCGCTATCGCCGCTGGGTGAAGGACGCGATTGCGAAATCCCTCTCCGGCAAGGCCTGAGCGCCCTCAGCTTGCGTTGGCGAGCCGAGGGGTGAGGACGTCGAGCGCGGCGAGCGACTGCTCCAGGATCGCAAGGCCTTCTTCCAGCTGTGCGTCCGGGATGGTCAGCGGCATCAGGAAGCGGATGACATTGCCCTTGGTGCCGCACGAAATCAGGATCAGTCCCTGCTTCTGTGCTTCGGCGATCAGCGCGCGCGTGAGCGCGGCGTCGGCGACGTGCGGGGCTTCGGCGCTGCAAAGCTCCATCGCGACCATTGCGCCGAGGCGGCGGATATTGCCGATCACGCCCTTGCGCGCCCGCTGGCGCAGATCGATGAGCCGCGCTTCGATTGTCTGTCCGATCGCCTCGGCGCGTTCGCAAAGCCCTTCACGATCGATCACGTCCAGCACGGCGAGCGCGGCTGCGCAGGCGACGGGTGAACCGGCATAGGTGCCGCCGAGCCCGCCGATCGGGGATGCGTCCATCAGGTCGGCTCGTCCGGTGACGGCCGCGAGCGGGTAGCCGCCCGCGATGCCCTTGGCCATCGTGATGATGTCGGCCTCGATGCCGGCGCGAGCATGGGCGAAGTAGGCGCCCGTCCGCCCGAACCCCGTCTGGATTTCATCGATGATCAGCAGGATGCCGTGATCGTCGCAAAGCTTCCGGAGGGCCTGCAGAAGTTCAACGGAGGCGATGTTGAAACCGCCTTCACCCTGCACAGGCTCGATGATGATCGCAGCGACGCGGGCCGGATCGACATCCTCGTGGAAGATGTCGTGGATGCTTGCGATGCTGTCTTCCACCGTGATGCCCGCGGCCTCATCGGGGAAGCGCGCGTGGAACACTTCGGCGGGGAAGGGGCCAAAGCCGGCCTTGTAGGGTGTGACCTTGCCGGTCAGCGCCATCGTCATCATGGTCCGGCCGTGGAAACCGGCCGCGAAGGCGATCACAGCGGTACGGCCTGTCGCGACGCGTGCGACCTTGACGGCGTTCTCCACCGCTTCCGCTCCCGTCGAGACGAGGATCGTCTTGCGTGGGCTGTTGCCGGGCACGAGCGCGTTCAGGCGCTGCGCGAGTGCGACATACTGCGGGTACATGGCGACGTTGAAGCTGGTGTGCGTGAAGCGGTCGAGCTGGGCGATCACGGCGGCCTTCACGTCCGGGTGATTGTGGCCTGTGTTGCAGACGGCGATGCCGGCGGCGAAATCGATGTAGCGGCGTCCTTCAAGATCCCAGATCTCGGCATTCTGCGCGCGGTCGCAAACGATGCTGGTGACGTGGGACACGCCGCGCGCCACGGCTTCGACGCGCGCTTCAAGCACTTCATTGCTGGTCTTCATATCGCTCTCCTGTTCATGCCGCCGCGGCGATTCCGCCGAGCGCGAGATACTTGATTTCAACGAAATCCTCGATGCCGTAGCGCGATCCTTCGCGCCCCATGCCGGATTCCTTGATGCCTCCGAACGGCGCACCTTCGTTCGACGTCAGCACCTCGTTGGCGCCGACCATGCCATATTCCAGCGCTTCGGCTACACGGAACACACGCCCGATATCGCGCGACCAGAAATAGGCGGCAAGGCCATAAGGCGTATCGTTTGCGCGGGCGATGACCTCGGCTTCGGTTTCAAAGGGTGTGAGCGGTGCGACGGGTCCGAAAATCTCGGCGTGCGCGATGTCCATTTCGGGAAGGACGCCAGTGAGGATCGTCGGCGCGTAGAAGTTGCCGCCACGCCCGTGCCGCCCTCCGCCGAGCACGGCGACCGCGCCCTTGCCGAGCGCATCCTGCACGAGGCTGTCGACTTTCTCCACTGCCGCTGCATTGATGAGCGGGCCGATCTGCGTGCCGCCTTCGAAGCCGTCGCCGACGTTGAGCGCACGCACCGCCTCCGCATATTTTTGCGCGAAGGCCGCCATGACGCCCGACTGCACATAGATGCGGTTCGCCGACACGCAGGTCTGCCCGGCGTTGCGGAACTTCGTGGCCATTGCGCCCGCAACCGCGGCATCGAGATCGGCGTCTTCGAACACGATGAATGGCGCGTTGCCGCCGAGTTCGAGGCTGAGCTTCTTCACCGTATCCGCGCATTGGCGCATCAGCAGCTTGCCGACGCGCGTGGAGCCGGTGAAGGAGAGTTTGCGGACGTCGGGGCTTGCCGTCAGCACGCTGGCCACTTCGGCGGCGTGCGCTGCCGTGACAATTGTCATCACGTCTTGGGGGAGGCCGGCGTCCGCTGCCAGCACGGCGAGTGCGAGCGCCGAGAGCGGCGTATCTTCAGCGGGCTTCACGACGATCGTGCAGCCAGCCGCGAGCGCAGGGGCGACCTTGCGCGTGATCATGCCGCTCGGGAAATTCCACGGCGTGATCGCGCCGACGACGCCGACCGGCTGCTTCAGAACGAGGCAGCGCTTGTCGGGCGCGTGGGCAGGAACGATGTCGCCGTAGACGCGCTTCGCCTCCTCGGCGAACCATTCGATGAAATTCGCGCCGAACAGGATTTCGCCGCGCGCCTCGGCGAGCGGCTTGCCCTGCTCCAGCGTGAGGATTTCGGCGAGCACGTCTGCCTGATCGACGACGAGCCCGTGCCAGCGGCGGAGGATGGCGCCGCGTTCCTTCGCGGTGCGCGCGCTCCACGCCGGGAAGGCTGCCTTTGCGCTTGCGATCGCAGCGCGCATGTCGTCGCCATTCCGGTCCGCGACATCGGCAATGTGGGCGCCGTTTGCCGGATTGACCACCGCGAAGGTGCGCGCCGCCGGACTGCCCAGCGCCAACCCGCGCGCGATCAGTTCAACTGCCGCTGTCGAGACGGGCATCGTCATCACAGCACGCCGAAGGCTTGAGCGGTTGCGTCGAGACCCGCCTTCATCTTCTCGATCATCTCGTCGATCTCCGCGCGCGTGATGACGAGCGGCGGGCTCAGCACCATCGCCTGCCCGACGGCGCGGGCGATGAGGCCCTTGTCCCACAGCACCTCACGGCAGTGGATCGAGGCCTGCTCTTCAGCCGTGAAAAAGGTCTTCGGTGCCTTCGCGCGCACCAACTGCAGCGCGGCAACAAGGCCGACACCGCGGACTTCGCCGACAAGCGGATGCGCATCGGCGAGTTGGTGCAGCGACTGGTGGAAATAGGGGCCGACGTCCTCGCGGACGCGCTCGACGAGGCCTTCGTTCGCGATGATATCGATGTTGGCACTTGCCACCGCGCAGGCGACCGGGTGACCCGAATAGGTGAAGCCGTGCGCAAGCATGCCGCCTTCGTTCAAAACGTCGAACACCCTCGTGCCAACGGCAACGGCTGCGATCGGCAGGTAGCCGGAGGAAAGCCCCTTCGCCATCGGCATCAGGTCGGGCTTGATGTCGTAATATTGCGATCCGAACCATTCGCCCGTGCGGCCGAACCCGCAGATCACCTCGTCGGCAACGAGTAGGATGTCGTATTGGCTGCAGATGCGCTGGATTTCCGGCCAGTAGGTGGAAGGCGGATCGATCACGCCGCCCGCGCCCTGCAACGGCTCGCCGATGAACGCGGCGATGTTGTCCGGTCCGAGTTCGAGGATTTTTTCTTCCAGCGCCCGCGCGGCCTTCAGGCCGAATTCCTCGCGCGTCAGTCCGTCGCCGAGCAGATAGTGGTGCGGGTGCATGATGTGCGCGAAGCCCGGCAGCATCTCGGGCGCCATGCCGTGCATATGCGGCATCCCGCCAAGGCCGACGGCGCAGAGCGTGCTGCCGTGATAGCCGAGATCGCGGCCGATGAACGTCTGCTTCGTCGGCTTGCCCTGCAGCATCCAGTAGCGGCGGACGAGGCGGACGATCGTGTCGTTGGCCTCCGATCCTGAATTCGCGAACAGGATGTGATCAAGGCCCTCGGGCGTCAGCTTCGCGATCTTCTCGGCGAGTTCGATCATCTGCGGCGTCGAGGTGCCGAAGTGATTGTTATAGTAGGCCAGCTCGTTCATCTGCCGCGCGGCGATGTCCGTAAGCTCCTGCCGACCATAACCCACCGCGACGCACCACAGGCCGGCCATTCCGTCGAGCAGGCGATTGCCTTCATTGTCCCAAACGTAGCAACCCTTGCCCTGCGTGATGATGCGCGTGCCCTTCGCGGCGAGCGCCTTGGGGTCGGCGAAGGAATGGACGTGGTGCGCGGCATCGGCGGACTGGAGCGCGGCAGTATCGGCGAAGTTACGAAGCATGAACCTGAAATCCTCACGTTTCGGCCCGCCTTTGCGGTCGGGCCAATGCGTGCGATCATTCAGTCGCGGGCCAGACGGGCCAAGGCGACAAAGCGGCGGGCGGTGGTGCGTACACCGCACCAACGCCGCGCAGCGATTTTCAGCGGGCCGGGGCGGGGCCGATGCCCTTGCCAGCGATCGGGGAATCGGCGAGCGGCCGGTATTCGGCATCCACGCGCGGGTCGCCGGCGATGACGCCTTGGAGCGTTACGCCCGTCTCGCTCGTGTCGGTCGCATTGCCGTGAAGCGCGAGATTGCGACCCACGATACGGCTTTTCCCCGTGGCATTGAGCGCGATCGGCTTGCTTCCCACGATAAGGGAGTCCGAAACAAAGATCGCCGCGTCGTCTGCCGTATAGAGCCCGTCGTCGGCGCTCCGGTCGACGGCGATGTGCGCGAGATGGGCGACGCTGTCGTTGAAGGCTGCGACCGCAGAGGAATCGTTGTTGCGGAAGATCGCTCCGTCGAGCCTCAGGTATGCGCCCTCGTAGAGCCATGTTGCGACGTGGCCGTCGCGTATCTGTAAATCACGCACGTCGAGGATGGTGTCGCCGCGCCCCGTGAGGCCCATTTTCTGATAGCGGCTGATGGTAACGCCAGAGATGCGCGCGCGGCTGTCTACGGCGAAGATGCCGTGGCCTTCGTAAATGTCGTCTTCCTCGATGTCGAAACGGAAGCCGGTGATGGCGAGGCCACTGATCGTCACGTCCGCGTTCTTGAGGCCGATGGCCGTGGTCGGCAGGCCCGCACTGCCGTCGAGGACCGCGCCCTTCTCACCTTGAATGGTGAGGCGCTTGCCATCGACGGCGACGAATGCGCGAACGATGATCTCCTTGTATGGCAAATCCCTGTAGGCGCGCGGCGTGTAGACTCCCGCGCGCACAAAGATGGTGTCGCCATCTGCGGCCCTGTCGATCGCATCCTGTATCGCGCCGTCACCCTTGTAGGTGCAGCCCTTTGCAGCCGTGCCTGCCGGACAGGCGACGAGCGTTACGCCAAGCGCAGGGCATGCCGCGCCTGCAAGCAGGCCGATGGCCGCCAGCGTCATTTTCATTTGCAATCTCTCCCCGTGTTTACGCTGCCGCGCGCGGACGCAGTGTTCTGACGAGCCAAGGCCGGAGCAGGAGCACGAACACCGCGCCGCTTGCCACGACCGCCGCGTGCAGCGTCCAGAACCCAAGTGGGCCGACCGGCTCGTAGAAACGGCCGAGCCAGCCGCTGCCGATGCCGCCGATGAAAATGCCGAGGTAGTAGGCGCCAACCATCATGGCATTCACAGCCGCGGGCGCATCGCGCGATACAAGCGCCAGCGCGATCGGCGCGATGTAGAGATAGCCGACGGCACACAGGAAGTGAAAAACCACCGGCCAGATCAGTGCGACCTTGCCGCTGCCCGCGATAAGCTCGCCGATGCTGAGAAGCAGGCAGGCGCTGCCGAACGCGCAGCAGCCGATGGCGATTTTCGTCAGCTCGGCTGGCTGGGTGCCGCGCTTCGCTTGCCTTCGCCAGGCCACGACCATCACGGGCGCGAGCAGCAGCACGGCAAGCGAATCGAGCGACTGAAACCAGGTGACCGGCACGGTCCAGCCGAGGATGTCGCGGCCGACATGGTCGCGCAGCCATAGCGGATAGGTGTTCCACACCTGCGCCTGCGCAGTCCAGTAAAGCGCCGTGATCGCAAGGACGACAAGAAGCGCAATGATCACGCGGCTGTCGCCGGGCGCGAGCTTCGGCTTGTCGCCGCGTTCGATGGCGGTGCTTTCGGGCGGCAGGTAGCGGTAGCCTGCAAGATAGATGACGATGCCGGCGATCATGCCGATACCGGCCGCGCCGAAACCATAGTGCCAGCCGTAAAGCTCGCCGAGCGTACCGCAGATAAGCGGCGCGATGGTCGCGCCGACATTGATCGCGGTGCAGTAGATCGTGAAGGCGCCGTCGCGGCGGCTGTCATTCTTCTCGTAGAGATCGCCGACCTGCGCGGCGAGGTTGCCCTTCAGAAGCCCCGCGCCGAGGATCAATGAACCGAGCGCGGGCAGGAATGCCGCCTCGAAGGCCATCAGGAAATGGCCGATCGCCATAAGTCCGGCACCCGCGAGCACGGCACGCTTACGGCCTGTCACGCGGTCGCCGAGGAGGCCGCCCAGCACCGGCGTGAAATAGATGAGGCCTACGTAAAGCCCGAAGATCTGCGAGGCCAGCGCCTGCACGGAAAGCGGTCCGGTGACGGTTTCGATCGCTTCCCGAAAACCTGCGAAACCCCAAACGCCCTCGATCGTGCCGGGGTGCAGAAGATGTCCGGCCATGTAGAGGACGAGCAGCGCCTGCATTCCATAGAAGGAGAAACGCTCCCAGGCTTCGGTGAAGGCGATGTAGGCAAGTCCGCGCGGTTGCCCCCAAATTTCGCGGGGGCGCTGGTCGGACGGCAGGCAGGGTGCGTCGGCGGCGGTGGTCATCGCGTGGTGTTGCCTCCGCCCTTCATTGTCATCCAATAGCCTCAACGACCGCGTTGAAGAAGTCGTTGTCGAGGATGGCTTCAGCCCCTTTCGGTTTCGACCGCGCGCTCAACACCACGATTTGAATGCGCCGCGCGGGGTTCAGGTAGATATATTGGCCGAAGATGCCGCGCGCTGAAAAGGCACCATCCGCAAACGAGCCGTCGCGTGCCGGAACCGGCCACCACATATAGCCGTAATCGAGCCGCTGGCCGCCGACCTCGCGCGGGCGCGTGGCTTCCAGCGTCCAGTCTGCAGGGAGAACGCGCTCGCCATCGATCACGCCGCCTTCGAGGATGAAGCGGCCGAAACGCGCGTAATCGCGAAGCGTGGCACAAAGGCCGCTGCCTGCGACCTCAAGGCCGCCCGGCGCTTCCAGCCACCATTCCGCATCGGCTTCAGTGCCGATGCGCGACCAGATGCGCTCCGAAAGATAGTCTGCAAGCCACTTGCCCGTCGCGGCGCGAACCAGCGCGCCGACGACATGCGTTTCGCCGGTGCTGTAGTTCCAGAACGCCCCCGGCGCGTGCGCGCGCGGCAAGCTCGCCATGTAGCGCATGATCGCGCCCGCCTGCTGGGAAATCTGGAGATTCAGCATGTGCCGCCGTTCGGAGGCCGGATTGGTATGCGTATCATCCCATCGCACGCCGGACGTCATCAGCATAAGCTCGCGAACGGAGACGCCGTCGTATGCGCTGCCTGCAAGTTCGGGCAGGTAGCGGGTCAGCGGATCCGCGACAGAGGTGATATAGCCATCCTGGATCGCCGCACCCACAAGGGTGGTGCTGACGGATTTTGCCATCGACATCGAAAGCCAGCGTGTCGCGGCTGTGATGCCGAGCTCATACTGTTCGTGAATGAGCGTATCGCCGGACATGACGAGCAGTCCGGCCACACGATTGCGCGACATGTAATCGTACAGATCATACTGCGTTTCATTGGCAGCAATCGGGAATTCCGGCAGTCCGGGCGCAGCCTCTGAACCTAAACGCCGAACGTTCGTCCCGCTGCGGACCGTGCGTGTGGCGAAGGCGCGCTCGGTCTGCCCGAAGATCTTCACCTGTGCGTCGGGCATCAATTGACCTGCGTAAAGATCAACCATCAGGGACGCGACCGGAGTACGAATGGAGTCAGGCACGGCTTTGATTTCGGCGGTCTGCAATTCCTGCTCCATCCTCGGAGGCGGCGGCCACCTCGTTCTTCCTCCAGGCCGGTTATGCCGGATGTCAGGCTGTCGCTGAGGTGCGAAGCAAGCGATAGCCGGTGTGCGTCAATCACCAGCAGAGCCGCTCGGGCGGTGCATGCGCCGCACCGCGTTGGTCTCCAAAAGGCGCTTGCCCAAGGCTTGCGGGAACCGTCAGATGCGCGGGATCGGCGTGCGAGAGGAACTCGCAGGGGTCAATCGTCGGAGCGGTTGCCAAAAGGTGTGGACGCGATCGTGGGCCATGCCGGATAGGGCGCCGATTGGATGAGGTGCGTTGGGGGCACCAACAGGAAAGGGCACAACTTGAGCGTGGACGAGAAGCTGAAGGCCGAAGCGGTTGGTGGCCATTTCGATAGGGCGATGTTCCTGCACGTGCGCGAACGGACCCGGAAGGTCATCAACGATATCGCTGCGCGCATCCATCCCGGCATGCTCGAGGAAGACGCCATTGCCATGGCGAAGGACCAGCTCCGCGCGGCGGAAATGCTGCGCGGATGGCACGGGCTTCATGTGCGTTTCGGAACCAACACGCTGAAGAATTTCGGCCAGCCGTCAGAGCCGGGCGTGGTGCTTCGGGATAATGACATCTTCTTCATCGATATCGGCCCGGTCTGGCAGAAATGGGAAGGCGACGGCGGCGATACGTTCGTTGTCGGCAGCGATCCGGAAATGCTGGGCGCGCAGCGTGACGTGCGCGACCTTTTCGGCCGGGTCCGTGCGAAGTGGCTCGCCGAAGGGCTTTCGGGCATGGAACTTTACGATTTCGCTGCAGCCGAGGCTCAGACGATGGGTTGGGAACTCAATCTCGACATGTCTGGTCACCGTCTTGCAGACTTCCCACACGCCGTGCTGCACAAAGGATCGCTTGCCGAAGCATCGTTTGTTCCGTCACCGGGACTATGGGTCCTCGAAATCCAGATCAGGCACCCGGACCGGCCATTTAGTGCATTCTACGAAGACCTGCTGTTGGCTGAAGATGTGTAATAAAGCTTTGCTTCATTATGGGAACCTGATGCTGCGGTGATGCGAGGGAAGATGCGCTCAGCAGAAGCCGAGCGCGCTCCTGCTCGCCCCAGTCGAGCGGAAGATCGGCTTCAAGCAGCCGTGAGCGCGCGAGGGCACGCGGGATATCACCGGTGTGGATGTGTTCGATGATCGACGGCGACAGCCAGGAGAGTTTGACCAGCCGCCCAAGCTGGTGCGGGTCCATCCTCTGCGATGCGGCAATAGCGGCAAGCGACATTGCCGGATTCTCAAGACGGCCGCCTCGCCCCTGATCTTGTCAGCGCTCCAGCGACGAAAATTTACTTTTACTGCGTCCAGAAGGTCGGGGAAACTCAGTCGGCGGCGATCGACGTCGAGCAGATCATTGTCTTTAGACCTGTCGCTGCAGGCGGACGATTGCTTCGTCCAGTGCGGAGAGGAAGCGTGAGCGGTCGGCCTTGGTGAACGGGGGCGGGCCGCCGATCGCGTCGCCGTTGGCGCGCAGGTCGGCCATGATCGCTCGCGTGGCAACCGCACTCCCGATGGAATTGGCGGTGAAGGGCTTGCCATTTGGCCCGATGACGATCGCGCCCGCCTTCAGGCAGCGATCGGCGAGCAGTATATCGGCCGTGATGCAGACCGTGGCCCCATCCGCGCGCTCGGCGATCCAGTCGTCGGCCGCATCGAAGCCGTCGCTGACGACGACGCGGTTGATCAGTCCATGCGCGGGGGTGCGGATCGGGCTGTTGCTCACGATCGTCACCGACACTGCATGACGGAAGGCGACCTTGTATATCTCGTCCTTCACCGGGCAGGCATCAGCGTCGACGAGGATTTTCATCAGCGGGGGCGAGCCGGCTTCTTGTTGCTGCCCGGCTTGCGGCCGGGATGCCGGGCACCGCGCGCATCGGGACCCCGATCCGAGCCCCGTGCACCAGCACCATACGAGGGCTTCGGGCGATGCGGACGCGATGGTCCTGTCATGGCATTGTCCGCATTGCGGCGGTTGTCCCGCGCCGCTTCGCGCGGCTGCCCCTCGATGGGGACGATTTCCACGTCGTCGTCGCTCTCGCTCGCCGTGGATCGGACCATATTGAGGAAGCGGGCGGCGGCGGCTTGCTGGACTTCAAACAAGGTCTCGTTCGCCGTAATGCGGATCGCGCCGATATCGCTGCGGCTGACATGGCCCCGGCGGCAGAGCAGGGGCAGAATCCAGCGCGGATCGGCGTTCTGCCTGCGGCCCATGTTCAGCCGGAACCACGCGCTGCCTTCGAAGCCGTCGCGCGGCGCGCGCGGGCCGGGTGTGCCGTTCTCCGCGATCAATTCCTCCGGCTCGGGCAGCGCGGCGCGGTGGATATGCACCAGCGCTGCGGCGATCTCCTCGGGGCTGCGTTCCGCCAGCAGCCGACTGGCGAGGGCGCGGTCCTCGTCAGCGATCTCGGTCGGTGTGAGCAACCGGGCAAGCAGCCTTTCGCTATCGGCGCTGCGAATTTCGTCGGCCGAGGGCGGCGCGATCCAGTCCGCCGCGATGCGCGCATCGCGCAGCATGTACTCCACGCGCCGGCGCCGCGGATAAGGCACCACGAGGATAGCGGTGCCTTTCTTGCCGGCGCGGCCCGTGCGTCCCGATCGATGCTGCAGCGCCTCCGCGTCGCGCGGAATCTCGACATGGATGACGAGCGACAGGCCGGGCAGGTCGATGCCGCGCGCGGCGACATCGGTTGCGACGCAGACGCGCGCGCGCCGGTCGCGGAGTGCCTGAAGCGCCTGATTTCGCTCATTCTGGCTATGCTCGCCGGAAAGCGCCACTGCCGTGAACCCGCGCTCGGTCAGGCTTGCGTGCAGATGCCTCACATTGTCGCGCGTCGCGCAGAACAATATGGCGGTTTCCGCCTCGTGAAAGCGCAGCAGATTGACGACGGCATGTTCGATGTCGGACGGCGCGATGGCGACGGCCTGATAGCTGATATCGCCATGCCCGCGATTCTCCTCGACCGTCGAGATGCGCAGCGCGTCGCGCTGATAGCGGCGCGCCAGCGCGACGATCGGCTTTGGCATGGTTGCCGAAAACAACAATGTGCGCCGTTCCTGCGGCGTGGCGTCGAGCAGCTCTTCGAGATCCTCGCGGAAGCCCATGTCGAGCATTTCGTCGGCTTCGTCCAGGATGACGGCGGCGAGCGCGCGGAGGTCCAGCGCGCCGCGCTCCAGATGGTCGCGCAGGCGGCCGGGCGTGCCCACGACGATCTGTGCGCCGCGCGCAAGCGCGCGCCGCTCGAGCGAGGGGTTCATGCCGCCCACGCACGTCGCGACCCGGGCGCCGGTGCCGTCGTAGAGCCAGGACAACTCGCGGCTGACCTGGAGCGCCAGCTCGCGCGTGGGCGCGATAACGAGGGCGAGAGGGGCCTCGGCCGGCCGTGCCACGCTCTTCTCGTCTAGCAATTCGGCCGCGATAGCGAGCCCGAAAGCCACGGTCTTGCCGGATCCTGTTTGCGCGGAGACGATGAGATCGCGCCCCTGGGCCTCGGTTTCCAGCACGGCGGCCTGCACGGGGGTGGGCTCAGCGTAGCCGCGCGCGTGAAGCGCTTCGGACAGAAACGCGGGAATGTTCTTGAAAGTCATGTTCTCTTGCTTGTGCGTTCCGCGACACATGTCGGCGGCGGCAAGGCGCTATCGCCCGCTTTCGTGACGCGATAGGCCTGTCGCGGCGATGACGCAATAGATGAACCGGCAGGGCGCCTGTTTGACTTGATCCCTCCCGGCTGTACCAATCGGGCAACCGTGGAGACCCGATTCAGGACGAAGATGTCAGATCAACAGCCGGAGACCGACTCCCTCGATGTTTTCGATCGGATCATGGATGCGATCGTCACGCAGCGGCTGGAGCCCGGCCAGAAGGTTTCAGAAAATATCCTGACACGCATGTTCGGCATCAGCCGCACGGTGGCGCGAAACGCCATGGAGCAGATGACCGCGCAGCAGTTCATGGTCTCGAACTCGCCCCGGATAACACGGATCGCCCCGCTCACCCTGCGCGACGTGAAGGAGAACTTCACGATCCGCAAGATGATGGAGCCGAGCATTCTTTCGATGATCTCGCCCCAGATCGAGGAGGCTGAGTTCAAGCGGCGCAACGACGCAATCTTCCACGAAGGCCCGATCGAGACCGACGAGGATGCGCTGCGGATTCTGAAGGCGAACCGGAACTTCAACCTCTATATCGCGCAGCAGACGCAGTTTCAGCTGCTAATCAGCTGGGTCCGGCAGCTCGAGGAAACGACGATGCGGATTTACTGGATCTACATCAAGCTCACCAAATCCATGCCTTACCCTTGGGAGCAGCACAAAAGCCTGCTGGAGCTGGTGAAGAACAACCAGACCGACGAAATCCGCAGGCATACGCTGATGATGATCTCATCCTGCGAGGACAGGGTCCTCCATGCGATCTTCACGCACGGCAAGCTGAACGCGCACAGCCTGAGCCTCTGAGGGCCGGATTCCCGCCTGCGCCGGGGGAGGCCTTCAATCTTCACGCCTTCCCGGACGCGAAACGATCGGTCCTTCAGCGGAATATGGCAGCCTTAATTTTAGAAAAATCTCCAATAAGGCTGCTTTATTTCCAATCAGGAATGCTATATCAATCCCTTTACGCTGAAAAACTCGGTAGAACCGAGAGCGATCAAAGGGGAAATCCAGATGAAATTCAGGTCCAAATTCAAGAGCTTGGCTGGTGTGGCGCTGTGGGCTGTGGCAGCTCCGGCATTTGCGCAGGCCGCCGGCGACGCTGCTCAGGCGGATGAAGCCGCCGAGATCATCACGGTCACCGGCACGCGCATCAAGGGCAACTTCGAGGCGCCGACCCCGGTCCAGGCGATCGGCACCGAGCTTATCGACCAGCGCGGCACGACCAACGTCGCCAACGTGCTCAACGAAATTCCGGCCTTCACCGGCACGCTGACGCCCGCCTCGACCAACCTTAACAGCCGTCAGAACGGCGTGAACGTGGTCGACCTTCGCGGCCTCGGCCCCAATCGCAACCTCGTCCTCGTCAATGGCCGCCGCTCGACTCCGTTCGATGAATTCGAGAACGTCGACCTCAACGTCGTGCCGTCGCTCGCGATCGAGCGCGTCGACATCGTCACCGGCGGTGCTTCGGCTGCTTACGGTTCGGACGCGGTCTCCGGCGTCATCAACCTCGTATACAACGAGCGGCTCGACGAGTTGAAGCTGAACGCCCAGTACGGGCTTGCCGACCGCGGCGACGCGCAAAACCTGCGCCTGTCGGCTGCATGGGGCAGTTTCTTCGACGAAGACCGCGGGCACATCCTGCTGGCCGCCGATTACGACGACAACAAGGGGATCCCGAAGGCCTCCGCACGCAAGTGGCAGCGCCGCAGCCCGGCGATCGTCTCCAACCCGGATGACACTGGCCCGAACGACGGCATTCCGCAGTACGTGTTCCGCGATAACGCCGTCCTGTTCATTGGTAGCCCGAATGGCGTGACGCTTCCGTTGGGTTTTGCAACCGACAACCTCGAGTTCTTCCCGGACGGCATTGCGCGCACACGCATCCTCGGCGACATCGGCGGCAACCTGATGATCGGCGGCAGCGGCTCGCGTCTTGCAGACCAGACTGCGCTGGTGGTTCCTACTGAACGCTTCAACGTGCTCGGCGCAGTGAGCTATGAAGTTTCCGAAAGCGTCACAGTGTTCGGCGAAGCGAGCTTCGCGCGTTCGAAGTCGCGCGGCGCGCTTGTAAATGCCTTCTCTTTCGGCGACGTGGTGATCACGCCCGACAATCCCTATCTGCCTGCGGATGTGGCTGCGCTCGGCGATCCGGTCGTTCTGTTTCGCACCTTTGAGGAATTCGATCCGATCACCTCAGCTTCGCTGACTGAAAGCATGCGCTTCGTTGGCGGTTTCAAGGGTGAGCTTGGGTCGAAGTGGAACTGGGAAGTTTCTGCCCAGTACGGTCAGACCGATTTCAGCAACAAGCAATACAACAACCTGCTCGTTGGCAATCTCGTGAAAGCAGCCGATGCGGTTGAAGTTGGTGGTAACATCGTTTGCCGCGTCAACGCCGATGCGGATCCGCTGAACAACGATTCGGCCTGTGTGCCGATCAACCTGTTCGGCAAGGGCTCGCCGAGCCAGGGTGCGATCGACTACATCACCGAAACGGGCATCTCGAAGACGCGCATCAAGCAGAGCGTCTTTGCGGGTGAAATCGGCGGCGAATTGTTCGAAGGCTGGGCCGGCCCGATACTCGCCACGGTCGGCGCCGAGCATCGCACGCAGAAACTGAACCGGACCGTCAATGCGCCGAATGACAACGAGGAGTTCCTCATCGTCAACGCGCAGCCCCTCAAAGGCAAATATGACGTGACGGAAGGCTTCGCCGAGGTTGCCATTCCGCTGATCGGCGGCGATCAGCGCCTCGATTTCAACGGTGCCGCACGCTACACGCATTATTCCACGGTCGGCGACGTTGTCACGTGGAAGGCGGGTCTCACCTTCGAACCGGCCGATTTTCTGCGCTTCCGCGGTACGATCTCACGCGACATCCGAGCGCCCAGCATCGGCGAGACCTTCGTCGAAACCGTGCTGCTGTTCGCCAATCTTGCCAACCCGTTCGATCCGGGCAGCACGGGAACATCGCTGGTTCGTGTTCCGCTTTCGGGGAATCCCAACCTCACCGAGGAGCGAGCGATCACGAAGACAGTCGGTGCGGTCGTCACGCTGGGCAGCTTCCGTGCATCGCTCGATTTTTGGGATATCAATCTCAAGGGGGCGATCGGTTCGCTCAACGCCCAGGACATTGTGAACCGTTGTTATGCTGGTGAAACGGCTATGTGCGAGTTCGTCACTTTGGGGGCGGACGATGAACTCATAGAGGTCCGCCAGCAGAACCTGAACCTCGGCACCTACAAGCTTCGCGGACTGGACTTCGAAGCGCGCTATGCGACCGACCTCGGCAACGGTACGCTGGGTCTCGGCGCCGTCGCGAGCTATCTCATTTACAAGAAGATCGCGCCTTCGGGTGGCACACCGCTCGATGTTGCCGGAGAACTCGGCGGTCGCAATGGCGGCGGAATGCCCGATTTCAAGGCGACGCTTTCGGCCAATTATGACGCCGAACGCTGGGGTGCCTTCGTGCAGGCGCGCTATATCGACGGCGGTGTCTACGACATCACGTTCGGCCCCGAGGATCTTTCGAAGAAAGACAACAGCATCGGCGCCGTGGTCTATGTGGACATGTCGGTGAAGTACAAACTCGAGAACCTGTTCGGTTCGAACACCGAGATTTATGCGGGCGTCGACAATCTGTTCGATCGCACGCCCCCGGTTGCGCCGATCGACTTCATCTCGAACTCGGCAACCAACGCGTCGATCTACGATGTGATCGGACGCAAGCTGTACGTCGGCGTTCGCGCCCGGTTCTAGTTGCGGTTATCCCGGCCCGTGCATCCTGAATGCACGGGCCGGGCTCTTATTCTCAGCCTAGAATATTGAACGAGATTTCCGCCCGCAGGCCGAAGGCGACCGCATTGCGCACGGTCGGGTCGGCGCCGGGATTGATGATGTAGTGCGCGCTCGGCTGGAGTGACAGCCACGACGCGACAGGCGCACGATAGGTCAGCTCGAAAGCGACCTCCGCGTTATCTGCCGGAACGGCACGTTTATACGCATCCCCCGTGAACGCCGCGGCAACGGCGAATCCCAGTTGATCCTCGTCGCGCCCCTTGAACGGCCCCGTGTAATTAAGGCCGGCGCTCGCGAACTTTCCGAACGTATTGAAGCGTCCGTCGGCGATGCCGAGACGGGCGAAGGCGGCGAGGCCCTGCGCGGGATCGCCGGCTTCCTCAAACAAGGCGGTTTCACCGCGCACATAAAGACCGTCGTTGCCGCGGCCGCTGTTGCCCGCGTGATCGTCGAAGCGTGCCGTGTAGCTCCAGCCGCCGAACAGAAGCCGCCCATGCGGCAGAGGTGCCTCGATTTCCGCGACAAGAAGCGCGCCGTCACCGTCGCCCAGCTTCACGGCGGTACGCTTAGGCCGATCAGGGTCGCCCGGAACGCCGTCGAGCACCGCGGCGCGCACGACCCACCCTTCGGCAGGTTCAATGGAAACGCGCGCGGCAAGCGAGGTCGATGGGAAGATCGAAGGGCCGTTTTCGCCGGTCTGGGCGAAGTCCGTACCTATGCCGTGCGGGCTGCCGATGAACAGGCCCGAGGCGTCAAGCGCGTCGAACTCCGAGTTGAGATCGTAGAGGCCGACCTTCAGCGATCCGCCCACGAATTTCTGCTCGATCCACGCTTCGTAGAGGCGGAAGGCCTGCACGCCGGTTTCGATATTGCTCGCCGTCTGCGCATCGCCGGCGAGTTCGCTGAACGACTTGCCGTTGTTGTAGAGGCCGTAGACGTGGGCGCTCGCGCCCTTCCACCCGGCAATCGCCTCGAGGTCGGCTTCAGCGACAATGTCGAGATTGTCGAGGTAGCGGCTCCCGCGCTTGATGCCGCCGGAGACGTTGGACATCACTTCACCGGTATAGGTTGCCTGGAGCAGCAGCGGGGAATGGCTCTCGTCAATCTCGCCCCGGCTATGCGTGTGGCCGTGTGGAAGATGGCCTTCCGCGAATGCGGGGAATGAAACAAAAGCGGCGAAACCCGCGATCACACAATATCGCATCAAACCCTCCCGACTTTGCAAGTCAATTTCAATATTAATTATGAGATGCCAGCATCAATTAGCTGGCCCCGCGTATAACGCGGCTCAGTCGTTATCCTGATGATTTTCCGGTTCCTAGGAAAATTTTCGTTTTGATTATGATAATGATTTTCGATTTGGATTTCTGTTTAGAGACATACGAATCTTTTTCTAAATTCCATGCCCGATACCGACGAAAATTCGTTCCAGCCAGACATCTTCCAAACTTCAGCGCGGATCGTGCGCTAGATTTTCAGCTGTTCTCCGATCGGCAGTGATCGGATGCGTTTGTTTGTCGCGGCATGGATCGCGTTGCAGAGGGCCGGCGCGACAGGAGGCACGCCGGGCTCGCCAATGCCGCCGGGCGGGGCGTTCCAGTTGCCGCCGCCGACGAGATGCACCTGCGTGATCTTTGGTGCGCCGTCGACGCGGGTGAGCGCATAACCGTCGAAGTTGTCCTGCTGGACGCGGCCCCCCTTGAAGCTGATCTCGCCAAGCGTTGCGAGGCTGATCCCCATCACGACCGAGCCTTCCATCTGCGATCGGATACGCTCCGGGTTCACCTGCGGGCCGCAGTCGACCGCGATGTCGGCGCGCTCGATGGTGAGTTCACCGTCCTTGACCGAAACTTCGAAGGCGCAGGCGGTGTAGCTGACGAAGCTGTAGTGCGCGGCGATGCCGAGCCCGTGGCCCGCCCGCAGCGTCCGGCCCCAGCCGATGCCCTTGGCGGCGGCATTGATCACCGCCTTCAGCCGCGCGGTCTCGACCGGGTAGCGCGCCGGGTCCTCGCCGGAGTTGGTGGTGTCGCCCATCGCGCGCGGGTCGATCGTGCGGTCGGGGCCGATAAGCTCGAGCAGATAATCCTTTGGGTCGCGCCCCGCCGCTGCGGCAAGCTCGGCCACGAACGATTGCACCGCGAAGCAGTGCGGGATGTTGGAAACCGAGCGGAACCAGCCGATGCGCGTATGCGCGGTCGCTTCGCACGTCTCGGCGCGGAAGTCGGGAATCGCGAACGGCTCGTTGCGCAGCCCCATGCCCTGCTCGAACGGCAGCTGGTGCTTCGGGTCCGGCCCGAAGACCGAGCCGATCGTGGGCGCTGCGCTCCGGTGCCGCCACGCCACCGTGCGGCCGTTCTTGTCGAGCCCGCCCTCCAGCCGCTCGACCGAGACGGTGTGGAAGTAGCTGTGGTGCAGGTCATCCTCGCGCGTCCACACCACCTTCACCGGCCGGCCCTTTGCGGCGCGGCTGAGCAGCGCCGCTTCGAGCACGTAGTCGGGCTTGGACTTGCGCCCGAACCCGCCGCCGAGCAGCGTCTGGTGGATGGTGACATCGGCGACCGGGATCTTCAGCGCCTCGGCGATGAGGTCGCGCGCCGCCTGCGGATCCTGCGTGCAGGCCCACGCCTCGCAACGGTCGGCGCCCGCGTGCGCGAGCGCCATCGGCGGCTCCATCGGCGCCTGCGCGAGGTGCGGGAGGTAATACTCCGCCGCGATGCGCTTCGCGGCCTTGCCGAGCGCGGCTTCGGCGTCGCCGTCGCTGCGCGAGACCTGCCCCGGCGCGCGCGCTGCGCGTTCGAGCTCGGCGCGGTAGGCGTCTGAATCATAAGCGGCGTTCGGCCCGTCATCCCACGCGATGGTGAGCGCCTCGCGGCCCTTGATCGCTGCCCACGTGTTCGCCGCGAGCACGGCAACGCCGCCAAGCGGCTGGAACGCCGACGGGAGTGTAGGTGCGGGCAGGTCGACGATCTGGACGACGCCGGGCACCTTCAGCGCTGCGGCTTTGTCCACGCTCTTCACCTTGCCGCCATAGACGGGCGGGCGTGCGATGACGGCGTAGAGCATGTCCGGCAGGCGCGCATCGACGCCGTAGTTCGCGCGGCCCGTCGTCATGGCGACGCCGTCGGCGGAAGCCACCTCGCGGCCGATGTAGCGGAACGCCGCCGGCGCCTTCAGCGTCACACTATTCCGGTCGGGCACGGCGAGCGCCGCTGCATCCTTTGCAAGCGCGCCGTAGCCGAGCGTCCGCCCCGTGGGTCGATGCGCAACCGCGTGCAACTGCGCCGCGACCTCGCCGACGGGGACGCCCCAGCGCGTCGCGGCGGCCTGCTCCAGCATGGTGCGCGCCGCCGCGCCGCAGCGGCGGAGCGGCAGGAACAGGTGGCGCATGCTGCGCGATCCGTCGGTGTTCTGGTTGCCGTAGCGCGCCTCGTCGCCCACGGCCTGTTCGACACGCACGCGGCTCCAGTCCACCTCGAGCTCGTCGGCGATCACCATGGCAAGGCTGGTACGGATGCCCTGGCCCATCTCTGCGCGGTGGCAGGTGATGGTCACCGTGCCGTCCTCTGCGATCGCAACGAACAGCGTGGGATCGTCGCGCCAGCCGCCGGACTGCGCATCGGCGCCATACTTCGGCGTTTCCTTCGCCTGCGCCAGCGCGGTGCGGGGCAGGCCCATCGCGAGCACGAAGGCGCCGCCCCCGCCGAGGAGGCCGCGGCGGCTGATGTTGGCGATCCGGTCGAATGTTTCCGCCGTCATGCGTCCGCTCCTGCTGTGCTCGCCGCCTTGATCGCGGCGCGGATGCGCGCGTAGGTGCCGCAGCGGCAGATGTTGCCTGCCATTGCCGCATCGATGTCCGCGTCCGTGGGCTTGGGCGTTTCGGCGAGCAGCGCCGCCGCCTGCATGATCTGGCCGGACTGGCAGTAGCCGCACTGCGCGACGGCGTGCTCACGCCAGGCGCGCTGCACGGCATGGTCGCCGCTTTCCGACAGACCCTCGATCGTCGTCACGGACTGGCCTTCCACCGCCGACATCGGAAGCTGGCACGACCGCATCGCCGCGCCGTCCACATGCACAGTGCACGCGCCGCACAGACCCGCGCCACAGCCGAACTTGGTGCCAGTCAATCCCGCAAGGTCGCGCACATACCAGAGCAGCGGCATGTCGGGATCGCCGTCATACGCGTGCTTTTTGCCGTTGATAATCAATTGCATAGACAGACCTCCGCATCTTCAGTCTATCGGTGTTTGCCCGCCGGTGCCTAACGGGAAATCACTGTCGCGGCGCCGACGACGCCTCCCACGCATCTTCGGTCGTCGCGACAAGCGCTTTCATCGTCGTCCACGGGCGCGCGCCGGGCACGTCGTGCGCGCCGCGGATCGTGGCCAAAGCGAAGGCGCGCAGGCGTTCCCGGACGCGCGTCTTCTCCGCCTCGGGCCACGTTTCGAACGGGTGCGGCCCGCGCACCACGACAAGCTCCTTAAGCCCCGGCACGCGGTCGTAGGAGGCGATCGTGCCTTCAAGGCTGGCGGCATAATCCCAGAGGCCGCGCGCGAAGAAGGCGGCAGGCCATGTCTTCATGCCCGCAAGGATCGCCGATCCGGGGAAGAAGACGATGTTGTGCTCGATCTGGCTCGCGCCGATGAACAGGCCGCGATCCTTGCCGAGCCCGCGTTCCTCGTCCTCGGGCGTCGGCGTCGCGGAAACGAAGCCGGGGCCGCTCGTAAATTCCGCCATCAGCATCGCGCCCTTGATCGACGGGTCGCGGCGCGGCGGCGTGCAGGCGATCTCGGGAAGGTCGTAACTGCAGTCCTTGTCGAAGTTTATCGTCATCGCCCAGCCGGTCGCCATCGTGCCGCGCGAATTGCCGAGCAGCAGCGTGGGCAGTTCACCGGCCTTGCCGCGCAGAGCGCGGGCGGCATCTGCGCCCGCATAGAGCCTGCCCTTCGGCGACAGCGCGCGTATCCCTTCGCCCGAGCGGAGGCTGGCGAGCGCCGCAAGCAGATCGCGGCCCTGCTGCAGCGTGTTGGTGTCGCTGAAACCGCTCGAAACGCCGATGCCGCGCCGGTCATAGGCGAGCACATCGAAACCCGCCGCATTCAGCATCGCCATCAGCGATCGCCACCCGGCCTGGCCGGGTGAGCCGGTGCGCGTGTTCGGGAACGCATTGATCGCGGTTTTCCGGGTTTCGGAATGGACGCTGTAAAGCCGGTCCTCGGGATGGTCGATCGCGGCGAGGCGGGTGCCGCCGCCGCCGCTCATCACGATGAGCGCGCGGACCGTGCGACCCTTCGCATCCGGCACGCCGCGCCCCTGCATGTACCAGCCCCGGAGTTTGACCGGCGCTTCGATCCCCTTGTGGATACGCTCGTGTGCTTCGGCGGGGGCGGTGAATTCGACCGTGTAGGTGTTCGCTTCGACAGCAGCGATGGGTTCGCGATAGGGCGCCTGCCCGAAGAACGCCGGGCGCCGGATCGCCGCGAGATCGGCTTTTTCGTCGGTCTTGCCGAGCAGGTGGCGATGGTGCGGATCGGTGATGCGTTGCTCCCGGTTGGGCGGCTTCCGGCGATTGACGACCGGCGACACCCGCGCCGCGCACACGGGATCGGCCTTGCACTGAAGCCAGCGCGCGCGGAGCACGGGCTCCGCGAATTCATCGACGTAGAAATCGCCCTTGTCATCCGCCGGGGGCCTCGCGCCCACGGTCGTGAACGGAACGCAGACCTTGGCGCCCGCCTTCGAAGGAATGAGATAGCCGGGCAGCACCATGTCGCGGTCGTAGGCGACATAGGTTTCGCAGTCCGGCGGTGGGAAGCGCCCCGCGTCCGCCGCCTGACCCCCCATCATCGCGAACAGCAAAACGGCAGCCCCCTGCAGCATGGCGATCGTCCTCAGCCGAGTGTTGAACGAACGGTGGGAAGCGACATTGCCGCCGAATTCACGTTGACGCTGCGGTCGAACGTCATCGTGTCGCCCTCGAAGCGGCACACCACCGTGTCGCGGAACGCGGTTTCGGCGAATTGCCAGACCATCTCGAACGTGTCCGGTGCGGTCCAGCGCCCGCCGGCGACGACAACCATCGAATCCGGCTGATACTGGTGGTGGAGCTTGTTGCCGGTCATGCTCGTGCGGCCTTCGATCCAGCGGCCGAGGCCGACATCGACGCTGTGCTCGCCGCGCGCATCGCGCATCGTGAAGCGGCAGCGATCGCCTTCGAAGGTGAAACCAAAGCTCTCGATGCCATCAGCGTTTTCGGCCGCCGTGAAGCGCTTTCCCGAGATGCGCGCGGCGATCGGCGATGTCGTGGCGGGAAGCGCCGGAAGCAGCGCCAACGCGCGTGTGCGCTCCGCAAGCGCCGCGTAGGCGGCGTCCTTCGGCGGCAGGTTCGCGGCGCCAAAGGCGGCAGGGAAGTGCTTGTCGACGATGGGAGAGAGCATCTCGCTCTTGCGGATCGCGCCGGTGACGGCGAGCACGGCGTCGTGATCGGGGAACACGATCGACATCTGCGTGAACAGACCCACCGCATAGTAGGTGTTGTTCGCACCGATCCACCACTGATAGCTGTATTCGCCCTCCGCCACCTGCGGCTTGCTCACCGCCTCCACCCATGCGGGGGAGAGGATCTGCTGCCCGTTCCAGCGGCCCTTCTGCGCGTAAAGCATCCCGAGCTTGAGTGCGTCGGCGGTCTTGAAAGTGAGGCCGTTGCCGCCCGGGTTGATCCCGCCCGGCCCCACGTCCCAGCTGAGCCCGGTGATGCCGAGCGGCTTGAAGAAGCGCGGCTCCATGAAATCGCGCAGCGTCTGCCCGGTCACTTTGGTGACGATGGCCGACAGCATGAAACTCGCCGCGCTCGAATAGACGAAACGCGTGCCCGGCTTGTGGACGACCGGCACCTTGAAGAATTCCGCGACCCAACTCGTCTTGATCTGCCGCCATACGGAGCCGGAGATTTCCTCGGCGTGGCCGGTGCGCATCGTGAGCAGATCGCGCACGGTCATCGCGGCGAGGTTGTCGCTCACGGTCGGCGGGAGTTCATCCGGGAAGAAGGAGATGACCTTGTCGTCGATGCCGAACAGGCCTTCGGCAATCGCAATCGCGACGCCCGACACGGCGACGCTTTTGGTCAGCGAATGCATCATGTGCGGCCGGTCCGCACGATAGGGTGTCCACCAGCCTTCGCTGATCACGTCACCGCCGCGCGACAGCATGAAGCTGTGCAGTTCTAGCCCCGCGCCGCGTACCTCATCAAGAAAGGCGAGGATCGCCTGCGGATCGACGCCGTGCGCTTCAGGGCGTGTGCGGGGCAGGCCGTCGAGGGCTGATACGCCCGGCGTTGCCACCCGCGCGCACGCGGCAAGGCCCGGCAACGCAATCAGGCCGGCGCCGCCAAGCGTCAATCCGGCGAAGCGCCGCCGCGAAAGGCTGAAGCTGTCTGCTGTGTTCAATGTCGTCTCCCCACGGCGCGCGATGCCGTTCCTCTACACGAACCTAGGAAACCAGTCTGTCGCCAAGCTGTCACCCTTCGGACACAGGCGGGACAGGTTTGTGACAGCTAACGCCGAATATCGTCAGCGCGACATCGGCGTCCGCGCATCGCGGCGTGCCGGTTGTGAGTCGCGGCGCGCCGATCGTGCGCGCCCGTAAATGGGGAAACTGCCGCCCTCTTTGGGGCGGAAAAAAAGGGGTGCTAGGAATGGCCACGAAGTGGAAATGGATCGCCGGGCTCGGCGTCAGCGGAATTGCGATGGCGGCAGCCGGCCAGGCGATGGCGCAGCAGGCCGAATCCGATACGCAGTCGGGACTGGTGCTTGAAGAGATCGTCGTCACCGCCGACCGCAAGGACAGCTACAGCGCGGACTTCGTGCAGGCGGGCAGCTTCCGCGGCGCGCGCCAGATCGATACGCCGCTCACCGTCAGCGTGATTTCCGAGCAGGTGCTGAAATCGCAGCAGGCGCAGAGCATCCTCGATGCGCTGCGCAACTCGCCGGGCGTCACCAGCTCGCAGACGAGCCCCACAGTTTACAACAACCTCTCAATCCGCGGCATTCCGGTCGAAAACCGGGGCAACTACCGCCTCAACGGCTCGCTGCCGATCGTGAACCTCATCGACCTGCCGCTTGAAAACAAGGTACGTGTCGAAGCGCTGAAGGGTGCGTCCGCGCTCTATTACGGCTTCACGACGCCGTCGGGCATCATCAACCTCACGACGAAGCGCCCGACGCTCGATCCGGTGCTTTCCGTCGCGGTGAACGGCAACGATCACGGGCAGGTGCAGGGCCATATCGACGCGGGCGGCACGTGGGGCATCCTCGGCGTGCGCGGCAACCTTGTTTACGGCACGGTCGATTCGGGCATCGACAACACGTGGGGCCGCCGCAGCTTCCAGTCGGGCGCGTTCCAGCTAACGCCGTCAGACAGCCTCCAGATCAACCTCGATGTCGAGCACATCTCGAAGGAAGTGACGGAGCCGACCGTCATTCAGGGACGCACGGCGGCCGCATCGCTGATGACCGTGGTTCCGGACCTGCCGCGCGCGTCGAACAATCCCGGCAGCAAGGGCTTCATGAACCGCGCCGATGCCACCAACGTTCTCGGCCGGGTTTCATGGAAGATCACGCCCGCGTGGAACCTCGTGGCCGAAGGCGGCATCTCCTACGTGGAGCGTGACCGCCGCTTCAGCCGCCTCGCCAACTTCGATCCCGTCACCGGCAATGGTGTGTTGACGATGGGTGCCGCCGACGGCCAGCTTTACCGCAACAAGAACGGACGCATCGAGCTGGCGGGCACGTTCGCGACCGGGCCGGTGATTCACGAACTGATGATCGGCGCGTCGAAGAATATCCGCCGTCAGTATTCGCCGCTCACCGTGTCATACCTTGCGGGGGGCGCCGGCTCGAACGCGAACTGCATCGCGATCGGCCTTGCTGCCGGCTGCGTGCAAAATCTCTATAACCCGGTTGATCTCAACGACATCCGTTACAGTGGCGGGTCGCCCTATAATCCGACGCGCGACACCTCGATCAAGGACACGGGCTTCTACGCCTTCGATCGGATGCGCTTCGGGGGGGCGAACGACGACATGTTCAGCGTGCTGCTCGGCATCCGTAAGTCGATCTACAAGGAAACGCGGGAAACCGTCGCCGGGCCGAGTGAGGAAACCTTCTCCGATAAGCCGATCTCGCTTTCCGGCGGACTCGTGTTCAAGCCCAAGGAGTGGATCAGCACCTACGCGACCTACATCGAAGGTCTTGAATCGACGCCCGGCGCCCCGCTCACAACAAACAACGCGGGCGAAATCCTGCCCGCCAGCAATTCCAAGCAATATGAGGGCGGCATCAAGATCGAGCCGCAAAAGGGGCTGTTGTTCACAGCGGCGTATTTCGACATCTCGCGTCAGCTGACCTACACGAACGCTGCCAATTTCTTCGTGAAGGACGGCAAGGCCACTTACCGCGGTCTCGAATTCAGCCTGACCGGCGAAGTGACACCCGATCTTTCGATCTATGGATCGGCACTGTTCCTCCGCGCGAAGCAGGGCGAAACGGCAGATACCGCGCTCATCGGCAACCGCATCGAAAACACGGCGAAGACGCAGTGGTCGATCTCGGGTGAATATCGCCTGACGCAGCTTGTCGAAGGTCTCGCGGTCAGTGCGGGTGCCTATTACACCGGTGCGCGTGCGATCAATCCGCAGAACTCGCTCTTCCTCCCCGGTTACACGCTCTTCGATCTCGGCGGATCATACGCGTTCGAAATCGGCGGCGTGGGGATGACCGCGCGCGTCAATGCGCAGAACATCACGGGCAAGAAGTATTTCGCGTCCACGAGCAGCAACTACATCGCCTTCGGCGCGCCGTCTGTGATCAAGTTCTCGCTCACCGCGAACATCTTCTAGGCAGGTATTGACCGTTGCCGACCGGCGTCAACATGCGTGACGCCGGTCGGTGCCGATTGCAACGGACGGTTACATGAATCTCCTCCTGCTTCCGGGTGACGGCATCGGTCCCGAAATCTCCGCCGCCACGCGCCGGGTGCTGGAGGTGCTCGCGGAGACATGCGGCGCGACGATCACGATCGAGGAACGCGCCATCGGTTTCGCCAGTCTCGCCGAAGCCGGCACGACGCTCCCCGATGCGGTCCTGGAGCGGATTCCGCAGGTGGACGGCGTCATCCTCGGGCCTGTTTCGCATTTCGATTATCCCCCGCGCGACGCGGGCGGCATCAACCCTTCGGCGGCGCTGCGCACGCAGTTCGCGCTCTACGCCAACATCCGGCCGTGCCGTTCGCGGGCGGGTCTCAGCATCCTTCGGAAACCGATGGATCTCGTGATCGTGCGCGAGAACACCGAAGGCTTCTATTCCGACCGCAACATGCACGCGGGAAGCGGCGAATTCATGCCCGACGAGGACATGGCGCTCTCCATCCGCAAGATCACCGCGAAAGGCGCTTCCCGGGTCGCACGCGCCGCATTCGCTCTGGCGCGCACGCGCCGGAAGAAGGTGACAGCCGTGCACAAGGCGAACGTACTGAAGCTGTCGGATGGGCTGTTCCTGCGCGAGGTACGCAAGGTCGCCGCCGAATTCCCCGACGTGGAGCTGGAGGAGATCATCGTCGATGCCGCCGCCGCGCTGCTCATCCGCAGCCCGGACCGGTTCGATGTGATCGTCACCACGAACATGTTCGGGGATATTCTTTCGGACGAAGCTTCCGAACTCTGCGGCAGCCTCGGCCTCGGCGGGTCTATCAACGCGGGCGACGATATCTGCGTCGCGCAGGCGCAGCACGGCTCCGCGCCCGATATCGCAGGCAAGGGCATCGCCAATCCCACGTCGCTGATCCTCTCGGCTGCGATGCTGCTCGATTGGTTGTCGAGCCCGGCCGCCGCTATGCTGGAGGCGGCTGTCGAAGATGTTCTGGACAATCCCGCCAGGCGCACGCGCGACATCGGCGGTACGCTCGGTACTGCCGAATTCGGCGAGGCCGTGTGCAATGCGATCCGCACGCGGGGGGCGCGATGAACGCTGTGCTGCTCCGGCCGGAAACGCTCGCCGTTCGGAATCGCGGCGGCGGCATCCGCACGCGGCCGATGGTGACAGCGACCCTGGGCTCGCGGCAGATGCTGAACGGAGTCACCACCATCGATCCGGGCTGCGCGGTGCCGCTCCACATCCACAATTGCGAGGAAAGTGTGCTCGTGCTCTCAGGGAAAGGCCGAGCGCATATCGATGGCACGGAGCACGATGTGCGCCCGCGCGACCTGACGTGGATTCCCGCAGGCGTGCCGCATTTCTTCCGCAACGTGTCGGAGCGTGATCCACTGGAGATCTTCTGGACCTATGCGTCGATCGATGCGACGCGGACGATCGTTGCGACGGGCATCACCACGCGCATCGACGAAGAGCACGGCGAATGATGACCGCCGAAAGCCAGCGGGTCGGCCGGCACATTTTCGGTGCGGATGCGGCGGGCTATGCGAGTGCGCGGCCGCATTATCCTGAATCGCTCTACGCCGCGCTGGCAGGCGCGCTCGTGCCGGGCGCCGATGTTTTCGAGATCGGACCGGGAACGGGGCAGGCGAGCCGGCGATTGCTTGCGGCGGATGTGGGCTCGCTCACGCTCGTCGAACCCGATCCGGTGCTCGCTGATGCACTCGGCGGGTTGGCCGATAATGTGCGTGTCGTGAATGCGCCGCTTGAGGATGCGGGACTTGCCGCGTCCGCCTTCGATCTCGGCGTTGCGGCCACGTCGTTTCACTGGGTCGATTCTGTGCGCGGGCTCCCGATGGTGCTGGATCTTCTGCGTCCCGGCGGTGTGTGGGCGATGTGGTGGACCGTGCTTCACGATCCCGAACATGATCTGTTCAGCCGGGCGGTTTTGCCGCTGCTGAAAGACGCTGAGTTGCCGCCATCGCTGCGCGGGCCGGAGCAGCGGCATTATTCGCTGTGGACCGATGACCGCGTCGCCGAACTCCGCGCGGCGGGGTTTGCGCACGCCGCGCATCAGATGCATGAAATGACGGTGCGGATGACGGCGGCGGAGATGCGCGCGCTCTATGCGACCTTCTCGATGGTGCGCCGCATGGAGCCGCAGATGCGCGCGCGTGTTCTAGGCGGAATCGAGGCCGTCGGCGAACAGGGCTTTGGCGGGGTCATCGAGCGGCGTTTCCGCGTTCCGCTGTTCATCGCGCGCAAGGCGCGGCAGGCGTGACACCGCCGAGATGCGTGGACCTGCCCGGCGCGCTCGGTGCGCGGCTGGCGCATATGCCGTGCGTGCACCGCATCCTTGCCGAAAATCTGCTCCGCCGCCGCGCGGAGGATGCGGATGCCGATCACGCGGCGGTCGCGTGGCTGGAGCGCGGCGACCGGACGATCGAATTGCCGTTCGTGCCGGCGCGGCTCCTGATGCACGACACGACCTGCGGCCCCGCGCTCGTCGATCTCGCCGCGATGCGGTCGGTGATCGCTGACGCGGGCGGAGACCCGCGCCGGATCGTGCCGGGGCTTCGCGTCGACGTTTCCACCGATCACAGCATTGCCGTCGACAGTTACGGAACGCGGGGTTCGCTCGCCGCCAATCTCGCTGCCGAAATGGCGCGCAACGCTGAACGCTTCGGGCTGATGAAATGGGCGGGCGCGGCCTTCGAAACGCTGCACGTGCATCCGCCCGGCACCGGCATCATGCACACGATCAATCTCGAACGCCTCGCCACTGTCGTCAGCCGTGGGCGCGCGCAGGGGCACGAATGGCTGTTCCCCGACACGCTGATCGGCACCGACAGCCACTCGCCGATGATAAACGGCATCGGCGTGCTCGGCTGGGGCGTCGGCGGGCTCGAAGCTGAAAGCGTGATGCTCGGTATGCCAGTGACGCTGCGCGTACCGGAGGTTGTCGGCGTGCGCCTCACCGGGCAACTCGGCCCCGGCGTGACCGCGACGGACCTCGCGCTCACCATCACCGAAATGCTGCGCGGCGTGCGTCTCGATGGCCGCTTCGTCGAATTCTTCGGGCCGGGCGTTTCGGCGCTCTCCGCAGGGACGCGCGCGGTTGTCGCGAACATGGCGCCGGAGTTCGGCGGCGCGACGGGGTATTTCCCGCCGGACGATGCCGTGACGGCCTATCTGCGCGCCACCGGCCGCGCGGAGGGCGATGTGCAGCAGGCGGAGGCGTATCTGCGCCGGCAGCAGCTCTGGTTCGATCCAGAGGCGGCGCCCGATTATGATCGCGTGCTGCATCTCGATCTCGTTACCGTCGTGCCGAGCATCGCCGGGCCGCACCGCCCGCAGGACCGGATCGCGCGCGCGGAGACGCCGGTCTCGGCAGGCAAACGCCCGGTCGCCATCGCCGCGATCACCAGTTGCACGAACACGTCGGACGCGCGGCTGCTCGTCGCGGCGGGACTTCTTGCGCGCGCGGCAGTCGAACGCGGACTTTCGGTTCCGCCTTGGGTCAAGACAAGTCTTGCGCCGGGCTCGCCGACAGCCGGTGCGCTGCTCGAACGCGCAGGGCTGCGCGCGCCGCTCGAAGCGCTCGGCTTCGCTATCGTCGCCTACGGCTGCACCACCTGCATCGGCAACAGCGGGCCGCTCGCGTCCGCCATGGATGCGCAGATCTGCGAGGGCGCGCATCCCGTCGCGGTGCTGTCGGGCAATCGCAACTTCCCCGGGCGCGTCCATCAATCGATCCGCGATTCCTATCTCGCGTCACCGCCGCTCGTCATCACCTATGCGCTCGCGGGCGATTTCAACCTCGCGATCGAAACCGATCCGCTTGGCATCGCCGCCGATGGCGCACCCGTCTTTCTTCGCGACATCTGGCCTGCCGAACACGAGATTGATGCCGCGCTCGCCGCCGCCGCGAATCCCGCCGATTTCGAAGCCGCGTATGCCGCTGCCGAAGCCAGCCCCGCCTGGGCCGCGCTCCCCGCGTCGTCCGCTCCGCTCTATCCGTGGGACGACGCATCCACCTACCTGCGCCCGCCCCCCTTCGTCACGACCGGCGCCACGCCGCGTCTGGGTCGGTTCATTGCCCACCCGCTCATCGTGCTCGGCGACGACATCACCACCGATCACATCTCCCCGGCAGGCGCGATTCCCCCGCACGGCGAAGCGGGCCGCTGGCTCATCGAACGCGGCGAGCGGCCGGACGATCTCAACGTCTTTTCCGCGCGCCGCGGCAACTGGGAAGTGATGCTGCGCGGCCTCTTCACCAACCCCTCCGTGCGCAATCTCCTTGGCGCGGACATTCCGCCCGGATCGACGATCCACGCGCCGAGCGGCGAGGTGCTGCCGCTGTGGCAAGCGGCCGCGCGATACGCCGCTGAAGGCGAGTCCGTCGTCGTCGTCGCGGGCGACCGCTACGGCATGGGGTCGTCGCGCGACTGGGCGGCGAAGGGCCAGTACCTGCTTGGCGTGCGCGCGGTGCTCGCTGTCGGCTTCGAGCGTATCCACCGCTCCAACCTCTGCAACATGGGCATCCTCCCGCTCGAACTCCCCGCGGCGCTTTCGCTCGGCCTCGGCGACCGCATCGAGATCGACATGCCCGATGATGCGCTGGCGCCCTCCACGCCCTGCGCCGTGCGTGTGCATTATGCCGACGGCCGTGTTCACGCCTTCACGGCACGCGCTGCGGTGGAGACGCGCGCCGAGGTGCGCGTGCTGAAAGCGGGCGGCCTGCTGCCGCTGATGCTGCGCGCGTCACTGACAGCTTCATGAAAGACAAAGGCGCCTAGAATGATGCAAACATTGGGACTGCCCCCACGTCGGCGGGCACTGAGGGGAACCGCCGGCTGATGCTTTCCATTCTCGCCTTCGGCATGGTCGCGACGTTCATGACTCTGATCATGACGAAGCGGATGTCGGCGATGATCGCGCTCATCATCGTGCCCACCGTGTTCGCGCTGATCGCTGGATTCTCGGCGGGTCTCGGCGAGATGATGCTCGCCGGGATCAGGGACATCGCGCCGACCGGCGTAATGCTGCTGTTCGCGATTCTCTATTTCGGCATCATGATCGATGCCGGCCTCTTCGATCCGCTGACGCGCAAGGTGGTGGAACTCGCGCACGGCGATCCGCTGCGGATCACGATGGGCTCGGCGATTCTCGGCCTTATCGTCGCGCTCGATGGCGACGGCACCACCACCTACATGATTACGCTTTCGGCGCTGCTGCCGCTCTACAGGCACATGAAGATGGATGTGCGCGTGCTTACCTGCATCCTCATCATGGCGGTCGCTGCGATGAATCTCGTGCCGTGGGGCGGGCCGACCTCGCGCGCGGCCATTGCGCTCGGCGTCGATCCGCGCGCGCTGTTCCTGTCGCTGATCCCGCCGGTGCTCACCACGGTGTGCTGGGTTCTGTTCGCCGCATGGATGCTCGGGCGCGCCGAACGCAAACGGCTCGGCGTCACCGAGCGCATTGCGATGCCGCCGCCCGGCCAGCTCGACCTGTCGACGCCTGACAGCGACGGCACGCCCTCCACGCGCCGTCCCCGCCTTTATTGGTTCAACGCGGCGCTGACCGCCGCGCTGATGGGCATCCTGCTGTTCGGCGACGTGCCGCTGCAGGTGCTGTTCATGGTCGCATTCGCGATTGCCGCGATGGTCAATTATCCGCAGGTGGAGATGCAGCGCGAGCGCGTCGCCGCGCACGCCTCGAATGCGCTTGCGACGGCGGGACTCGTCTTCGCCGCCGGTATCTTCACAGGCGTGCTTTCGGGCACCAAGATGGTCGATGCGATGGCAAATACGGTGACGGGCTTCATCCCCGATGCGCTCGGCCCCTACATGGCGCCGATCACTGCGCTCGTCAGCATTCCCTTCACGGTTCTCATCTCCAACGACGCCTTCTATTTCGGGATGCTGCCCGTGCTCGCGCAATCGGCGGAGCATTACGGCATCACGGCGATGGAGATCGCGCGCGCCTCGCTCGTGGGGCAGCAGATCCACCTGCTGAGCCCGCTCGTCGCCTCGACCTATCTTCTGGTTGCCACCGCCGGTGTCGAGCTTGGCGACCACCAGCGCTTCACGATGAAATGGGCGCTGGGCGCGTGCGCCGTATTCATGCTCACGTGCCTATTTCTCGGCCTGTTTCCCTGGTACGCGTAAACGGCGATCGGTCTCTATTTCTGATCGAGCGCGGCTTGCCAGTTGGCGAGGAAGCGTTGGCGCCGGATGCGGTCGAGGTTTGCGAGCAGCGCGGGCCCAAGCTTCACCGGGCGCGCGGCGGCGGCGGGAGGCTTGCTGCCCGCGCGGGCCACGACGTCTTCGCGTGAGGGGGCCATATACGCCCGCGCCAGATGGCGCTGACCCTCGGCGGAGAGCAGGAAATCGAGCAGCAGCTTCGCCGCGTTCGGCTGCCGCGCCTCGCGCGCGATGAGCGCGATGCGCGAGACGACGAGCGTATAATCGCTCGGCATGATGACGCCGATGTCGGGATTGCGCGCGGCGAGTTCGAGCGCATAGGACCCGAGCGCGTTGTAGGCGAACAGGCTGCGGCCGCTTTCGATGTCTGCAAGCAGCGGACCGCTCGACGTGTGCAGCCGGACGCGGGCGTTGCCGAGCGCGCGGACGAGGGCCATCACGTCCCGGCTGGCATGATAATCCTGCGTCAGCTGCAGATAGCCGAACCCCGACAGGCGTGGATCGTATGTGGAAACACGGCCGCTATAGAACGCCGCCTTTGTCCGCAGCAGGCGTTCGAGCGCGGCGTGCGTGCGCGGCACGTCCTTCGGCGGCACCAGGCGTTTGTTGTAGGCGATCACGACGGGTTCGGCGGTGACGCCCCAGGCCTCGTTCTTCCAGATCGCCCAGTCGGGCAGATAAGGTTTTTCGGGCGATGCGTATGCCTGCGCATAGCCGTCGTTCACCAGCTTGATCTGAAGATCCATCGCGGAACTCCAGATGAGATCTCCGGTGGGTTTCCGTGCGCGCGATTCCGCGATGACGCGGTTGTAGAGCGTCGGCGATTCCAGCTCGCGGTAGTCGACGCGCAGGAACGGATAGCGTTTTTTGAACGCGTTCAGCGCAGCCGTGACCTCGTGCCGGTCGGTGGTCGAATAGACGACGACTTTGCCTTCGCGCCGCGCCGCCGCGATCGTTTCGGCATAGGAGCGGGGATAGCCTCTCGGTTGCCCCGCTGCTATCAGCGCGAATGCGGCAGGCAGCAGCAGGAGCGCGCGCCGCCGGGAGACGAAGCTCAAAATTTTGCGAAGCAGCCCGATCACGCGCATAGTGCGCGCAATGTGCGGACCGATCGCCATTCTGTCAAAGAGGGAAGCATGGCGAGGATCTTGCTGGTGGAGGACGACGACGCACTCGCGCGCGGGCTGACGGCAGCCCTGCGCGGCGAGGGCTATTCGGTCGATCCCGCGCCTGACGGCGAGACCGCGCTCGAAATGGCGCGCGACGAACCTTATGCCGTCATCACGCTTGACGTGAACCTGCCTGACATGAGCGGTTTCGACGTGCTGAAATCGCTGCGCGCGAACGGCTGCCGCGCGCCGGTGCTGATGCTGACCGCGCGCGATTCGGTGGAAGACCGGGTGCGGGGCCTCGATCTCGGCGCAGACGACTATCTGCTGAAACCGTTCGAACCCGCCGAGCTTGCCGCGCGGCTGCGCGCGCTGCTGCGCCGCCCCGCTTCCGACCCGTCGCCGATCATCCGTGTCGGCAATCTGGAGATCGACCGGTCGCGCTGCGTGATCTGGGTGTCGGGCGAGCAGATCGATCTGCGCCGCCGCGAATGGGTGCTTCTGGAACGGCTCGTCGTCCGTGTCGGCAAGGTGGTGTCGAAGGACAGGCTCGCCGCCGAGGTGTTCGGCTTCGACGAGGCGGTCGCGCCGAACGCCATCGAGGTTTACATTGCCCGTCTGCGCCGCAAGCTCGGTCCGCAGGGGCCGGCGATCCGCACGATGCGCGGCCTTGGCTATGTGATGGAGAACACGCCTGCCGCTGAGACGTAATCTACGCGTTTCGCTGACGGCGCGACTGCTTGTCGCGCTGATCGTGCCGACGGCGACGCTGGCGCTGGTGCTTGGCGTCGGCGGCGCGCTCATCATCGGGCGGATCGTCGAAAGCGTGAACGACCGCCTGCTCGACGCGTCGGCGCGTTCGATCGCCGACACGCTCGCGCTGGAGGACGGTGAGGTCACGCTCGACCTGCCGCCGTCCGCGTTCGGGATGCTGGAAAACGACGAGCGCGACAATGTCTATTACAGCGTGCGCGTCGGCGGGGAACTGCTCACCGGCTATCCCGATCTGCCGCAGATCAACGCCGATGCGGCGCGGGCGGACGACGTCGCCTTCGCCTATTCGGCGTACCGACACGCACCCATTCGGGTGGCGGCGATCGTGCGGCGGGTGCCGCGCGTCGAGGCGCCGGTGGTCGTGCAGGTCGCGGAGACGCTCGATGCGCGGAACAGCCTTTCCTCGCGGATGCTGGCCGGGCTGCTCGTGCTCGAAACGCTGATCGTCGGTTTGCTCGTCCTGCTCGTGCCCGTCGCAGTGCGCTGGGGGCTCGTGCCGCTCGCCGAAGTGCGCCGGGGCATCGCCAGCCGCTCGCCGACCGATTTCACGCCGCTCACGCTGCAGCAGGTGCCCGCCGAGCTGCGCAGCTTCGTCGATGCCTTCAATGGCCTTCTGCTGAGGCTGGAAAATGCCGTCGAGGGTCTGCGCCGCTTCACGGCGGACGCTTCGCACCAGATGCGGACGCCGCTTTCGATCCTGCGCGCACATCTGCAGGTGCTGAAGCGCGAAGGCACGGAAACCGAGGGCGGGCGGGCATCGCTTGCCGACATCGATACCGCGACCGTACGTTTGCAGCGGCTGCTCACACAGTTGCTCGCGCTCGCCCGGGCGGAGGGGAACCGCGAGAACGTCATGCGGCTTGCGCGCAATGTCGATCTCGCGGCGCTTGCCCGCTCCGTGGCGGAGGATCATGTGCCGGCCGCGCTCGAAGCGGGTATCGAGATCGAATTCGATGCGGAAGGGAGTGCGGCCGTGCGCACCGTCGGCGAATTCGCGCGCGAGCTCATCTCGAACCTTGTCGATAACGCCATCCGCTACAACCGGCGCGGCGGCACCGTGTGGCTCTGGGTCACGGCCGAAGAGGCGGGCGTGCGCGTCGTGGTGGAAGACGACGGGCCGGGCATTCCGCCCGGGATGCGCGCGCACATCTTCCAGCGTTTCCGGCGGCTGGACCGCGGCCACAGCGAAGGCAGCGGGCTCGGCCTTGCTATCGTCAGCGAGCTTGCAACCGCGCTCAGCGGCGGCATCGCCGTTACCGATCGGCCGGGCGGCGGCCTGCGCGTGGTGATCGACTTTCCGCGAGACTTGGGAGCAGGTGGCGCGTAATGCGACAGGCCGTTGAAAGCTGCGCGGTTCTAGCGTGGCGTTCGCCGGAGAGATGTGGAGGGAAATGCACGTGTTCCGTTTGACCTCGGTTGCCATTGTTGCCGTTTGCGCTGTGTTCGGTCCCGCGGCCCTCGCTGCGCCGAAATCCGATCCGGCGCGCGCCGGCGAGGCTGATTTCCGGGCCGTGTACCGCGAACTTGTCGAGACGGACACGTCGCTGTCCAGCGGCAGCTGCACGCTTGCGGCGGAGCGCATGGCAGCACGGCTGTCGGCGGCAGGTTATGCGAAGAGCGATGTGCAGGTCGTCGTGCCGCCGGATTTTCCCCGGCAGGGCAATCTCGTCGCCCGGATCAACGGCAGCGATGCGAAGCTCGCGCCGATGTTGCTGCTTGCGCACATCGATGTCGTCGAGGCGAAGCGGTCGGACTGGAAGCGAGACCCGTTCAAGCTCGTTGAAGAGAACGGCTATTTCTATGCACGCGGCGCGGTTGACGACAAGGCGATGGCGTCGTCGTTCGTGGATGCGTTCGTGCGCTACAAGAAAGAGGGCTACCGACCGAAACGGACGATCAAGCTCGCTCTGACCTGCGGCGAGGAAACCGATAGCGTGTTCAACGGCGTTCGCTATCTGCTCGAGACGATGCCCGACGCGCTTGATGCGGAATTTGCGGTGAACGAGGGTGGTTCGGGAAATCTCGACGAGAACGGCAAGCCGATTTCGTTCGGTGTGCAGATCGGCGAGAAAATCTATCAGGATTTCACCTTCACGGTCACTGCGCCCGGCGGTCACAGCGCGCGCCCAACCGACGACAATGCGATCGGCCGCCTTGCTGCGGCTGTCACCCGGATCGATCGCTACCGCTTCCCGGTCAACATGACGGACGCCACAAAAGGCTTCTTCCGGCGCTCGGCGGCGCTTTACGAAGGGCAGATCGCGCAAGATCTCGCGGCGGCCGGCAATGGTACGGCCGATGATGCCGCTTTCGCCCGCATCGCGGCCGCGGACCCGCTCTGGAACGCGTTCCTCCGCACCACCTGCATTCCCACGCAGCTCGCCGGCGGTCACGCGCCCAATGCGCAGCCGCAACATGCGCAGGCGAACGTGAATTGCCGGGTGATGCCCGGCGAAACCGTCGATGCTGTGCTGGCGCGCCTTCACGACGTCGTGGCAGATTCGAAAGTCGAGATTCGGCTTGCCGCGGAGCCGGGGCCGCAGTCTCCCGCCCCGCCGCTCGAAGCGCGCATCATGAAACCCGTCGAGTCGATCGCGGCGGAGATGTGGCCGGGTGTGCCCGTCATCCCGCATTTGAGCAGCGGGGCGACCGACAGCCGTTTCCTGAACGCAGCGGGTATTCCGACCTACGGCATCTCCGGTGTTTTCCGCGATCCCGACGGCAACGGGGCGCACGGTCTCAATGAACGTATCCGCGTCACGTCGCTGATGGATGCGCGTGCTTTCCTTTATCGCCTCGTGAAGGCCTATTCGGCACACTGACATGAAGCCTTCGACGCGCGCGACACTGCTCAAGCTCCATCGCTGGGTCGGCCTCGCCTTCGCGGCCTTGCTGCTCGTGCAAGGCCTGTCGGGCGCGCTTCTGGTCTTCCGGGAAGAGATCGAGGGTATCATTCACCCGGCGCTCGTGGTGACACCGGCAGAAACGCAGGCCTCCATTCAGGGGCTTGTCGATACGGTTCGCGAGTCCGCGCCGCACGCCAAGCTGCAGCGCATCAAGCTCGCCGACGATCCCACGCGCGCGGCAACGGCTTCCCTGAGGCTGGAAAATGATGCGCCGTGGATTGTCGCGATTGACCCCTATACAGGCGAGATCGTGCGCGCGGGCAGCTACGGGGTGTGGCCTGCCGAGTGGCTGTTTCACCTCCACGACACGCTGCTTGCGGGGAAGACGGGCGAAATCATCGTCACCATCGAAGGCGTTGCGCTCATCTTCCTTGCCGTGTTCGGCATCATCATCTGGTGGCCCGGGCGCAGCAGGCTGAAATCCGGCTTCCGTATCCTAACGGGGCAGGGCGCGGACCGCACTGTTCGCACTGCGCATCGCGCGATCGGTGCGGCGGTCGGCATCGTGCTGGTGATGTCCGGCATCACAGGCGCGCTCCTCATCCATCGCGCGGCGTTGCAGGCGTATCTGCCCGTCGTGCCGCGCCCGAAGTTCGAGGTTGCGCTGTCGCAAGCGCCGCTGTTGCCGGTCGATACGCTGATCGCCGATGCGCGTGGCCGACATGGACCGCTGCCGCTGCGCGAGGTCCGCTTTTCGGGGGCGGCGGGGCAGGTGGTCGCGCTGTATTTTCAGGATGAAGCATCGCGCCGTCCGAACGCGACGCGCCAGTATTTCTACAACGCTTACGAAGGCGTCGAACTCGGCCGCTACGAGCCTGCCGCGCTGCCGCCGACGAACACCGCCTACGACTGGCTGTTCACGATCCACACCGGCAAGGCGGGCGGGCTTGTCGGCCGCCTGGTCGTGCTCGCGGCCGGTATCGCGCTTGTATTTTTCGTGGGCAGCGGCGTGTGGCTCTGGTTCTCGGCGCGCCGCCAGAAACGTGCCCGGCGCGCGAAGGCCGAAGACCGCCTCGTTCGAAATGCGGCCTAGCGGCGGTATCATCGCCATCTCGGCGATCCTTGCCGCATCCGCTCATGCGGAGCCCAATCCCGTCGCTTCGATGACCGTGCAGGATTTCGCCGCGAAGTGGATGATGCAGCAGGGCTATATGGCAGGCGCCGGCGTCTATGCCGCCGCCAACGCGGCGCTTCGGGCATCGCCCGTTGCGGAGCCGCGCGTCGTGCTGATGGGCGATTCGATCACCTATCACTGGACGCCCGCGCTGTTGCCCCGGCTGGACGGCGCGACCTGGGTCAATCGCGGCATCCCGGGGCAGAGCAGCAGCCAGATGCTGCTGCGTTTCGAGGATGATGTGGTGGCGCTTTCGCCCGCCGTTGTCGTGATCCTCGCGGGCACCAACGACCTCAGGGTCCATGCCGGAAGCCATGCCGATGCGTCGCCCGCCATCCTCGCGCGGCTCCGCAGCAACGTCACCGCGATGTCGGATATCGCCGATGCGCGTGGCATCCGTGTCGTGCTCAGCGCCATTCCCCCCTTTGACGCGGCGCGCGACGGTGGCCGGCGCGACCCGGAAACGTGGCGCGCGGCGAACGTGTGGTTGCGCACATTTGCAGAAACGCGCGGTTATGCGCTTTCTGACTACGGCGGATTGGCGGACGCTGAAGGCCGCCTGCGCACCGACCTCAGTGAAGACGGGCTACACCCCAACCCGGACGCATACATCCTGATGCGATCGGTTCTCGCAGATGCCGTGAAGGCGGTTGGAACCCGATAAAGAAAAACCCGCGGATCGAAGCCGATCCGCGGGTTTCCTTGCCTACCCGAACGGGAACCAGAACGTGATATGGCTTCTTTGGATTAGAAGTTCACCTTCACACCGCCGGAGAAGTACCGACCCATCACTTCATAGTTCGGGTTGGTATACTGCGTGCGCGGCGCGCTCACGTTGAACAGGTTGTTGACGTTGCCGTAGAGCATGAATTCACCAACCTTCACACGCAGACCGAAGTCGACATAGGTGCGACCGCTGATATCGTTGTTGAGGATCGGCTGCCCGTTCGGTCCAATTTGATTGCTGTAGATGCCGCCATCGACATAACGGAACCGCAGGTCGCTGCCGAAGCGATCATCCTGATACGTGATCGTTGCAGTGCCGCGCCATTTCGGAGTCGAGAATACGGTGTCACCGCCGACGATGCCAGCACGATCCGTCACGCGAACGCCGTCGTCGATCAGCAGTTCGATCACGTGTGTTGCGAGTGCACGGAACGTCAGCGAGCCGGCACCCACGGGCACCTGGTAGGACGCTTCAAGATCGATGCCCTTGGTTTCGTACTTCGCAAGGTTGCGGAACGTCCGCAGCACCGAGACCAGACCCCCGCCGGAATCGCGCTCGATCAGCCCGCCGCAGGTGTTGTCGCTCGGATTTGCGTCATAGCAGAGTCCCAGCACGTCCTGTGCCAGAAGGGTCACGATGACGTCGTCGATCTTGATCTTGTAGAAATCGGCCGAAACCCGAAGGCCTGGAACGAAATTCGGAGAGTAGGACCCTCCAAGCGTCAGCGTGTGCGCGACTTCGGGGTCCAGATCGGGATTACCGCCCGTGTAGCTGTACACGTTGAGCGCAAGCGCGTTGCCGCGGAAGGGGTCGATCATGTTCCCGAGATTGGTCGCGCGGGCGAGATAATATTCGCTGATGCTCGGCGAACGAATATCACGCGAATAGACAGCCCTCAGCAGCAGATCATTGAAAAGCCGCAGCGTGCTGCCGGTCTTCCATGTCCAGATGCCGCCGCTCGTGCTGTAGTCGGAATAACGCAGGGCTCCATTCACGTCGAGACGTGCGGTGTCGGCGATGTCGAGAAGCGGCGCGTTTACCTCCGCGAAGAACTCCTTCACGTCGAACCCGCCGTTGGTGGCCGAGAAGTTGAGCGGCGTCAGTTGGCGGTTTACTGAGTAGGGGTCGGTTGAGTTGGTCGTGAACTCTTCCCAGCGCCAGTCGCTGCCGACAGCGATGTCCACGGGCCCGGCCCACATCGAGAAAAGCTCGCCGCTGAGGCTGACGCCAGCGGTGTCGAGCTTGGTCGTTGTCACCGAACCACCCGACGCGAAAGAATAAGCGCGCGCCGCATCGGTAATGTTGCCATTGCCGAGAATGTTGATGGGAACGCAGGCCGGATCATCGTTGGCTGCATTGGCGTCGGCATTGACGCGGCAGACCGGCGTGCCGCCGACCAGCACCGAATCGACCGCGCGGTTGAAATTGGCGGTGATCCTCTGGTTGTCCAGCCACTGATCGTTCTTCAGCTCACCATGATTGTAGTAGGCGCGATATTTCCATCGATCGCCGATCGAACCATCGACGCCAGCCGCGATCTCCATGTTCTGGCGCTTGTAACGATAATTGAGGAACCGGTCAGGCCCGACATCGTCAAGGATACGTCCCAGAACGAACGGTCCGGCGACGCCCGCCGTGGCGAGTTGCGTGCGGGCTGCATCCGTGAGGAACGCGTTGTCCGGCATGATGACGGCGATCGGCGTGTCCGGGAAGAACGTGAAATCCGACGACATGCGGTTGTAGCGGGCATCGACCCAAAGCTTCATCGAGTCCGTCACGTCATAGCTTGCGCGCGCGAAAACATTGATGCGCTTGTAAGGCGTGCTGACCGAGAGATACTCGTAGAGGCCCTGACCGTCGCCGCCGACAGTCTGCTGGCCGAACGTTTCGCTGCCGAGCGGCAGCGGGCCGACCGAACCGTCTGGGTTGAAGATCAGATTGTAGGGCGCGGCTGTCAGGCTGAGGATTGAACCACCACGATTGAGGATCGTGTACTTGATGTCTTCCGTCAGAACGAGTTGACCGTCGGCGCGCTGGAAGAGGCCGCCGTTCATGTTCTTGCGCGAGTCGCGATCCCAGGCCCCTTTGTCCTGCAGATATTCGCCGGCAATCATGAAATGTCCGCGATCGTCGGCGAACTTCGTGCCCCATGCGAGGTCGCCGCCGTAACGCTGGCCGTCACCATAGGTGGATACACCCGTGTTGAGGCCCGCCTTCACGCCGGTCATGTTGTCGTCGATGATGAGGTTGACCACGCCCGCGACGGCGCCCGAACCCCAAGCCGCGGATGCGCCGCCGGTCACGACGTCAACGCGCTTGATAACGTTCTGCGGCACCGAGTTGAGGTCGGCCGAGCCGGTGAAGCGGTAACCGTTGAACAGCGTAAGCGTGCGCGCATTGCCGAGACCTCGAAGGTCAGCCGGCGATGCGGCTGCGTTCGTATTGCCCGTGGTGGTGGCAGGTGTGTTCGTAGCGCGGAACTGCGGGACGTCGTTCAGCGCCTGTGCGATGCTCGGGCGGTTTCCCTGCGCGAGTTCTTCAGCGCCCAGAACCGTGGTCGGGGTCGGCGCATCGAAACCGGAGCGCTGGATTCGCGAGCCCGTGACAATGATGAGTTCGGAATTTTCCGCCGCATTCGATTCCGCTGCATCCTGCGCGCGCGCGGAATTGGAAAATGTAAGCGCGGCGCTCAGCGCCAATAGGCTCACCGAAGCCACGCGGGCGGATGAACGGATATCAAGCGTGGAAGTCATTACAGTCCCCTTTTGACCTGCTTCGAAATGTGCGATCGTCTAAGTACGCGAACGTTATTTCGACCGTGGAAAGTTCACCAAAACTTTCGAGGTGTCCACATCAATATCCTAAATGGGACTTAATTTTCCTAATGGGTTGCTTTGAGAACACACCGGCAATCCTTGCGCCGCCCCGTCAAACGGTGTTTTCGATCATCCTTGCCGGGCTGGTGGGGTGAAGAGCTCATTCTCGTGGACACTGCCAATAACCGCCTCGCCTGGCGTGCTGGCTGGAAGCGATGGATGTTTAATGGGGTGGGAGGCCCGCGCTCAACGCTGACCCGCGCCAACCTTTTTGATTGTCGAACAAAAAATGCCCGCGAATCGAGGTCGATCCGCGGGCATCTTGTTCCCGACCCGGGAGGGAAATTAGAAGTTGATACGGGCTCCGACCGTGAAGTAGCGCCCGATCAGATCGTGATACGGTGAGTTGACCGCAGCGACCGCCGGATCGCGGTCGAAGAGGTTCTGGACGTTGCCATAAACGGTGAACTTCTTGCCGTCGCCGTACGGGATGTAGAGGCGAGCGCCGAGGTCGAAGTACCAGCGAGCCGAGATGCTGTTGGACGGATCCTGGTTTGGCAGCACGTTTGCCGGAGCATAGCCACCGCCGTCGACGTAGCGAACGCGGAGGTCCGCGCCGATGCGCTCGCTTTCGTAAACGGAGGAGAGCGTTCCGCGCCATTGCGGGACGAGGAAGGGCTGTTGCGAACCGAGGTAACCAACGCCATCGATTTTCACGACCGTGTTGTCGAGTGCCAGCGTGTCCGTGTAGTTCGCAAGGGCGCGAACGTTCAGTTGACCCGGAAGACCGATGCTGTCGAGGTCGGTCTTGTAGGACGCTTCGAAGTCGAGGCCCTTGGTCCTGAACTTGGCAATGTTCAGGTACGCGGCGTTGATGGTCGCAATCGCACCCGTGCCGTCACGAACGATCTGGTCGCAGGCGGCCTGGATGTTCGAATTGTAGCAGTTGTTGACGATGGTCTGTGCATTCAGCGTCGTGATGACATCATCGATCTTGATGTCATAGTAGTCAGCCGAGAAGCGGAGGCCCGGGAGGAAGCTCGGCGTCAGGACGATGCCGACGGTGAGCGTATCAGCCTTTTCGGGCTGCAGCTCAGGATTACCGCCCGTGTAGGCGATGATGCTCGTCAGCGGGCTACTCGGACGGCCGAGATCGTTCACCGACGTGTACAGCGTGGAGCGGGTACCGAAGAGTTCGGTGATGCTGGCTGCACGGACGTCACGCGAGCGCGTTGCACGCAGCGTGATGCTTTCGTTGATGTCCCACGTTGCGCCGACCTTCCAGGCCCAGATCGTGCCTTCGGTGCTGTAGTCCGACCAGCGGGCTGCTGCGTTGACCATCAGCTTTTCGGCGAACGGCAGGTCCGCAAGAACCGGCACTGCGACTTCGACGAAGGCTTCCTTCACGTTGTTGCCGACACCGTCGATGTTCACGCCGTTGATCGTCGTGAAACGATTCGCCAGCGAGTTTTCATCGTACTGGGAACGGAAGCTCTGCTTGCGATAGTCAAAGCCGGTCGCGAACGAAACCGGGTGGTTCCACAGTTCGAACGGCTCGCCGCTCAGCGTGAACCCCGCGTTGGTCAGCTTGTAAGTCTGAACCACGTTCCAATCGGCGGTTGCATAATCAATAGCAGCCGCATCGGCATTTCCCGAACCAAACAGATTGAGCGGACGACACGCCGTCGTCGGGTCCGTGAGCGCAATGCGGCAGACAGGGGTTCCGCCCGGTCCCGTCACAGCATCCACGGCATTGAAGAAATTCTCACGAAGCGTGATGTCCTTCAGGGTCATATCCTGCGTCTGCTTACCCTTGCTGACGAAAGCAGAATAACGCCACTTGCCGTCGGCGAAGCTGCCGTCGAAGCCGATCGCACCCTGGTAGGTCTCACGCTCGAAGTCGTACCGCGCCAGCGACATGTCGGTGAGCGCGCGGCCCATCCGGAACTCAGTCTGGCCGGCGGTCGCGAGCTGGCTCTTGATCGCGTCGGACAGGTAGGCGTTATCAGCCTGAATGGTCAGCTGATTGATGCCGAGGTCCGGGAAGAAGACGCGCTCATTCCAAACGCGGTTATAGTTGCCTTCAGCCCACACGGTGAACGTGTCGGTGAGGTCGTAGCTGGTGCGCACCAGCGCATTCACGCGCTCGATCGGAGCGGACAGTGAACGGTAGTTGTCGATGTGGTAGCCTTCGCCACCGATCATCAAACTGCCGCCGCCAGGGTTGATCTGGCCATACTGGTACGGCCGCAGCGTGCCGTCGTTATTGAAGACCTGGCCAGCAAGGACGCCGGTGTTGATGACACCCTGCTCGTGGCGATTGTTTTCTGTCAAGCCCATGGTGGGCTCCAAAAAGCCGTTCTCGTTCGGATAGAAAGCTGCAGCACCGATGCGCGGACGAGCGACGCCGGGGATGACGCCCTTGTCGTTGAGGTAGTCGGCGCCGAAGATCACGTGGCCGCGCCCGTCGTCGAACTTGAAGCCTGCCGAACCCTCGAGGAGGTATTTCGCTCCGTCGCCGCGTGACGAAATGCCGGTCTGCGCGCCGAGTTCGAAACCTTCACGCTTGTTGTCGAGCATGATGTTGACGACACCTGCCACAGCATCGGTGCCATAGGCCGCCGAGGCGCCGCCGGTGACAACGTCGATGCTCTTTACGAGACCGTACGGGATGGTCTGCAGGTCATTGAGGGTGACATAGCGACGACCGTTGATGAGTACGAGCGTGCGCGAGGCACCGAGACCGCGGAGGTCAGCCGGCGAAACACCCGACGTGGTGACGGTGTTCGTGGAAGTCGCACTCTGCGTCATGCGGAACTGCGGCAGGTCGGCGAGAGCCGCCTGGATGTCCGTGCGGCCGCCGAGCTTCAGGTCCGCAGCGCTCACGACCGTGGTCGGCGTCGGTGCGTCGAAGCCGACCGTGCTGATGCGCGATCCGGTGATGATGATGACGTCCGAATTTTCGGCTGCGGTTGTGTCTGCGGCTTCCTGCGCGAATGCCGGACCGGAAACCGCGAGTGCGATTCCAATCGCGAGCGCGCTGGCCGACGCGATGCGGGTGGATGAACGGATAACAGGCATAGTCATGACAGTCCCCTCTTGACGTGCTTGTGAAGGAAATCGCGCTCGGCGCGGCTGCGCGAGCGTCTGTTTCAAAATCAGAAAATCACCCAAAAATTTTCAGTTGTCTACATCGATATCCTGAATAGGACGATGTTTCTCTCTATAGGTTGCTATTTAACAACACGGTAAAGAACGTGTGGCTGCGACGAGAACGACATTTTCCGGTCGTTCTCCGGCCCGTAGAATTCAAGTTTCTCGAACGGGCCACCGTCGCGCGCTGCCGTAACCTGCTCGTAGAGCTGCGGGCCGATCTGTTCCCAATAGGTCTTGTTGCCGCGATTCTCCACGACGAGTCCGTGCGGGCCCGAGGCGCTGACCTTGATGTCGAACTCGGGCTGCGGCGGATCGCTGTAAGTTCGGCGGTTGGTGCGATAGGCGCCGACTGTCGGCGTGGATGTGCCGGTCCAGCGCGGCGCGGGGTTTTCAGGGAAAACGCGGCCGATAATGGCGTTCTGCAGCTCCGTCCGGGCGCCGTAGCTTCCCCAACCTCCCGTCGTGGAGACGAAGAAGCCGAAGTCCGCTTCGGGGGCGAGGACCATGAACGAGTGGAAATCGGCGGTGTTGCCGCCGTGGCCGACAAGGCGCGGACCCGCCTCGCGCACGACCATGTAGCCATACGCCATGCCCGGCAGGGACGGCGCATTCTTGTGCAGCGTTTCGCGCATCTGCTTCATGGTGTCCGGTTTCAGGATGCGCGCGTCGCCAAGCGCGCCGTCGCCGAGATGTGCGAGCATGAAGCGCGCCATGTCGGGGCCCGTCGCGGAGGCGGAGCCGGCGGGCATGATGTTCCCATAAAGCTCGAAAGGCTTGGCGACGAAGCGGCCATCCTTGAGATCGTAGCCGAGCGCCATGTTTTCGGCACGCGTACCCGTCAGCGGCTCGCGAAAGGTCGCGCTTGTCATTCCGAGCGGGCCGAAGATGTGGCGGTCGATATAGTCCGGGAAGGCTTCGCCCGAAACGCGCTGGACGATGTAGCCCGCAATCGCCGAGCCGTAGTTGGAGTAGGAGCTTTCGACGCCCGAGTCGCGGACGCGGGTGGGGATGTTGTCCTTGAGGAAGGTGCCGAGCGGAACGAAGCCGGCCGGGCTCTCCACCGTGATGCCGCCCCTGTCTTCAAGACCCGGCGCGTGGGTGAGAAGGTCGCGGACGAGGATCGGCTTCGCGTATGTGGCGGGAATCTTGAAGTCGAGATATTTGTTGACGTCGTCGTCCAGCTTCACACGCCCCTTTTCGACCTGCTGCATAAGCGCGGTCCACGTGAACAGCTTTGATACGGAGCCGGGGCGAAACAGCGTCTTGTCGCCATCCACCGGTATCTTCCGGTCGATGTCGGCGTAGCCGTAGCCTTTGCTGAAAACGATCTTTCCACCAGAGACCACGGTGACGACGGCGCCTGCCACCTCCCGCGTGGCGATCTGCTGTGCCATCACGCCGTCGATGAATTCGGGAAGCCCGGCAAGGCGCGCCGGATCGACGCTCGCGACGGATGCAGTCGGCGCCGCTGCGGAGGGCGTGGTTGCCAAGAGTGCCAGAGCAAGCGCAGCTCCGCCGAAAACACGCCGCATTGCCATGGACCGATTGCGTTCGCGCATCACCCCGACTCTCCCTTCCCAATGTTATGTTCCAGAATTTTGACATATCAGGATGATATTTTCAAATTGGGATTGTCAAAAAGCATACCTGCTTTTTCGGCCATAAATTTAATTCCATTTTATCAATCACATAACGAGATGCGTATCTCGTGTTGCAATTGAAGAAATTTACTCTCATTGTCCTGTACGGAGAATTTACCGCGCCAAGGCTGCGGCCTTCAAATTCCAACGAGGGAGGGAATGATGAAACGGAACGCCATGCGCTGGCTCTGTTTGCCGCTAGTTTTTACTGCATTGAGCGCGGGCGAGCCCGCTGCGGCGGCGCCTGCAACGACGAAGATTGTGGATTCGGAAGTGGCGAGGCTATCCGCGGGTGCGGGCGGCGTTGTCGGCATCGCGGCGTGGCGACTGGATGGGAAGGGCGCCCGTGTGCTGCTGAATGCGGATGCGGCGTTCCCGATGGCGAGCACGTACAAGGTGCCGCTGGCGGGCAAGATCCTCGACATGGTCGACAAGGGTGAACTCCGCCTCGACCAGATGCTCGATGTGCCGCAGGCGATGATGTCGCCGTCCGAGGTGATCGCCGATCGCTTCATCCATCCCGGTGTCAGTCTTTCGGTGCACAATCTGCTCGAATTAATGCTCACACAAAGCGACAACACGGCGACCGACGTGCTGATGAAGGCCGCGGGCGGCCCGGCGGCAGTGACGGCGTGGGTGCGTGCGCAGGGTGTGGACGCGATGCGCGTCGATCGGGATACGAACCGGCTGCTGCGCGATTTCTTCCGACTTGGCGAAGGCCCGCTGGAAGCTGCGTTCGAAACCGCCGCCAAGGCCGACCCCTCGCTTGCCACCAAGGGCGCGCTGCCGGATGCGGCGTTCGATGCAGATCCCAGGGACACGGCGAGCCCGGCGGCAATGGCGACGCTGCTCACGCGGATGTTCGCTGGAAAGGCGCTTTCCCCCGAAAGCACGAAGGCGTTCACCGCAATCATGGAGCGTTGCCGCACCGGAACCGCGCGCCTGCCCGGCCAGATGCCGCCCGGCACCACGGTTGCCCACAAGACGGGCACGATCGGCGGCACGGTGAACGACGTCGGCATGGTGAGCCTGCCCGATGGCACGGGGGTTGTGATCGCCGCCTATGTGAAGGCGAGCGCAGCGCCGGTTGCCGACCGGGAACGCGCTATCGCCGAAATCGCGCGCACGGTGCGCGACTATTTCCTGTTCGCGAATTGAGGAGGGGTAAATGAAAACTGCACTGTTTCTGGCGACCGCGCTTGCCGCGCTCGCCGCGCCGGCGCTTGCCGAGACGTATGATGTCGTGATCTCCGGCGGGCGGGTGATGGACCCCGCGAGCGGACGCGACGAGATCGCCAATGTCGGCATCACCGGCAACCGTATCGCCGAGATTTCCGCCGCGTCGCTCAAGGGCAAGCGCACGATCGATGCGCGCGGGCTCGTCGTCGCGCCGGGCTTCGTCGATCTCCATGCGCACGGACAGCACGACAAGGGTCAGCAGTTGCAGGTGCTCGACGGCGTGACGACCGCGATCGATGCCGAAGGCGGCGCGATGCCGGTGCAGGCGTTCGTCGGTGCGCTGAAAGGTCGGGCGCTCATCAATTACGGGGCGACCGCATCGCATCAGTGCGCGCGCATGGAAGTGATCGCGTCGGCGCCGTGCAAGGGTCACGGCGCAGCCAACGGAGCGACGGTTGCCGATCGCAAGGCCTATACGGCCTCCGCGACACCCGAACAGCAGAAGGCGATTGTCGCGGCGCTTGATCGCGAGGTTGCCGATGGTGCGCTCGGCTATGGGCTCGGCATCGAATACACGCCGGGCGCGGGGCGCAGCGAAATCTACGACATCTTCAAGGCGGCCGCGGCAAAGCGTGCGCCGGTTTTCGTCCACGTGCGCAGCCGCCCGCTCGATCCGGCGCCGGGCGTGCCGATCGCGGTGGCGCAGGAGGTGATCGCGAATGCCGCTATCACCGGCGCGCCGCTGCAGATCGTGCATCTGCATTCCACGGGCCTCAAGGATACGCCGATCCTGATCGACATGGTGAAGCACGCGCAGGCGCGCGGTCTCGATATCACGTCGGAAGCCTATCCCTACACGGCGGGCAGCACCGCGATCGGATCGGAGTTCTTCCGCGATGGGTGGCAGGAACGCTCCGGCATCAGCTACGGCGATCTCCAGTGGCCCGCGACCGGCGAGCGGCTGACGCAGGAGACGTTCGAGCGCTATCGGCGCGAGCAGCCGGGCGCGGCAGTGGTCGTGCACATGATCCCCGAAGACGTCGTCGATCAGATCATTGCCGAACCCGCGATCTCGATCGCGTCCGATGGTATGCCGTGGGTCACCTCCGGCGAGCATCCGCGCGGTGCGGGCACATATGCGCGCGTGCTCGGCCGCTATGTACGTGAACGTGGTACGCTCGATTTGATGGCGGCGCTGCGCAAGATGACGATCATGCCCGCGCGGCGGCTGGAGGGGATTTCCCCGCAAATGGCGAAGAAGGGCCGCGTGTCGGTTGGCGCCGACGCCGATCTCACGCTGTTCGATCCGGCAACCGTTGCCGATGTCGCGACGTTTGAAAAGCCGATGCAGGCCTCGCGCGGTATCCGCTACGTTCTGGTGAACGGCACCCCCGTCGTCGACGGCGGCAAACTGGCTCAGAAGGTCTTCCCGGGCGAGGCGATCCTCGGAACGGGCAAGGGCCGCTGAACAAACATCGGCCGCCGAACAAAAAAGGGGGGGGCGCTTTGCGGCGTCCCCCTTTTTTATCGATCAGTAATTGAGACCGTAACTCAGCAGCCCGAACGTCGTCGCTGCCCAGAGCGTGATGCCTGCCGCGAGGAGGAGCGCGATGCTCCACAGGCGTGATGCCCAGCGGCCTTGCGTCCATGCACTCCACGCGTTCCAGAGTGCGAGCCCCAGAAAACCGATGAAGCCGACTAGGCCGGCGGCCTGCAGCAGGATGACCAGCCAATCGTACTTGCCGTTTATGGCGGTGAAGCCCTGCTGCATCATCGCGCTGAAGATGAAGAGCCAGCCGGCACAGACGAAGAGGACGAGCACTGCAACGCCGCGCACCAGATGATAGCGCAAGCGCGCCCGCCCGGTGAGAGCTAGGGGAGCGCGGTATACACGCCGGGCGATCGCAGCGGCGGGCCATGACAGCGCCGTCAGCAGCAGCACGATCACAGCGAACATCATGGCGGGGTTCAGCCAGGCGGCATTCGCGTGCCAGGGTGCGGGCTCGAACACGACTGCTGCCGATCCGGCGTCGATGCTGAAGCGCTGGACCTTGCCATCCACGACTTTGGCCGCGAGCCGCTGCTTGCCGCCAACCTCGCGCCACACGAAGGGTGCGATTTCCTTCCACGCGCGCGGTTCGCCGCCCGGTGTCTTGAAGTTGGGGATCAGCAGTCCGCCATCCGGGCCCACCGTCACGGCGGTCTGCGAGGCGAAAGCGCCGGTACGCATGAAGCTGGAGTCGGAACGGCGGCTGGCGATGTAATGCCCCGCCATCATCCGGGCATGAACCGCGGCGGTTTTCGCATCCACCGTGCCGTCTTTGGGCGTGCCGGGGAAATAGCGATCCATGAAGCCGGTGATCAGTGCGTTGTGAATCGCGCTCGGCGCGCCGTCCTTCCCGACGCTGTTGAGCGAGATATACACGCCGACGTTTTGGTCGATCAGCAGCCAGAGGTAGGTGAAGAAGCGCTGTGTTCCGCCGTTATGGCCGATGATGCGATAGCCGTTCTGGTTCTGCTCGTAAAAGCCGAGCGCCATGCGGTTGAGCGGCGGGATCATGTCGAGGAAGGTGGTGTGCATCGTCTTCGCGGTTTCAGGCGAGAGCAGTGGCCCGCCGTTCGCGAGATGCGCGATCATGAACTTGCCCATGTCCGCACCGCTCGCCGAAAGGCTGCCCGCGGGCGCGGGTTCGACCACTTCGAAGGGCATCGCCTTGCCGGAAGCCGTCTGATAGCTTTGGGACATCAGCGGTTTCAGGGATGCCGGCAGCGGCTGACGGAAGGTCGAATGGGTCATGCCGAGCGGCATGAGGATGCGCTGGTCGATGTAGTCATCGAACGGCATTCCCGACACGCGCTCGACGATGTAGCCGGCAACCCCTGTCGCATAGTTTGAATAGGCAGGCGTCGTGCCCGGCGCGAAAATGCGGTTCGGGACCCAGCGCTTCAGCACGGTATCGAGCGGTGCGGGCGTTTTCGTCTCGTCGGAGATCAGCTTCCGTATCGACTCCTCGAAGCCTGAGGTGTGCGTCATGATGTTGCGCAGCGTGACCGGTTTGCCCTGGTAGGCGGGAATCTCGAAATCGAGGTAGGTGTTCACATCGGCGTCGAGGTCGAGCTTGCCCTCCTGAACAAGCTGCATCACCGCCGTCCACGTGAACAGCTTGGAGACCGAGCCTGGACGGAACAGCGTGTTTTCGGGATCGACCGGGGTGCGCTTTTCGACATCCGAATAGCCGTAGCCGCGCTGCGTCAGCACCTGGCCGTCCTTCACGACGACGACGACACCCCCCGCGACCGCGCCGCGCGAAAGAGCGTAAGGCATGAGGCCGTCGAGCCAGGCATCGACATCGGCCTTGGTAAGCGCCTGGGTATTCGCCGCCGTCGAAGGCGCTGTCGGCGGTGCTGAGGATGGCCCGTTTTCGGGAACCGGTGCGGCCGCTACATGTGCGGCAAAGGCCATGAGACCAAGAACGAGCTTCAGATGTTTCCGGATCACCACCACATGCCCCCCAAGCCGAAATCCATACGCCGTCGGATATCTTGCTGATCCTCTGGCGCTTTCCTGTATGGGATAAAATCATCCCAAATAGAAAATTGTCAATCCCGGTTGAGATCTCTCTGAAATGGTGCCGGGAACGCCCCCTTGCACGATCATCGGTAACGATTGGACTGGGCACACGAAAAGACCCGGCTCAGTTTCCTGAACCGGGTCTCTTTCGTTTTTAAGCGCTGTGCGGCGTTTAGGCGGCCTTGCGGCGGCGCGTGGCGCCGAGACCGACGAGGCCGAGACCGAAGAGCGCGAGCGCTGCCGGTTCCGGAACTTCCCGGCCTTCGATCGACAGCACGAACTGCGCGAAGGTCGTCTTGGCTTCCGCCGTCAGGAAGCCGAAGCAGCCCGCGGCCACACCAGCCGACGCGCAAGCTTCGTTGGAGAGGAAGCCGAGCGTCGGAGCCGATTCCGGATCTTCGAAGATGAACAGCGAGTAGGCCGCGCCGTCATAGGTGAAGTCGAACTGACCGAAGTCGAAGTCGAGCACGAAGATGTCGGCGCAGCCGGCGCTGTTGATGCCGACGCCCCAGGCGCCGCCATCGGCGCAGAAGCCGCCCGTACCCGCGTTGTTCGTCTCGATGAACGAGATGTTGAACGTGTGCTCGATCGGATCAAGTGCACCACCGGCCGGGTCAAACGGGGTCAGCGCGATCTTGATCGTCAGGTCGGCACTCTCCAGCGACTTGGTGCCGCCCGGCAGAACGTTGTTCTCGTGATAATATTGATCAGCGAGATTCCACAGGCCGTTGGTGTCAAGCATACCCGAGGTCGGGGTGCTGGTGACACCGATGGCGCTCGTGGCGCCGTTCGTGCCGCTCCACGAAATCCGCGTGGGGGTCGATGACTGCGAACCCGTGCCGCTCGCTTCGAAACCAGCGTTGGAGAACTCCGAGGTGACTTCGTAGGACCACGTGTTGACGAGCGCTGCCTGCGCAGCCGTCGACATTCCGGCCGCGGCGACGAGTGCCATCGCGGGCAGAGCGTTGTTGAGAACCTTGTTGCGCATTTGAACGCCTCCTGAAAACTGATAGCCGATAATCAGGGAAGCAAGTCGCGTGCCATTTGCGGCGTAGGTGAAGAAAGGGTTAATTTTCCGAGGTTAACGGGCCATGCGTTTCGGCGCTGAAAAAAACGCTCCGGAAATTGTAAAGAATTCCGACGACGCGCGGGGGCGCTACTCAGTGCACTGCGGCGCGGGAAAAGAGCCGCAGGACGACAACCCCGGCAAGGATCAGGGCGATGCCCACAAAGGCCGGCGCATCGAGCGTCTGCTTCAGGAATGCCCAGCCGATGAAGGTGATGAGCACGATGCCGACCCCCGCCCAGATCGCGTAGGCGATGCCCACGGGAATGTGCTGGAGGGCGAGCGACATCAGGTAAAACGACGTCGCGAAGCTGACGAGGACAATGAGCGTGGGCGTCAACCGCGTGAAGCCCGCCGTCTGGCTGAGTGCGGATGTGCCGATCGTTTCCGCGACGATCGCGCCTGCTAGATAGAGATAGTGCATGGAAACCGTCCTCCCCCCCGCTTATCCTCGAACCGGACCGGGAGTGGGGCGCAGGCCGAGGTGAACCGTCAAGCCTTTTCGGACACCGCCGTCGGCGCGCGAACGATATCCTCGCTGATCGGCTTCCCGTACACGATGAATTTTTCGGACTTGCCGTCGTCGCTCACGTAGAAGTTCGGGATCGTCAGCAGCGGGCGCAAACCGTAAAGTTCATAGATGCGCCGGGCGTGGCGGTATTTTTCGCAATCGGACGTTTCGAGGCAGAACCATCGTGCGCCGTTTCGTTTCGCGCGGTCTTCCGTCAGGCGCAGCGTCTGGAACACCGCATCCCGCCGCGCGCGCGCCGGATCGATGGCGCCCCAGGCGCCCCAGGTGACGTCGTGCCAGAACTCTGTTTCGTAAATGCCGGTAAGGCCGATGATCGCGCCGCTGCATTCCACGACGCTGAACTCGCAGTCCGACGAAACGCTGCGGCGTCCGCTGAAGCGCAGCCGCACGGGCGGCTGATGCGGGTTGATGAGCCTTTTCCGCTCGGCATAGAGGTAGATATGCTGGCCTTGCCCGTCGGGAAGGTGGCCCGCGACCCGAAAGCCGGCAGCCAGGAACTGCGGCGCATATCCGCGCTCGACGCGCACGACGAGCAATCGATGGAAACGCGGCCAACGGCGCATCGCCGCAACGGCGAGATCGATCGTGGCTTCAGACTGTGCGGCAAGATCGATCCACGCAACGTCGCGCCCATGAACGAAGGACGAGAGAAGGTCGAGTTTCACGGCTTCGCCGTCTTCCTCGATGTGGACTTCCCACTTGGCCCACATGGATGTGATCTGGGGAAGGCCCACCTTGCTGGCAAAGTGCCACAGATAGCTGCGCGCAACGAGGCCGACTTCGCCGCTGAAATTGTCTGCGGCGATTTTCATGGCGCGCGCAATATCGCCGACCTTCAGAGGCCTGATCGAATATTGGCTTAAATTCCGAGCTTTTTTGGGCTTCGGCGCTTTAACGGAAGGCTGTTTTTCGATGGGTTCTGGAAAATTGCAATTTGCGTTAATTCCAGAGTAACTTTCATTGTTTACATGATTTTTATGAACGCCAAAGGTCTCATTCGGATTGATGCTTTCCGTTAGACCCAGATTGTTCATTCTTTGACCCACCGCGAATTATTATTTTTTGAATTCGGTCCCGTGCATGGGCCGAACCCTGCCTGCTGCCACTCTGCTCGTTTGACCCAGAGTATTGACCGGCGTTTGTTAACAATCTCTAACTTTGTTTGGGCGCAATGCCCATACATGGTTCCGGGTGCGAGTCACGGTCGGTCCCTAGGAAAAAACGACTGGTCGTATTCCCCGCCCTCCCGCGTGATTCTGCGGAATCTTGCGCCTGGATACGGAGTCTCGATGCGTTCGTCGAAATGCGCTGGAAACTCGCAGCAGCCGGCTGTTGCAACCCGGCGGTCGAGACGGCGAAAACGACTCGATTTTCAAATCGGAAAAATCCCGCAAGGGATGCAAGTCGGACCGGCTGCCCAGGCGCCTGAGGGGCAAGAAGAATGGTGCCCCCGAGAGGATTCGAACCTCTGGCCTGCGGTTTAGGAAACCGTCGCTCTATCCTGCTGAGCTACGGGGGCACGCACGCCGGCATCAGTGGCGGCAGCGGGCAAAAATATCAAGCGTCGGTGCGGCCTGGGCGCGTGGGGAACAGCAGCGGCATCGCTTCGATGCCTTCATCGCGAAGCTGCGCCGCCTCGTCCGCGCTCGTTTCGCCGTAAATGCCGCGTGCGTCGGTTTCGCCGTAGTGGATCGCGCGCGCTTCCTCGGCGAAACGGCCGCCGACATACTCGCTGCTTTCGATCATGCTTTTCTGCATTTCGGCGAGCGCGCCCAGCATCTGCTTGATCCGCGTGTCTTCGCCGCCCGCCACGGGGACAGGGCGCGTGTCATCACGCGTGTTGCCCTTGGCGGGCACGGCGGGCGCCATCACCGCCTTGGCGATCTCGGCATTGCCGCAGAGCGGGCAGGAGAGCAGGCCGCGCTTTTTCTGCGTTTCATAGTCGCTCGAGGAGCCGAACCACGCTTCGAAGACATGGGCCTCGGCGCATTTCAGGTCGAAGACGATCACGGCGCGGCGATGTCCCTGCGGTGCTGGAGCACGGGAATACGGCGGCGCACGTCTGCGATACGTTCGAGATCGATCTCGGCGAAGTGGAGGCCCGGCTCTTCGCCCGCGTCGAGGAGGATGTCGCCCCAGGGGTCGATCACCAGCGCGTGGCCGTAGGTGGATCGGCCGTCCTCATGCTCCCCGGTCTGCGCGGCGGCGACCACGAACGATGCAGTTTCGATGGCGCGCGCGCGCAGCAGCGTGTGCCAGTGCGCGCGGCCCGTGGGGCGCGTGAATGCGGCGGGAAGCGCGATCACCTCGGCGCCTGCGCCACTCAGCGCATCGAACAGACGCGGGAAGCGCACGTCGTAGCAGATGGCGAGGCCAAGCGTGCCGACAGGCGTTTGAGCAAGCGCGACGCCGGCACCCGCCACGAAGCTCGCGGATTCGCGGTAATATTCGCCGGGCGCGGCCTCGACATCGAACAGGTGCATCTTGTCGTAACGCGCGCGGATCTCGCCCTTGTCGTCGATCACGAGGCTGCGGTTGACGAGACGGTCGGGATAGCGCGCATCGCGCAGCGCGAGCGAGCCGAGTGCCACCCAGATGCCCGTCTTCCGCGCGGCTTCGCGCACCGCGGCGAGCGCGACGTCATCGTCCTCGCCGCGTGCATTGTCGAAGAGGCGCGCGGTGTTCCGATCCAGCATCCCGGACATCTCGGGGGTGAACAGCATGGCCGCACCGCCTGCTGCGGCGGCTTCAATATAGCCCGAGAGTACGGCGGCGTTGACGGCGGAGTCCGTGCCGGACGTCATCTGGGCGATGGCGATGCGTGTCGTCATGGGGCTGGATATGGGGCGTTCAGGCGGTTTGTGCCAGTAGCGGATCGAGCTTGCCGTCAGCGTCGAGCTGCGCGAGATCGTCCGATCCGCCGATATGCCGCCCGCCGATGAAAATCTGCGGCACGGTGGTGCGGCCGTGCGCGCGCTGGATCATTTCGGCGCGGCGGCCTCCGCACAAGGTAATGTCGATTTCCTCGAAGGCGGCGCCCTTGGCTTTCAGCAGCGACTTCGCGCGCGTGCAGTAAGGGCACAGGAACTTCGTGTAGATTTCAATCTTGGACAAACCGCGATCCCTTTGGCTCTTTTCAGCCCTGTTCGACAGTATCATGGGTGACGCGGGCGAAAGTTACAATATCTATGCGCGCTGCCCCGGCGCGGCGAAGCACGCGGGCACAGGCCTCCGCCGTCGCGCCCGTCGTCATCACGTCGTCCACCAGCAGGATATGCGCGCCCTTGATGCGCGCCGCCGCGCGGACGCGGATCGCGCCGCGCACGTTTTCCGCGCGCTGGCGCCGCGACATGCCGCGGCTGAGCGGCGTATCGCGCACGCGGGCGAGCGCGGTTGCAAGCACGCGGAGCCCGGTGCGCCGGGCCAGCGCGTGCGCGAGCAGCGCGGCCTGATTGAAGCGGCGCAGGCGCAGGCGGCGCGTGTGCAGCGGCACCGGCACGAGGAGGGGCCGATCGGCGAGCATCGGCGCGGCGGCGCGGGCCATCATGCCCGCCATGATGCGCGCCAGCCCCGTGCGGTCGCCGTGCTTCAATGCCAGCACGAGCCCGGCGCTCGCCCCGTTGTATGCAAGCGCGGCGCGGGCGTGGTCGAATGGTGGCGGCGTTTCCATGCAGGCGCCGCAAAGCGCCGCGTCTCCCGCGCTGTATGCGAATGGCAGGCCGCAGCAGGCGCACATCGGCGCGGTGAGGAAATCGAGGTGCGACCAGCACGGCGCGCAGAAGCTGCCGTCCTCGCCCACGATCGCGCGGCACGAAGGGCAGCGCGGCGGCAGCAGCAGGTCCACGAAACCCGCGCCCGTTCGTTTCAGAAGCTGGAAAACCGCCCTCTCCATCGGCATGTCGTAGCAGCCCGGCATTGCGCTTGCAGCCTCCCTCGGACAAGAGGGGCCTTGCATGTCAGACCCCATCGAACCGTTCGATCGCACCGCGCGCCGCCGCACCCGTGATCGCGCCGCTGTCGATTTCGCCCGCTTCGCGTTCCTGAAAGACGCGCTTGCCGCCGATCTCGCCGAGCGGCTTGCCGAACTCGGATCGTCGTTCCCGCGCGTTCTCGATCTCGGGTCGCACGACGGGCGTCTTGCCGCGCTGCTGCCCGAAAGCGAAATGGTCGCGGCCGATGCCGGTTTTCGTTTTGCAAAAATAGCGCACGGCGTGATGTGCGACGAGGATCGCCTGCCGTTCGCGGTCGGCAGCTTCGATGCGGTGCTTTCGGCGGCCAGCCTGCACGGTGTCAACGATCTGCCCGGCGCGCTGGTGCAGATCCGGCAGGTGCTGAAGCCGGGCGGCGTGTTCCTCGCGGCCTTCGTCGGCGGCGCGTCGCTCGCGGCGCTGCGCGCGCGCCTGCTCGCCGCCGAGATGGCGCGCTACGATGGTGTTTCGCCGCGGTTTCTGCCGATGGTCGATCCGCGCGAAGCGCCGGGGTTGTTGCAGCGTGCCGGCTTCATCGAGCCGGTGGTGGACGTGCACCAGCAGACCGTCCGGTATCGCAGTGCCGCGTCGATGCTCGTCGACGCGCGCGGTATGGGGGAGAGCAACGTGCTTCATGCACGAAGCCGCAAGCCGCTGTCGCGCTCCGACGCTGCGGCTTTGCACATCGCGGCAGAGGCGGCTGCGGAAGCGGACGGACGGCATCCGCTCCAGCTCGAGATCGTCACGATGACGGGGCGGGCACCGCCGGTCAAATAAGCGCTGCGAGCGTGCCGATCAGTGGCCGGTCGGCGGGCGGCATATCGATCGAGAACAGGTCGTTCACGTGCTCCCAGCGCAGGCGCTGGCCGTCGTGCCCGTGCGGCGTGCCCTGCCACTTGCGGCAGACATAGAGCATCAGCACGAGGTGGAAATGTTCGTAGGCGTGGCTGGCGAAGGTTGCCGGGGCAAGACACGAGGCTTCCGTTGCGATGCCCAGCTCCTCATGAAGTTCGCGGATGAGCGCTGCTTCGGGCGTTTCACCCGCTTCCACCTTGCCGCCGGGGAACTCCCAGGTTCCGGCGAGATGCTTTCCCGCCGGGCGCTCGGCAAGCAGCACGCGGCCGTCGCGGTCGATGAGCGCGGCGGCGACGACCATACGGATCGGCAATGGATTCATTTGGTTAACCCCGCGCTTAGTCCGGCTTGTGTGATTTTGTTAACGCCTGACGGCTAGAACGGAGCGGCATCGACAATGCAAGTCCTGAATCCGTGTTTGAACTGAAGGTAGCGGCTATGCCCGAATTCATCCGCAAACTGGTTCGCCAGTCCGAGGGCGCGACAGCGATCGAGTACGGTCTTATCGCGGCGTTGATCGCCGTTGGCGCCATTTCCGGTTTCAATTCTTTCGGCAACGGCCTCACCAACATGTGGGGCAAGATCGAAAACAATGTGAAGTCCAGTTCCTAGCCATGGCGGCGGACGGTTTCAAAAAACAAGCAGGCCTTCGGGCCTCTTTTTTTTGACCCGAAACAATCGCTTCGAAAGTTAACGCATTTTCACCAGCCGCTTTAAGCAATTGGCAAGAGCAATGCGATAGTGATGCATTGCTGACCTCTTGGACGGGGACAGAGGAACTACCCGGTACGTACCGAATTGGTATAGGAGACAAGAAATGTCGTTTTTCCGTAAGCTTCGTAAGGAAGAGAAGGGCGCGACGGCCATTGAATACGGCCTGATTGCTGCTCTCATCGCGGTTGCGGCCATCGGCGCCATGGGTGCGCTCGGCAACGCCATCAGCCAGACGATGAACAACGCCGCGAGTGCGATGACCGACGCCTAAGCGTCGATCTCGCGCAAGCGAAACGAACAGGGCGTCGGGGAAACCCGGCGCCCTTTTCGTTTGTCAGCCGAACACCACGATCTTCACTTTTTCACCTGCGCGCAGGGTCGGGTTCGCCTCGCGGTTGTTCATCACGAGGAAGCGTTCGAGCTTGTAGTCGTCGAACGCCATGCGCCGGGAAATCGACTCCGCCGTGTCGCCCGGCTTTACCGTCACCACCTGGATTACGCGCTTGCGCAGCGCCGCAGCCTGCGCGTCGGTCAGCTTGCGGAATGAACGCGCCGTGGTGTTCACCACGTTTGCGACGTTCACGTTCGACGGCGAGACAAAGATGAAGTGATAGCCGTTGCCGCCGCCGAAGCGGTAAGCGACGACGCTGACATCGCGGTTGCCGCTTTGCGTCGCGACGCGCGCGGTCGCGGTTGCGGATTCAAGCCCGTTGATCGTCGTGCGCTGCACGCCGGTATACTGCGCCTTGTTGTTGCCGAGCACGCCTTGAAACACAGCGGAGATGTACGAATCGAGGCTGTCGCCGTCGGCGAGCTTGGCGCCGCTGAACTGGATCTGGGCCTGTCCGCCGGTCGCCGTCACCGCCGCCGCGCCGTTGCTCAGGTAGTAGCCCTGCGGCACCTCGAAGGCGATTTTCAGGACGGGGTGCGCGAACTTGTGACCCTCCACGAAGCCCTGCGCCGGATCGTCGCCATAGAGCATCCCGTTGACCGCCGCGTAATAATCTGGCGCATCCCGTTTCAGCTGTCCGCGCGCCACGCCCGTCGCCGCCGCCTTCTGCGTGGCGCGTTTGACGCGCGCGGCGGTCAGCGGGTGGCTTCGCGCCCACGACGGGATCTGCGCAGCCTCGTTCTGGCCGCGGATGCGCGTTTCCAGCGCTTGCTGATCGCCGAGCGACTGCAGGATTTCCGCCGCCGCAAAGGGATCATAGCCCGCCGCGGTCATGTAGCGGATGCCGAGATCATCCGACTGATACTCCTGATCGCGCGAGTATTTCATCGTCCATACCTGTCCGAGTTGCCCGGCAAGCTGGCCGATCTGGCTGCTGCCCGTGAGCACTGTAGCGAGGATCGAGACGATGCCGCTGCCGAGCGCGGCATTCTGGCGCTTCTTCGAATGCTGGGCATCGACATGGCCCACTTCGTGGCCGAGCACCGAGGCAAGCTCCGCCTCGCTGTTCATGATCGAAAGCAGCCCGCGCGTCATGTAGACATAGCAGCCGGGAATGGCGAAGGCGTTGACGACCGTGGTGTTGAGCAGCGTCACCGTGCATTCGTTTTCGGCCGCCGCGATGTTGGAGCGGACCGCGACCTCCTTGCCGATGCGCTTCACCATCGCCGTGCCGGGGCCTTCATAGGCGCCGCCGAACTCGGCGAGGATTTCCGGATGCGCCTGTGCTGCCTGCGCACGTTCGCTGGCGCTGATCTGGCGCGGCTTCTGCGCGTTCGCGCTCGTCCCCGGTCCGGTCACGCACGCACCGAGCACCATTGTGCTGAGCGCGATCCCCAAGGCCTGCTGCGCTTCTTTCCTCATACGGTTTTGTTCCTCAAAGTCCCTGCCATCCGTTAAACCGGCGACATGCCTCGCCGGTTCCCTGGGATCGTTACGGCTGCGATGCCGCCCAGTCTCCAACGCTCGCGGCGACCTCGTTGGCCGCTTCGTTCAGCGCACGGGCGACGGCGGGCCCGGTCTCGGCGTTAACCGGCCGCGTCGCCTCGAAGCTGTGGCTAGCAACATAGCCGGTTCCGGGTGCTGACAACATGGCATCGTAGCGAACACGCACCTGCGGCGCGCTGCGTACATCGAGCCCGAACTCGATCAGCCGGCCGGAAAGGCGGTGTGCGCCCGCGATATCGGCATTGCGCTCGTCGATGACTGGTCGGCCCGTGCGCGCCTGAACGACCTCTCCCAGCAGGCGCTGGAACAGCACCACCGGCTGTTCCACCCAGCTGGCTTCGGGAAGATAGGCAATCTCGGTCGCTTGCGTGGTGACCGGAATGCGCAGCGTGCGCAGTGCGCCCGGCGCGCTCGGGGTGGTCACGAGCAGCGGTTCGCCGGTCACAGGCTTGGGTTCACCCGTATCGGCGCGCACGGTGAGCAGCGAGTCCGGCGGCTCTCCGGCGCCGCCGATCTGCACCAGCGGCCCGCAGCCGGCGATCAGCAGCGCCGCGAACAGGGCGATCGGTTTCATCGGTCATCTCCGTCGGGCTTGTATTCGGGCAGCTTGCGGCCGCCGACGAGGGCGCCCGCGGGGTCTTCGTCGAGCTTGGCGGCGATGGCGCCGAGCGAACGCGACATTTCGCGCAGGTCGCCGACGAGGAGGTTCACCTCGGGCAGCGTGTGCGCATTGAACGCTTCGGCGCCGCTGCGCGCCGCGCGCGAGGTCGCCTCCAGTTCACTGAGCGCCGTTTCCGCGTGCTGCAGTGTCTTGCGGAGATCGGCGACGAGCGGCTTGCCCTCCTCATCGACGAGCTTGCTCGTGCTTTCTGCAAGCAAGGCGAGCGCTGCGGCCGTCTTGCGGGTTTCTGTGATCGCGCCGCGGATTTCCGTCACCGCCTCAGCGATGTCGCCATCGCGGCTGGCGATGGCGGTGGCGATCGTGTTCGCGTTCTTGAGGATGCCTGCGATCGAATCCTGGTTCTGCGGGCTCAGGACCTCGTTGAGCCGCGCGGTGAGCGTGCTGATGCGCTCCAGAAGCTGCGGCGCAGAATCGAGGAGCTGGCCGAGCGCACCAGGTTTCGTGGGGATCACCGGTGCTCCGTACGGTCCCGGTTCATCGATCGGCGGCGCGCCCTTGATCGCGCCTTCCAGCTCGACGATCGAAACCCCCGTGAATCCAACGCTGGAAACCGTCGCGACCGTACCCTGCAGGATGGGTACGCCCTCGTCGATCTCGATGCGGACACGCACGAAATTGGGCGATTCCGGCATCAGCCGGATTTCCTGGACCGTGCCCACCGGCACGCCGGAATAGTTCACGGCACTGCCGCGCGCGAGGCCGGAGACCGAGCGGAAGAAGATATCGTACTTCTGCCGGTCCGACGTGTCGACGCGCGCGATCCACAGGATGAACAGGAACGCGGCGATGAACAGCGCGATCGCGACGGCGCCGACGAGAACGTGGTTGCTTCTCGTTTCCAAAATCAACCCCCTGCTGCGACGCTGGCAAGCGCGGCGCGCCCGCGTGGACCGCGGAAATACTCCTGGACCCACGGATGATCGAAAGCCAGAAGTTCGTCGATAGTTCCCACCGTCAGCACGCGCTTGTCCGCCAGCACCGCGACACGGTCGCAAATCGTGTGCAGCGTGTCGAGATCGTGCGTGATGAGAAACACCGTGAGATCGAGCGCATCGCGAAGCTGCAGGATCAGCTGGTCGAAAGCCGCCGCGCCGATCGGGTCGAGGCCCGCGGTGGGCTCGTCGAGGAACAGCAGGCGCGGATCGAGCGCCAGCGCGCGGGCAAGGCCGGCGCGCTTCTTCATGCCGCCCGAAAGCTCGCTCGGGTGCTTGGGGCCGGCATCGGGCGGCAGGCCGACCATCGCGATCTTGTAGGCCGCGATCTCGTCCATCAGCGCGTGTTCGATGTGATAGAACTCGCGCATCGGCACTTCGATGTTCTCGGCGACAGTGAGCGTGGAGAACAGCGCGCCGTTCTGGAACAGCACGCCGAACTGGCGGCGCAGTTCCAGCTCCTCGAGCTCGCCAAGGCCGCTTACCCGGCGTCCGAAAATCTCGACCTCGCCGGCGGTGTAGCGCTGCAGCCCGATGATTGATCGCATCAGCACGGTCTTGCCCGTGCCCGATCCGCCGACGATGCCGATGATCTCGCCGCGCTGGACCTCGAGGTCGAGGTTTTCGTGGATCACCTGATCGCCGAAGCTGTTGCGAAGCCCGGTGACGCGTATCACGGGGCCGCGGCGTTCGTCCTGGAGCGCCATCAGTTCCATCCGATCGCCGAGAAGAACACCGCGAAAAAGGCATCGAGCACGATGACAAGGAAGATCGCCTGCACCACGGCGGCGGTGGTCCGCAGTCCCACCTCTTCGGCGTTGCCGCGCACCTGCATCCCCTGGAAGCAACCCGTGACGGCAATGACGAGTCCGAACACAGGCGCCTTGATAAGCCCGACCCAAACGTCGGTGAGCGGCACCACCTCCTGAATACGCTGCACGAAAGTCGCGGGCGGAATGCCGAGCGATGCCCACGTCAGCAACATGCCGCCGAGGATGCCGAGCATCGATCCGTAGAAGGCGAGCAACGGCATGGCGAGCACGGCGGCGAGCAGGCGCGGGATGACCAGAACCTCGATGGGCGGCATCCCGATGGTCCGCATCGCGTCCACCTCTTCGGCGAGCTTCATCGAGCCGATCTGCGCGGCAAATGCGCTGCCCGATCGGCCCGCGACCATGATCGCGGTCATCAGCACGCCGAGTTCGCGGAAGGTGATGCGCCCTACGAGGTTGATGACGAACACGTCGGCACCGAACTGGCGGAGCTGCACCGCGCCCTGCTGTGCGACGACGATGCCGACAAGGAAGCTCATCAGCCCGATGATGCCGAGCGAGGCGACGCCCACCGCCTCGAACTGGTTGATGAAAGCGCGCCAGCGGAAGGCACGCCGCGCCGCGATCACCTTGCCGAGTGAGACGAGCGTGAGACCGAGGAAAGAGAGGAAGCCGCCGAAGGTCGTCGCCGAAAAGGTGATCCACGCGCCGAGCTTTTCCAGCGTGCGGATGAAACCCGGCATCGGGTCGGGCCGGATCTTGGTCGGCTTCGTGTGGGAGCAGATTTGGTCGATCAGCTCTTCGGCCTTGCCGCTCGCGCCCGTCAGCCGAAAGGGGAGGCCCGCCGTCTCGCGCGCCGTGCGCGTGCGGTAAAGCACCCAGGCGCCCGCCGTATCGATGCGTTCGATGTCGGCGAGATCGATGGTGAGCGGTTCGGGATCGGCTTCGAGTTCGCGCAGCCTCCGCGAGATCGGATCGATGAAGCGGATCGTCATGCGGCCGGAAAGGTGCACCGTCCGCCCGCTGTCCGCGTGGCTTTCGCTGATCCGGCCCTCCGCGGGGGCCTCCGCCTCAGCCATAATGCGCAAGGCTCAGGCCGGGCCGGTCCCAGCGCGTTTTCGCGAGCCGGCCGGTGGTGGACAGCGTCACCCACGCATCCTGCATGTCCGCGCCGCCGAAGCAAATGTTGGTGGAAAGCAGATCGGGGAAATCCCGCCAGGTCTGCGCGCCCGTGGCGGGATCGACCGAGGTGATGCCGGGCTGCGCGACGAGCGTCGCCACGCAGATGTTGCCGTCCGCGTCGATCGCGAGCGAATCGAGGAGGGTATGCCCGCCGAACGCCGTGACGACGCGCCCCGGCAGCGCTTCAAGCGGCGAAGGCGCGACCTCGCCGGGGCCGGTGATGTCGAAGGCAAGCACGGTGCGTTCCATGGTGAGCGCCGTATACACGGTGCGGCCGTCGGGCGAGAGGCCGACGCCGTTCATGTTCGGGCCGTAAACCGCGCAGCGGATGCCGGAGCCGTCGGCCTTGGCGTAATAAAGCCCGCCGTGGTCGGTGGCGTGGTCGCGAATCTTGCCGAGGTCGGTGAACCAGAAGCCGCCGTCCGCATCGAATACGATGTCGTTCGGGCCGGAAAGCGCCCGGCCGTCGCACTCGGCATAGAGCCGTTCGACCTTTCCCGTTGAAAGATCGATCCGCTCGATGCGTCCGGTCGTGTAGTCGGCGGCGATGTGACCAGGGATCAGCAGCCCGTCTTGCCGGATCCACTCGAAGCCGCCGTTGTTGCACACGTAGAGAGCGCCGTCCGGGCCGATTGCTGCGCCATTGGGCCCGCCGCCCGGCGCGGCGATCGTCTCTGTGCGGCCGTCCGGCAGCACGCGCGTGATGCGGCCCGCCGCGATCTCCACGACGATGACGCTGCCGTCCTGCATCCACACCGGCCCCTCGGGAAACTGCAGGCCCTCGGCGACGATTTCGACTGCGCTCATTCCGCTCCGTCCTTCCGCTGCATCCTGTCCGCCAAAGTGCTTTCGATGCAAGGTCTTTGCTCCGGCGGGCAATTGCGCTAGCTATGAAGTTCCTGATCTGTTCACGTTCGGAGCACGCATGACGACCGTCCATGTCCTTGTCGCCCTTGTGGCGCTGCTTGCCGGCCTCGCCGCAGGCTGGTGGGTGTGGGGACGCGCGGCGGCACGCCATCGGGAAAAGTTTCTCGCGGCGATTCGCGATCTCGATGCCGCGAAGCGCGACGTCGAGGCGCTGGTACCGCTGCGCGCCGAGAACGAACGTCTGCGCGCGGTGGAAATCGAGCACGCCAGCTTCACCGCTGCGGCCGCCGAGCGGGACCGGCAGCACACCGAGCATCTGCGCCAGCTTGAAAAGCAGTTCGGTGCGCTGGCGCAGGACGTTCTCGACAAGAGCCAGGAAAGTTTCGTCAAGCGCGCCGAGGAAACGCTGAAGCGGCACCGCGAGGCGGCGAGCGACGGGCTGGAGAAGAACCGGGTGGCGCTCACCGAGCTTCTGCAGCCGGTGAAGGAAACCCTCACCCGCTACGAGACCAGCCTCAAGGAGATCGAGGCGGCGCGGCATGGCGCTTACGAAGGGCTGCGGGAACAGATCGGGCTGATGCGCGAGGGGCAGGAAAAGGTTTCCGGCGAGGCTGCGCGCCTTGTCCACGCGCTCCGCAATGCGCCCAAGGCGCGCGGACGCTGGGGTGAGCACCAGCTGCGCCGGGTTCTCGAAATGGCCGGTCTCTCGTCGCAGGTCGATTTCGCCGAGGAGGTGTCGGTCGATACGGCGGACGGGCGTTTGCGGCCCGACGCGGTCATCAAGCTTCCGGGCGGCAAGTCGCTCGTCATCGACGCGAAATGCTCGCTCGTCGCCTATCAGGACGCAGTCGATTCGGCAGACGAGGGCGAACGGACCCGGCATCTGAAAATCCATGCCGCCACGATTCGCGGCCATGTGGGCGCGCTGTCGCGCAAGGCCTATTGGGAGCAGTTCGAATCGACCCCGGACTTCGTCATCATGTTCATTCCGGGCGAAAACTTCCTCGCCGCCGCGCTGGAGGCCGACCACGATCTTTTCGAGGCGGCGTTCGCCCAGAAGATTCTGCTCGCCTCGCCCACCAACCTCATCGCCATCGCGCGCACCGTGGCGATGGTGTGGCGGCAGGAAAAGATCGAGGAGCAGGCGCGCGACATCGCGGCGCTCGGCAAGGAGCTTTACGAGCGCCTCGCGACGATGGGCGGCCACGTCGGCCGGCTCGGCAAGAATCTCGAAACCGCGACGAGTGCCTACAACGCCTTCGTCGGAAGTCTCGAAAGTCAGGTGCTGACCTCGGCGCAGCGCTTCCGCGACCTGTCGATCGAACCGCCGAAGAAGGAGATCGAGCGCCTGCCCGTCATCGAGGCCACGCCGCGCGCGCTCACAAAGCTGATGCCGCCCGCCGAAGCGGCCGAGTAGCTACCGCCGCCGCTGGTTGAGCACTTCGTAGAGCATCACCGCGCAGCTCACCGCGACGTTCAGCGAATCGGCCTTGCCTCGCATTGGGATCTTTACCAGCACGTCGCACGCAGCCTCGTAGTCCTCCGGCAGGCCGTGCTGCTCGTTGCCCATCAGGATGAAGGTCGGCGCTTCGTAGCGGACGTCCTGATAATCGTGGCTGGTGCGCAGGCTGGTGCCGACGAGCATTCCCGGCCCGGCGCGCAGCCATTCGAAGAAGGCGGCGCCGGTCGTCTGCACGATCGGCTGCGTGAACAGCGCCCCCATTGATGCGCGCACGGCTTCGACAGACCACGGGTCGCAGCTCTGGTCGAGCAGGATCAGTCCGCCCGCGCCGACGGCATCGTTGGTGCGCAGGATCGTGCCGAGGTTGCCGGGGTCTTTCAGCGACTGGCACACGGTCCAGACGTCAGCGGCGTTCCGGTCGAGGTCTTCCAGCCGGGCTTCGGGGATCGGGAAGACGCCGACGAGCGCCTGCGGATTGTCCTTGCCGGTGATCTTGTGAAGAATCTCGCGCGGCACCTCGATCGCCTCGCCGCCCGCCGCTTCACACTGTGCAATGAGCCGCCGAAGCAGCGCGTGCTCCGCCAGGTCTTCAGCGAAAACGAGCGTTTCGGCGATGCGCCCCGCCTCCGCCGCCTCCGCGACGATCCGCATCCCTTCCGCCATGAAGCGGTTCTCCATGCGGCGGAATTTCTTCTGCTCGAGCGACCGGATGCGTTTGATCGTCTCGTTGGAAAAGCTGGTGATACGGCGGGGCGCCATTATTCCTCGCCGAAGCGGTCCTCGACGAGTTTCACGAGCGCGGCGAGCGCGGCGTCCGCATCGGCGCCGCTCGCGACGATGTCGATCTCGTCGCCGGGGCTCGCGGCCAACATCATCAGACCCATGATCGACGTGCCGGTGACGCGCTGGCCATCCTTCTCCACCACGACGGCGGCGGTGAACTCGGAGGTGAGGGTCACGAATTTGGCGCTGGCGCGCGCATGGAGGCCGCGCTTGTTGCGGATGAGCACGCGCTGGCGGACGGCGACCGCGTCGCCGACAGGAACACCGTCAGAATCGTCGCTCAGGCGACCTCTCCCAGAATTTTCGATGCGACGGAGATGTATTTGCGCCCCGCCTCCTGCGCGGCCACGACCGCCTCGGAGAGCTTCATCTCGCCGCGCACGCTGGCAAGGCGGATCAACATCGGCAGGTTGACACCGGCGATCACCTCCACGTGGCCTCCCGACAGCAGCGAAATCGCAAGGTTGGACGGCGTCCCCCCGAACATGTCGGTGAGGATAACGACGCCGCGACCGGTGTCCACCGCCTTCACCGCGTTCGCGATGTCGGCGCGGCGCACCTCCATGTCATCGTCAGCGTCGATGCAGATCGAGGCGACGTTGTTCTGGGGGCCGACCACGTGCTCCATGGCCGCGACGAATTCAGCCGCAAGGCGCCCGTGCGTCACCAGCACAATACCGATCATGCGGGCAGTCTCTCTCCATGGTCCGCGAGCGCGAAGCCTTCGGCATCCACGCCCTCGCTGTGCCCGCTCATGTCGCGGTGCACGATGTTCAACGTATAGCCGGCGGCCCTTATCGTTTCGGCAAGGCGTTCGGCAACAAAAACCGACCGGTGGCGACCGCCGGTGCATCCGATAGCGATGGTCAGATACGCCTTGCCCTCGCGTCGGTAGCTGGGGATCAGCGACAGCACGAGGCCGGAAATCCGTTCAAAAGCATCGGCATAGGCCGGATCGGCAGCGACATAGTGCCCCACAGCCTCGTCTTTTCCCGTAAGCGGCCGCAGGTCCGGCTGCCAGTGCGGATTGGCGAGGAATCGCATGTCGAACACCATGTCGACGTCGCGTGGCAGCCCGCGTGCGAATCCGAAGGACATCACGGTCAGCGTCAGGTCGCCCCGCAGGTGCCGAGCGAATTTCTCGCGAATCGTGCGCCGGAGGTCGTGGACGCTGAAGTCGGTGGTATCGATGACGATGTCGGCCCAGCGCCGGAGCGGCGCCATCACCTCGCGTTCGCGCGCGATACCGTCCGCGGCCGGGCGGTCGAGCGCGAGTGGGTGACGGCGGCGCGTTTCCGAAAAGCGGCGAACGAGCTCGCCGCCCGCGCAATCGATGAAGAGCACGCGCGCATCGACGCCGTGCTCGCGCATGGTCTTGATGTGGGAAACGACCGATTCAGCGTCGAACGCGTGGGTGCGCGCGTCGATGCCCACCGCGAGCGGCCGGTCCGAATCACTGCCGGTCATAGTCTTGTCGTGCACCGCCAGCAGGCGCTTCAGTAGGGAGAGTGGAAGATTATCGACGACCTCGAAACCGTTGTCTTCAAGCGCTTTCAGCGCCGTCGAGCGCCCGGCGCCGGACATGCCGGTGACGAGCAGCAAGGGTGCGCGGGGAGCGGGGGGATCGGCATTGGCCATTATGTCCCCTAATCTAATGCTGTTGGACAGCCGCTCAAGAGCAGTTCGACCTTGAGGGGTGCGCTGATTTCGCGCGGATCGATCAAGGCGAGCCGCACGGAGGTGCCGGCGACCGCACGTTCGCGCCGTTCCGGCAGGCGCTCGGGCGGCAGATCGAGGTCGATCACGAGCGCGACGGGCACGTCCGCCGCGAAGGGCATCGCCACGATGCCAACCCCGCGCACCTCGATCCGGCCTTCGATCGTGGGCGGCGGCGATGCGCGCAAAACGCCGTCCTGCAGGCGGAGCTCGACCTGATCGTCCGCGACGAGCACGGCGCCCCGATCGATTAGCCGCAGTGCGAGATCGGACTTGCCCGCGCCCGATGCGCCGGTCAGCAGCACCGCCTTGCCGCCGATGGAAACAGCGGTGGCGTGAATGCGCGTCATTGCGTTGCGGGCAGGCTGACGGTGAAGCGCGCGCCTTTCACCTCGCCGCGCTCGATGCGGTTTTCCGCAGCGATGGTGCCGTCGTGCGCCTCCACGATGGCCTTGGCGATGGCGAGCCCGAGGCCGGAATGCTTGCCGAACGCCTCGCCTTCCGGCCGCTCCGAATAGAAGCGCTCGAAGATGCGATTGATGCCTTCGTCGGGCAGGCCGGGGCCGTCGTCGTCGACGCGCATCAGCACGCGCTCGCCCGCGCGCGCCACGGTCACCTGCACGAGGCCGCCCGATGGCGAAAAGCTGATCGCATTGTCGATAAGGTTGCGGGCGACCTGCGCGAGGCGGCTGCCGTCGCCGTTCACCACTGCCGATCCGAACTGCGGCCGCGCGAACGCCAGCGTCACGCCCGCAGTTGCCGGCTGCGTCTCGTAAATGCTCATCAAGGTCGCGAGCATGACGCCGAGGTCGATGCGCTCAAAGCGTACGCGGCTCAGTTCCGCATCAAGGCGCGAGGCGTCGGAAATGTCGGAAATCAGGCGGTCGATGCGCTGCACGTCGTCGCGCACGACAGTGAGCAGCCGCGCGGAAAGCTCGGGATCCTTCACGTTCCCCATCGCATCCACGGCGGAGCGCAGCGAGGCGAGCGGGTTCTTGATCTCGTGCGCGACATCGGCGGCGAAGGCTTCGGTCGCGTCGATGCGCGCCCGGAGCGCGGCGGTCATGTCCGAAAGCGTGCGGGAAAGCGCGCCGATCTCGTCGCGGCGCTTCTGGAAGCGCGGGATGGTCACCTCGCGCGCGCGGCCCAGCCGCACGCGCTGTGCGGCGATGGCGAGACGGCGCAGCGGCCGCACGATGGTGCGTGCAAGGAAGCTCGACAGCAGCAGCGAGAGCAGCAGCACGCCAAGGAAGATCACGAACAATGTCAGCCGCTCGTCGCGCACCCCCCGCGTCACGTCGCGCGCGTCGATCGTCATGTGGAGCACGCTGCCATCCTCGATCGGGGCGGCGGCAGTAATGATGATGGTGCGGTCCGGCGCGAAACGGATCGTGGTGGCGACGGCTTGCCGGGCCAGCGCTGCTTCCGCTTCGGGCCAGGCACGGCGCACGTCGGGGATGGGCTCGGCGAAGCTATCGAACTGCCGCGCGCCGACCGCACCCTCGATCATACGGTCGAGGAAGCGCGCGATGTCCTTGCGCAGGGGCTCGGCATCGGGATCGCGCAGCGTGAACGTGGGGCCGGTCAGCGACCAGCTGTCGATCACGCGGATGCCCTGCCGATCATAGATGCGAAGCCGCGCGTCGGTCGTCTTTCCGAAGTGCTTCAGTATCGGGTCCAGCCGATCCGGGGCTTGCAGCATTCGGTCGGAAATCGCCGCCGCCATCAGGTTGGCTGCGACACCGGCCTCCTCGGCGCGGCGTTCGAGCATCCGTTCGCGAAAGCTGTCGAGGTAGATGATGCCGCCCGCGAGCATCAGCACGGCGAACATGTTGACCGCAAGGATGCGCGCCGTCAGCGACCAGCCACGCGACCACCGGAGCTGCGTGTCGTCGCGCGCGCCCTCGCTACTCCTCGTCAAAGCGGTAGCCGACGCCATACAGGGTCTCGATCGCCTCGAAGGTCGAATCGACCGCGCGGAACTTCTTGCGCAGCCGCTTAATGTGGCTGTCGATGGTGCGGTCGTCGACATAGACGTCGTCCTGATAGGCGGCGTCCATCAGCTGATCGCGCGATTTCACGAAGCCCGGGCGCATCGCCAGCGTTTCCAGAATCAGGAACTCGGTGACGGTGAGCTGCACCTCCTTGCCGTCCCACGTTACACGGTGGCGTCCGGTATCCATCGAAAGCCGGCCGCGCGTCAGCGTGCGCGCTTCCTCTTCTTCGGCGTTCTCACCCGCGGGCTGGGCCCGGTTCTGCGCCCGCCGCAGCACGGCGCGGATACGCTCGATCAGCAGGCGCTGGCTGAAAGGCTTGCCGATATAGTCGTCGGCGCCCATCGCAAGGCCGAGCGCTTCGTCGATCTCGGTGTCCTTGGAGGTGAGGAAGATCACCGGCAGGTTCGATTTCTCGCGCAGCTTAAGCAGCAGCTCCATGCCGTCCATGCGCGGCATCTTGATGTCGAGCACGGCAAGGTCGGGCGGATTGTCTGTGAGTGCCTTCAGCGCGCTTGCCCCGTCGGAATAGACGCGGACGGTGTACCCTTCGGACTGAAGCGCGATCGAGACCGAGGTCAGGATGTTGCGGTCGTCGTCGACAAGGGCGATCGTTGCGGGCATGGATGACATGGAATGCTCCAGTAAACCAACGCGAATCGTGGCGCAAACCGGATCGCACTTAACGCGACCTTTGCATTTTTTGACGCAAGCCGAACGAATCGTGTAGGGGCTCCCGCAAAAGTGCCCGCCCGAATCCTTGAGGAGTGAACATGACCGCGTCCCCGATTCCCGCCTTCACCCTTGATAAACAGGGCATTACCACCGGGGCGGAGCTTCACTGGAACCTGGGCACCGCCCCGCTCATCGAAAAGGCCGTGGCGCGCGAGGAAGGTCTCCTTTCCCAGCACGGCGCGTTCGTCGTGAAGACCGGCAAGCACACGGGCCGTTCCGCGAAGGACAAGTTCACGGTCGAGGATGCCACGACGCAGGGCAACATCTGGTTCAATGGCGGCAACCAGAAGATGAGCCCCGAGCACTTCGCCGCGCTCAAGGCTGATTTCCTCGCCGCGCTCGGCGAAAAGAAAACGCTGTTCGTGCAGGACCTCTACGGCGGTTCGCAGCCGGAATATCGCGTGCGCGTGCGCGTCATCAACGAGCTTGCGTGGCACAACCTCTTCATCCGCACGCTGCTCGTCCGCCCGGGCGTCGATGAGCTTCCCGGCTTCGTGCCCGAGTTCACGATCATCGACCTGCCGAGCTTCCGCGCCGATCCGGCGCGCCACGGCTGCCGCACGGAGACGGTGATCGCGGTCAACTTCACCGAAAAGCTCATCCTCATCGGCGGCACCGCTTATGCGGGCGAGATGAAGAAGTCGGTGTTCGGCCTTCTCAACTACATGCTCCCCGAGCAGGGTGTGATGCCCATGCACTGCAGCGCCAACATCGGCAGCGACGGGACGAGCGCGGTGTTCTTCGGGCTTTCGGGCACGGGCAAGACGACACTCTCCGCCGATGCCTCGCGCACGCTCATCGGTGACGACGAGCACGGCTGGTCGGACACGGCGGTCTTCAACTTCGAAGGCGGCTGCTACGCGAAGGTCATCAACCTCTCCGCCGAGGCCGAGCCCGAGATCTTCGCGACGACGCGCCGTTTCGGCACGGTGCTCGAAAATGTCGTCATCGACCCGGTCACCCGCGTGATCGACCTTCACGACAACAGCCTCGCCGAAAACAGCCGTGGCTCCTACCCGATCGACTTCATCCCGAACGCGTCTGAGAAGAACCTCGGCCCCGTGCCGAAGAACATCATCTTCCTCACTGCCGACGCCTACGGCGTGCTGCCGCCGATCGCGAAGCTGACGCCCGAGCAGGCGATGTACCACTTCCTGTCGGGTTACACGGCGCGCGTCGCCGGCACCGAGATCGGCGTCACCGAGCCGAGCGCGACCTTCTCCACCTGCTTTGGCGCGCCGTTCATGCCGCGCCACCCGAGCGTCTACGGCAACCTCCTCAAGGAGCGCATCGCGAAGGGGGGCGTCGATTGCTGGCTGGTCAACACCGGCTGGACGGGCGGCGCCTACGGCACCGGTAACCGGATGCCGATCAAGGCGACACGCGCGCTTCTGAACGCCGCGCTCGACGGCAGCCTGAAGGGCGCGAACTTCGTCACCGATCCGTTCTTCGGCTTCCAGGTCCCGACCGCGGTGCCGGGTGTCGACAGTGCGATCCTCAATCCGCGCGAAACATGGGCGGACAAAGCGGCATACGACGCGCAAGCCCGCAAGCTGGTCGGGCTGTTCATCGACAATTTCGCCCAGTTCTCCGATCACGTGGACGAAGGCGTTCGGCAGGCAGCACCCAAGGCGGCCTAACACCGAGCCCAAGACAAGCTCAAAAAGCGCGTCGGTCCCGTGGCCGGCGCGCTTTCCCTTTTTTGGAGGCGGACATGAATCCCAATGAACCGCGACTGTTTGCGGACGACGATGCCGTGCGACGCATCGGCGAAGGTCTGCTCGCGCGCACGCTGCCGCGCGCCGACTGGACGCACGAGGCCCATCTTGCAGCCTGCATGTGGCTGGTCCGCGAGCGGCCGGACGTCGACCTGCCGCGGGAACTGCCGGGCATCATCGCGCGCTACAACGTATCGGTTGGCGGTGTGAACGACGATACGCAGGGCTATCACGAGACGCTTACGCAGCTCTATATCGCGGGCGTGCGCGCCTTCGCGGCCCGGTACGCCGCGCTTGATCTTGCCGGGGCGGTGAATGTGCTGCTCGCCGCGCCGGAAGGGCGCCGCGACTGGCCGCTCGGCTTCTACAGCCGGGATCGGCTGTTTTCGGTGGAGGCGCGGCGGAATTTCGTCACGCCCGATCTGGCGCCGCTGCCGACGCTCGCCTAACTAGACGTCATGGCCAGACAGACTCGCAAGGACGATTGGGGATTTCCCCGCTGGCGCAGCTACGGCGGCGCGCGCGAGGCGGTGAACGTGCGCCTGTGCGATCGGCACGGCTGCACCGCCCCCGGCGATCGGCCCGCACCCAAGTCCCCCAACAGCCCGGAGCGCTGGTTCTTCTGCGAGGTCCACGCCGCGGAATACAACAAGAACTGGAATTATTTCGAAGGGCTTACCAAGGAGGAAGCCACCGCGCGCGAACAGGCCGAGCGCGGCGACACCGCGTTCGAACAGGCGCGCCACTGGCAATGGACCGGACCCGGCGACGGCAGCCGCACACGCGGCGAGCTCGATGCCTTGCGCGCGCTCGAGCTGGAGGACGATGCCGACTTCGAGGCGGTGAAGCGTGCCTACCGCAAGCTTGCCAAGCAATATCACCCGGATCGCAATCAGGACGACAAGGAGGCTGCCCGGCAGTTCCACGCCGTGCAGGCCGCCTACGAAGTGCTGCGCCGCGCCGAAGAGGGCAAGAGCTGGAAGGGCGAAGACTGAGCGCATGGGCGGATCGGACTGGACGGATTTCGCGGCGAAGTGGTGTGCGGACTGGAACGCGCGCGATGTCGAGCGCGTGCTCGCGCATTTCCATGACGACGCTGTGTTCACATCGCCGCTCGCCGCGCAGCGGGTTCCGGAATCAGGCGGCACGGTGAGAGGCAAAGCCGCGCTTCGCGCCTATTGGACCGGCGGCGTGCGTGCCGTGCCCGATCTGCATTTCACGATCGAAGGCGTGTTCGGCGGCGTGGATATGGTGACGATCCTCTACCGCAACCAGGCCGGCATCCGCGTAACCGAGACGCTTCGGTTCGACGGGGCCAAGGTGCGCGAGGGCCATGCCGCCTACGAGGCGGCAGTCTAGACCCGCTATTCCCGAACCAGCATCACGTTCATGTGCGCAGAGGCGACGGGCGCGCTCCGGTCTCCCTGCCATGCCTCGGCGCGCACGTTGGCGATGCGGCGGCCCATGCGGGTGACGATCGCGGCGGCGTATGTGGTCTCGCAGGCGGCGGCGCGGAGATAATCGACGGTGACGTTGATGGGTTTGACGCCCGGCGCGGTCTCCTCGCGGCCGAGGACATGGACGAGCTGCGCGATCGAGGCGATTTCGAGCAGCCCGGCGACAGTGCCGCCGTGCAGCCGGTTCGGCGCGCCGATCAGATCCTTGGAGAAGGGCATGATGATCACGATGCCCTCCGTATCGCGCCGGTAGCTGAGCCCGAGCGTGCGGGCGTAGGGCAGCGAGGACAGCGGGCCTTCGTCGGGGGCGCCCAGAAGCTCGCGGACCAGCGTGTCGAAGTTCATGACTTCGCGCCCGCCGTGAACATGTAGCTCGCCGTCATCAGCGCTACGGGGTCGTCCGGGTCGCCGTCGTGCGCGATGCCCTTCACGAAGGCGACCGCGCGCGTCAGCTTCGTCACTTCGGCGCGCCCGATCACGGTCTTGCCGGGTTCCGCCGGGCGCAGATAGTCGATCCGCAGGTCGAGCGTCGCCTGCCGCACCATGCGCTTCGATTTCGCGACCACCGCCATGCCGCCCACCGAATCCATCAGTGAAAAGATCGCGCCCGAGGCGATGATGCCGGGGGTGCCGTCATCGCCCGGATAAGCGACGAGATGTTCGGCGTAGGGCAGGGTGAGTTCTGCCCAGTTATCGCCGATGCCGTGGAAGCCGATGCCGAGCGCCTTCACGTGCGGCAGGAAACGCAGAAAGCTGTCGACGATGGGCTTCAGGATCGGGGTCACGCCGCGAGCCGCGCGGCGGTTTCGCGGATGAGCGCGATCATGTTGGGAATGCCCTGCGTGCGGTTCGACGACAGATGCTTCGCAAGTGCGAACGGGGCGAGCCGGTCAGCAATGTCCATCGCCAGCACCTCTTCGGCGGTGCGGTCCTGCACCAGCGTCAGGATCAGCGCGACGATGCCTTTGGTGATCGCCGCGTCGCTGTCGGCGAGGAAATGCAGGTGGCCTTTCTCGGCCGTGGTCGGATACACCCAGACGCTCGCCGAGCAGCCGCGTACCTTGGTGGCGTCGGTCTTCAGCGCGTCCGGCATCGACTCCAGCGCCTTGCCGAGGTCGATGAGCAGGCGGTAGCGCTCGTCGGGCTCGTCGAGGATCTCGAAATCGTCGCGGATGGTGTCGAAGTCGGGCAGCGTCATCGTGCCGAGACTTGGGCGAGGCGACCCGCCGCGTCAAGCCGAAGGGGTGGGCGGGGCTTGAAAGGTCGGTAGGTTGTGCTCATTTCGAGCGCGCGGGCCGGGCCCCTCTGGCGGTCGTCATTTCCGGCGACCTGCGATGTCGGACCGCATCGAGCCATCTCGATGCCGGTCGCCTTCGATTGGCATTCAGACAAGAGGAGAAACCAGGAAATGACCAACCCCGCCGCCGGAATGCCATGCCCCGTGTGCAAGGTGCCGCTCGTGATGAGCGAGCGCCAGGGCGTCGAGATCGATTATTGTCCTCAGTGCCGGGGCGTCTGGCTGGATCGCGGCGAGCTGGACAAGATTCTGGAGAGAAGCAGCCGGGACGCTGCACCTTCTGAGGCGCCGCGCGTTTCGCTGCCCCGGCGGGACGAAGATCGCTATGCGCGCGAGCAAAAGCCCTACGGCTACGGCTATGGGAAAAAGCGGAAATCGTTCCTCGAAGAACTGTTCGACTGAAGGTCGGCGACAGGCGCCGGCGTCAATAATCGACGCCGGCGGCGATCGCTTCGAGTTTGCGCACGCGTTCCTTGAGGTCGGCAACGTCGATCCGGCCGGAGACGGGCGGACCTGCCGCGATGCGGTCGTTTCCGAGCTCGGCGCGCTTCAGCTCGAGCCAGCCGTTCCAGCACCATGCTGCGATGCCGGCAATCATGCCGAGCCCCAATATGGCCCCGGCGGTAATGACGATCAGACTTTCAAATCCGGGCATGTCCGTCACTCCCTTCCTACCGATCGCGCCCAAGCGCATCGATTTCGTCTGCCAGAAGTCGGCTGCGGTCGGTCGCCAGCCGTTCCAGCGTTGCAATGCGGTCCTTCAGGTTGCCGATCTCGCCGCGCAGGCGGTCGTTTTCGAGTTCGGCGTCAGGCCGCCCACGGCCTTTCTGCTTCATGTATTGAAGCGCAATCTTGCCGAACACCACGATGGCGACGATCAGGACTACCATTTCGAACGGGTGCATCGCTTGTCTCTTTCCTGTGTCGTACCGCGCTTAGTTCTTCGGGCTGCGAAGTTGTTCGATCTCGTTTTCCAGCCTGAACGAGCTGTCGGTCACGATGCGCTCCACGTTGGCGAGCCTGTCCTTCACGCTGCCGAGTTCGGCGCGAAGCTGGACGTTTTCATTGGTCAGCAGCGTGATGCGCTCCTGGGCTTCGGTTGAAACCTTGGGATGCACCGCCATGCCCCAGGCGTTTTCCAGCGGGTAGCCGTGCTTGATCCGCATGAAGGTCGTGAACACCCAGCCCGCGATGCCGAGCGCACCGAGCGCGAAGCCGCCGCCGACAATCCAGGGGAGATAGGGGTAGATGAAGATGTCCATGATCCAGTCCCTTTTGTTCAGGCCCGCAAGGCCTCTATTTCATCGGCGAGCCGCGTCGAGCGGTCGATCGCGAGGCGTTCCAGTGTGGCCAGCCGTTCGCGCACATCCTCCATCTGGGTGATCAGCGCGGCGTTCTCGGCGGCGAGCCGGCGGGTTTCAAGTTCACGTTCGAAGTTGAACACCGGTGTTTCGGCGGACGCTTCGGCGGGCTCGCTTGCCGCGCCGCGCCTGCTGCACACCTGCACCAGCCACATACCGGCGGCTCCGGCGAGGAGACCGATCAGAAATCCGACTTCGGCAGGCATGGCTCACATTCCCCCTGTTTGGCCGTGCTAACGAAGGCCGTCGATCTCGTCGGAGAGCCTGCGCGACCTGTCCGTCGCGATGCGCTCCAGAACCGTGATCCGCTCTTCGAGCCTGGCGATCTGGCCCTTCATTTCCGCATTCTCGTTCGCCAGCAGTTCGGTCTTACGGCTCGCGGCGAGGCTCTCACCCGCGGTCTTGTTGGTCGTGCCCCAAAACTCGTTTTCGATCGGATAGCCGTGGCGGGCGCGGATCCAGGTACTGATCAGCCAGCCGCCCGTGCTGATGGCGATGATGGCGAGCACGAAAACCGGTGAACCCCAATCCATGGTGATGCGTCCCTTCGCTGCAGCCTAGCGCAGGCTGTCGATCTCGTCGGCGAGCCGGGTGTTCTGCGAGGTATAGTGCCGCTCCACGTGGGCGAGCCGGCGGTCGATGTCGCGGAAGCTGGCGTGAACGTCGCGGATCGATCGGCTCGGCGCGACCCGCACCTTCTGCCAGAACTTCTGGTCGGTGATGCTTTCGCCGTAGAATTCCGAAGGCTTGTCCGATGCCATCAGGCCGATCACCAGATATGCGACGGGCAGGATGCCTGCGCCGAGGATGGTGCCGACAACGGCACCGACACGCCACCAGAGCACATCAATACCCGTGAAATCCGCAAGCCCGGCGCACACGCCCAGCCACTTCTTTTCGCGTTTGTTGAGGTAGAATTTGGTGCGGCTGGACATTTGTGCCTCCCGTGTTCGGATCGTATCAGGCGTCGTGAGTGCGCGGCTGGGCGAGCCAGGCGATGAGCAGGTAGATGATCGGCAGGATGCCGAACCCGACGATGGTGCCGACGATGGCGCCAAGCCGCCACCACAGCGCATCGGTCCTGGTCATCTTTGCAAACCCGGCGCAGACGCCGAGGAAGATGGCGTTTCTCTTGTCGAGTGCGAAGCTCATTTCATCCTCCTGATTTCCGCGGTGCGTGTGTCCTCAAGCCGTTCGCCGACCGGGCTTCCGGCCGCGATGTGGCGCCAGTTGGGGTTGTCGACAGACATGATGCGTTCGATCGTCTGCAGCCGGTCCTCCAGGCGCATCGCGGCCTGGTGAAGATCGTCGAGCATCCGCTCGTCCTCGATGGACAGGCTGCGGTTCTGCTTGGATTTCATCCGGTAATGCAGGAACAGCCACGGCATACCGATGAAGATGGCAAGGATGGCGATAAGCGGGACGATAGCTTCGGCCATGGATCAACCCTCCTGCTTCTGAGCCATTCTGGACTTCAGCGCGGCCAGCTCGGCCTCGACGGCGTCGTCGGTGCGCAGATCGGCGATCTGCATCTCCAGGCTGCGCGTCTCGCCGAGCGCGAGCGCATCCACCTGGCCTTCGGCGTAGTCGACGCGGCGTTCCAGCACCTCGAAGCGCGAGAAGGCCTCGTCCACCTTCGGGCCGCGCAGCAGGCTGCGCATCCGCACGCGGTTGTTCGCCGTCTCAAGCCGCGACAGCAGCGCCGATTGGCGTGTGCGTGCCTCGCGAAGCTTGCTTTCCAGCTTCTGGATGTCGCCTTCGTAGTGGGAGAGCTGTTCGTCGAGCAGATCGACTTCGGCCTGCAGCTGGGCGCCGCTGCCGCTCATCTTCTGCTTTTCGAGCAGCGCCGCCTTGGCGAGATCCTCGCGGCCCTTCGACAGCGCCAGTTCAGCCTTCTCTGCCCACGTCGCCTGCGCCTGATCCAGTTTCATGATCGTGCGGCGCATTTCCTTCTGGTCGGCGATGGTGCGGGCGGCGGATGCGCGGACTTCCACGAGCGTCTCTTCCATCTCCATGATGATCATGCGGATCATCTTCGCCGGGTCTTCGGCGCGGTCGAGAAGGTCGGTGACGTTTGCGGCGATGATGTCGCGCGTCCTCGAGAAAATGCCCATCTGGTCGGAACTCCTGAAGTTGAAGGTGGCGGCCGGAACGGGAGGGGACTGGGGGGATCCGCTCCGGCCGCTGGACGCTGCGGACCGATCAGTAAACGATCGCGCTCGTCGAAGCCGGCATGATCTGGACCTGGGCGAGCTTGGTCGGGGCTTCGGCGCGAGCGGGGCCCGCTGCGGCGAAGAGGAAGACCGAGCTGACCGCGACGGCACCGACGGTGCAGAAGAGGGTCCGGAACATGGTGCTGTTGGCCTGCGTAAGCATTGATGCCTCCTGTGTTGAACTGTTGCTTTCAAATCCGTTGCCCCATGTTCAGCAAGGGCCGTGCCAATTTTTCTGGCATGATATAATTTGTTTGTTTTCAATACCTTATCGCAAATCCGACTTAAAAGTAGTGAAATTTACCATGGTGCATATTGCAAAATATTGGGAAATTTTACTAAGTATTAGCAATGAAAGACTCAGCGACGCTCGTTGGCCAATCGACCGAACTGCTCGATGCGATCGAGCGGGCGAGCCTTGCTGCCGCGCTTAACCGCTCGGTGCTTGTCATCGGCGAGCGCGGCACCGGTAAAGAGATGGTCGCGGAGCGCCTGCACCGGCTCAGTCCGCGCTGGGACGAGCCGTTCATCGCGATGAACTGCGCCGCCATGTCAGAGAACCTCATCGACGCCGAACTTTTCGGCTACGAAGCCGGGGCTTTCACTGGCGCGACCTCGGCCAGGCGCGGGCGGTTCGAGGAAGCGGACGGCGGCACGTTGTTCCTCGACGAAGTCGGCACGCTGTCCTCTGCCGCGCAGGAACGCCTGCTGCGCGTCGTCGAATATGGCGAGCTGACGCGGCTTGGTGCGAACCGGCCGCTTACCGTCGATGTGCGTATCGTCGGCGCCACAAATGAGGATCTGCCCGCGCTTGTCGAAAAGGGACACTTCCGCGCCGATCTGCTCGACCGGCTCTCCTTCGAGGTCATCACACTCCCGCCGCTGCGCGCACGTTCGGATGACATCATGGAACTGGCGAACCACTTCGCGCGCCGCATGTCTGTCGAGCTCGGCTGGCCGGACTTCCCCGGCTTCAGCCGCGAGGTACGCCAGCAGTTGCGGGCCTACGAATGGCCGGGCAACGTCCGCGAACTCAAGAACGTCGTGGAGCGCGCGCTTTACCGCTGGGGCGATCCTGCGACGCCCGTAGATGCGCTCCAGTTCGATCCGTTCGACTCTCCGTGGCGGCCGAAGCGTTCGATCGTGATGGCGGGGGCAGAAGCGGCAAAGGCGCCGCCGGTCGAACCGGCGGTCGCGGCGGTTGCGGCGGCAGAGCAGCGCGCCGCTGTGAGCGACCTGCGCGCTGCCGTTGCGGAATATGAGCGGGACATTCTCGTCCGCACGCTCGAAAGCTGCCGCTACAACCAGCGTGCCGCCGCGGAGGCGCTCGCGGTCACTTACGATCAACTCAGGCACTGCCTGCGCCGTCACGGCCTGCACCGGGCCGCTGCGGCATCCTGACCCACATCGATAGGGTTTTTGAACGCAACATCCGTCACGGCGCTGCGTTACCCCTCTGAACACCCACCCAAAACAAAGGAGCTATTCATGGCTATCGAACTCCCGCCGCTGCCGTTCGCGAAGGATGCGCTGGAGCCGCACATGTCCGCGCGCACGCTCGAATTCCACCACGGCAAGCATCACAAGGGCTACGTCGACAAGACGAACGCGGCGATCGCCGGAACAGGTTTGGAAAAGGCCTCGCTTGAAGAGATCGTGAAGACGGCCAAGAGCAAAGGCGATGAGGGTCTTTTCAACAACGCCGCTCAGGCCTGGAACCACACCTTCTTCTGGAACTCGCTGTCGCCGAAGGCTGCCGGGCCCGAAGGTAAGCTCAAGGACATGATCGACTCGGCGTTCGGCGGCCTGTCGGAATTCAAAAAGGCCTTCAAGACCGAAGCGACCGGTCATTTCGGCAGCGGCTGGGCATGGCTCTGCCAGGAAGGCGCCGACGGTCTGAAGATCATTTCGACTCACGATGCCGATTCCGCGCTCGTCCATAAGGGGCTTAACCCCCTCATCACGCTCGATGTTTGGGAACACGCTTATTATCTGGATTACCAGAATGCCCGGCCGGACTTTGTAGACGATTTCTTAACCAATACGATGAACTGGTCCTTCGCGGCGACCAATCTTCGTTGACGAAATGTTACGGCTAAAAGAGAATGAGAAATTAACCGACATTTCGTCGCCGTAATTACAATCACTTCGCCTGTCTTAACCATCAAAGTGTCGCACGGCACTTGATGTATTAGGCATTTGTTTAGAGTTGGCGCCCAAGAATCCCCTCAAATCCGCGATTTTGCGGTCACAACGAGGGGTCGTTGGGGTCAATGAACATTTATTCTGCTGGGCGTCTGCGCGGCCGAGGCCAGCCTGTGGCTTTCATCTCCGCGTTCATCCTTCTGTCGGCCTGTGGAGGCGGCAGTTCTGGCGGCACGCAAACCGATGCGGGGAGCCCTACGCCCCCGGCATCGGTGACGCCGTCCGATCCGTCTCCGACACCGACGCCAACGCCGACGCCCACACCGACGCCGACGCCCACACCGACGCCCACACCGACGCCGACGCCGACGCCGACGCCCACACCTACGCCAACGCCGACTCCCACACCGACGCCCACACCGACGCCGACGCCCACACCGACGCCTCCGCCGGCTGATCCGACGATGCCCTCGGGTCCGGTCACCGTGTCCGTGGCTGGTACGCGTCTCTCCGCGGCGGCGATGGACACGATCACCACGCCGACCGGCACATGGCCCGTCAGCGATCTTGGTCCTGTCAGCGGCGGCCGCGCTTACATGTTCGGCCTTGCAAGCCGCCCGACATGGTGGAGCGTCTGCATCGTTCGCTATGCCGCGCCCGCCGACACCACGGTTGGCGAACGCAGCTACGCCATCTCGGTCAGCGGCGTGGAAACGACGCTTTCCGTCCTCGGCGGCAGCATGAAGTGCATCGACAATGGCGAACCGATCGCACCGTCGATGGACCGGCTCCGCGCCGCGGTCACCGCGAAGCGCGTACTGCCCTATTCAAGTGCGGCATTTTCCGGTTGGCCGAAGTCGCCGACGCTCGCAACCGATCGCACCGCCGAAAACAAGGTGGGATACGTGCCGGGCCGCATCTACGGCCGCTCCGGCATGAACAATGCGATCGCGTACGCGATCACCGGCGCAGGAGGCGAGTACGGGTCATCGCGCGGTTTCATTTCCGGTGACGACGCGGTGATGATTGCCGCGGCACTTGCCGGCAACAGCGCTGTTTTCAACGATGCGGCCGAACAGAACCGTATCCAGACGCTTTACGGCCTCAGCCTTCCCAATCTTGCGATCTGGTCGGAAAACCACAATCAGCTTCGTGATCCGCAGGTCCCGCTCGCCGGCGACAGGCCATATGTGAACGAGGGTACGAGCACCAAGGCCGATCAGTTGAGCAATGAGGGCGAATGGTGCGCCCCCACTGATTACCCCTGGCTCAGCCAGATCGGTGCCACGGCCGGCTCGTGCTATTCGCACACACGCGACGAGGCGCACCTCTTCAACCATGGTTATGCCTATTGGCTGGCCACCGGCGACCCACGAGCCGCGGTCCTTCAGCAGGCAATCGCGGCCTACGCGCTCGCCAGCGTCTATCAGGGGGCCTATTCAGACGGTCGCTACCGTACGCGTTTCACTTATCAACGGACGACGATGAACATCTGGTCGGCGTTGTGGAAACTGCAAGACGTCGCGGAAAATGCGAGCAGTTCGAACGGGAATATCCTCTGGTCCAAGGCGCGCGCGCTGAAGATGGTCGATGACGCCTTTGCAGACTGGAAAACGCAGATCGCTGAGCTGGATGCGGGTACGAGTGTTTATGAGCGCTCTTCATCGATCTTCCGGGGCATCGACCTCAACCAGGACTCTGCCTACTCCAACTTCATGATCCAGCTTTACGGCCCGGAGGCGGCTTATCTGTTCGCCTCGAAGGGCGAGCCGGCCATGCTGAAGCGGATCGCCGAGAACATGGTCCTGCGCTTTGGAAAAATTGGTGGGACGCGCGGTGTTTATGGCAAGGGCTCCGGTTCCGGTTTCCTGGTTCTTGACGGCGGCACCATGCCCTACACGGATACGGAGAGCTTCATTGCCTGGACAAATGACGGCAACGCGCTTCCTGCCGACAGCTTTGACGGCGCCGCGCTGCACACCGTGCAACGCGCCTACTGGTCGCTGAAGCTCGCGCAGGACGCGGTGAAACGTGGCTGGATGGGTGCAGTTCCAGGCATTGACGAGGCCATTGCCAAGATGGAAGCCGCGCGTGGGAAAACCGCGCCCAACAAGGACACGAGCGCCTTGGCGTGGAAGCACGCGGCCGTCAATTTCTAGACTGGATCGTTTCAGGCTGAACCAGCCTGCAGATCTCGCAAAGCCTTCTTCCCCCGGCACCTTGTCCTTTCTGGGACAAGGTGCCACCTTGCGGAATGTTTCGCTGTTGCCGTTTCCGTCTGCTCCCGCTCGCTCTTGCAGCTTTCTGCAGCCTGCAAGTTTCTGAAACAGCGTGGGCCGCTCCCGCCACCCTCACCATTGATGGCCGGGCAGCACGGTCCGTCCCGCTCGACGTCATCCAAACACCGAGCGGTGAATGGCCGGTCTTCGATCTCGGGCGCGTCGCTGAAGGCCGCGCTTACCTTTTCACCTACCGTGCGAAGCCGGACTGGTTTTCGCTGTGCATTGTCCGCGCTCCCGACGGCGACGGCAGTATCGACGATCGCCCCTATGACGTGACGGTGGACGGACAGGCGATGCCGATTACGGTCCTGCCCGGATCAATGAAATGCGCCGACACCGGCGAACCGGTAACGCCAACAATGGCGCGGCTCGCGCAGGCTGTGCGAGAAAAGAGGGTTCTCCCCTTCTCGGGCGAGGCCTTCGCTGGATTCCTTAAACCGCGTACGCGGAAAACGTCACAGGACATCTACCGCCCGGATCGCATCTATGGGCGCTCATCTTCGAACAATGCCGTTGGCACCGTCTCAGGGCAGGCGGGCGAAGCGGGTTCGTCGCGCGGATTCGTCTCTGAAACTGATGCACGCATGATTGCGGCTGCTCTCGATCGCGATGGTCGTACATTTGCTGCAGCGGCAAAGCGCGCCCGTGTCGAAACGCTATATGGGCTCAGCCTGCCCAATTTCGTGATCTGGTCCGAGCGGCATCATCAAATGCGCGATCCGCAGATACCGCTCCCCGGCGATCGTCCGTATGCCAATGAAGGCAGAATCTCCGGCGGCGATAGCTATGGCGATGAGGGAAAGTGGACTGCACCCCAGAATTACCCGTGGCTCGATGAGATCAAGGCAGAGGCGGGGAAGACCTATAGCCATCGCCGTGACGAAGCGCATCTCTTCAACCACGGTTATGCCTATTGGCTGGCCACGGGCGATCCGCGCGCGGCAATTCTGCAGCAGGCGATCATGGCGTATGCGCTGGCCAGCAACTACAAGCGCGGCACTGGCCGTTATCGGCCGCGTTTTGGGTATCAGCGTACCACGCTCAACCAGTTTTCCGCGATGTGGAAGCTGCGCGACATTGCCGCGAACGTCCGCACCGAGCGGGGCAATCTTTTCTGGGGCCCAGCGCGCGCGCGCAAGATGAATGCAGACATGTGGGCGGGGTGGAAGTCCGATCTTGCGCGTCTTGATGTATCGCCTAACCCGCAGAACCGTTCAGTCTCGATATTTCGCGGTATCGATAGCAATGACGACAACGCCTATTCGAACTTCATGATGCAGATATATGGCCCCGAAGCAGCTTATCTCTGGGCTTCGGCCGGAGAGCCGGCACTCCTGTCGCGCATTACGGAAAATTTCCTGCTTCGGTTCGGGGCGATCGGCGGTGCACGAGGGATTTACGGTGCCGGGTCTGGAAGTGGGTTTCCCATCCTCGTCAAAGGTCAGATGCCGTATCGGGATCGTGCTTCATTTATCGAATGGGTGAATTCGACCAGCAAACACCCAACAGAGAGTTTCGATGGTGCAAGCCCCCATACCGTCCTGCGGGGATACTGGGTGCTTCGCTTTGCACGTGATGCAAGTGATCGCGGCTGGCTTCAGCCCTTCGACGGGCTGGATGATGCCATCGTCAAGACAGAACGGGCAAGCCGTGCAACGAAAGCATGGCGCTATCCAGGTATTCTAAGCTGGAAACATGCCGGGGTCGCCTTTGATAGAGACAAACGGGCGCAGCCATGAACGCGTCATTGCAATCCAGCCCGCACCTCAATGCCCTCACAAGCCTTAGAGGTCTCGCGGCGTGGTGGGTGGTTTTATATCACACCAGGTCCGTTCTGGAGCCCTACGTATTAGAACCCGTAATGGCTTTTCTCCGGAATGGCGATCTTGCGGTTGATATGTTTTTTGTTTTGTCCGGCTTTGTCATGTATCTTAACTATTCTGATAAGATTGGAAAGCCCTTCTCTTCGATATCGGATTTCCTTTATAAGAGATTTGCTCGGGTATATCCGCTTCACATTTTTTTACTTATATTGTTTTTAGTGTATTTTTCTATTTTCTCCCTATTTTCTGGAAAATTCCCAGATAAAGAAACTTATTCGTATTTCATTCAATCAGTATTTCTTGTGCAAAACTGGGGTTTTTCGAACGGGCTGCAATGGAATGTCCCGGCCTGGTCGATATCGACGGAATTTTTCGCCTACCTCTGCTTTCCGGTTTTGGTATTTTTCGTGAAGGCCCGCGAATGGCCAACATGGATGCTCGGGGGCGTTTTGGTCGCCATTGCGCTCGGGCTACACCTGTATTTTCAGGCGCTCGGTTTGAATTTCGCTGGGGGTATCGAGCGGACCGGTCTGCTGCGCTGTGTGGCCCAATTCCTTATGGGAATGATCCTGTGCGTAATCTACCTCCGGGATGAGCGCGAGAGTACGCTCAAGATCGCGGCTCTGCTCTCGATCGCGGCCCTTTTCATAACAATAAGGGCTTTGGATAAGCAGGCACCCGTCATCCCGCTAATCTGGGTGAGCTTGATCCTGGGATTCGCCCTGTGGCGACGTGCCAATCCGTTGGCATATCGACCGCTCGTGTGGCTCGGGGATATTTCCTACGCAACTTACCTCTGTCACTACCTCGGTTTCATCGCCTTCAAACATGTGTTCGTGAAGGCGGGGGAGGTGACACCGCTATGGCTCGTGATGGGATTCTATCTGGGCCTGCTCATCGCATCGCACCTTTTGTTTCGCTACATCGAGAAGCCTGCGCAACGCTGGCTACTGAGGCGCCGAACACGGCTTCAGCCTGTGCGCGTATGACCGGTAACGTGACAGCCGCTGGTCAGGCGTCTGTTTCCTCGTCCTTACCATGCTTCATCAGGATCGGCGCCTGTGAAGCCGCGAAGATCATCGAGATCACGAGCACGCCCCATACCTTGAAGGCGACCCACTGGTCGAAGGTGAGATAGGCGCGCAGGCCTTCGTTCAGGATCGCCATCGCGAGGAAAAAGAACGCCCAGTTGCGGGTCAGCTTCTTCCAGCCGTGGTCGTCCATTTCGGGAAAGCCGCTTTCCATCACGAGTTTGAGCAGCGGGCGCCCCGTCAGCAGGCCGAAGAACAGGATCGCGGCGAACATCGTGTAGATGATCGTCGTCTTGATTTGGAAGAAGCGTTCGTCGTGCAGGTAGATTGTCAGGCCGCCGAACACGGCGACGATAACGCCGGTGAACCACTGCATCGGTCCGACGCGGCCTGTCTTCACCTTGGAAACGATCATCGCGATGGCGGTTGCGATCATGAACGCGCCTGTCGCCCACATCGCCTGATTGACGTCGGCGCCCGGCGCAAGGCTGTTCACCGCGAAGAACACGAGCAGTGGCCCGAAATCAAGCGCCATGCGCAGGCCCGAACCTTTGGTCTTGTCTTCCGCCATTACGCGTCCTTCTTCGAACCCATACCCGCAAGCGCGCGGGCGAACTCCGCCGGATCGAACGGGCGCAGGTCGTTGATCTGTTCCCCTATGCCAATCGCGTGAACGGGGAGTTTAGAACGGTCCGCCGCCGCGACGAGCACGCCGCCGCGCGCGGTGCCGTCGAGTTTCGTCATCACGAGACCGGTGACGCCCGCGACTTCCTTGAATACGTCAATCTGGCTGAGCGCGTTTTGCCCCGTGGTCGCGTCGAGCACGAGCACGACGTCGTGCGGCGCTGATTCCATCTGGCGCTTCAGCACGCGCTTGATCTTGGCAAGCTCATCCATCAGCCCCGCCTTGTTCTGCAGGCGTCCAGCGGTGTCGATGATGAGCACGTCCGCACCCGCCGCGCGCGCCTTGGTGAGCGCCTCGAACGACAGCGCGGCGGCATCGCCGCCGACCTTGCCGGAAATCACCGGGATCTTCAGCCGCTCGCCCCAGATCGAAAGCTGCTCGATCGCGGCGGCGCGGAACGTGTCCCCCGCCGCCAGCATCACCGAATAATCCTGCTCCTGAAACAGATGCGCGAGCTTGGCGATGGTGGTGGTCTTGCCCGATCCGTTGACGCCGACGACGAGAATCACGTGCGGGCGCGGGAAGGCCGTCACTTCGATCGGATGCGCCACCTTCGCGAGCACGGCTTCCACCTCGGAGGCGACGACGGTTTTCACTTCGTCGTCTGTCACCTGCCGGTCGAACTTGTCGGCGGCGAGCTTCGCGGTGATGCGCGCGGCGGTGGCAGGGCCGAGGTCGGACGCGATCAGCGCCTCCTCGATCTCTTCGAGCATCGCGTCGTCAAGCGGGCGCTTCGAAACGAGCCCCGCGAGATTCTCGCCGAGTTTCCCGGACGTACGCTGCAGCCCGGCGCGGAGCCGCGCGAGCCAGCCTTTCGGTTCTTCCTGTTCTTCGCTCACGCCGGGGTCGCTAGCAGCCTCGACGCCTCGGCGCCAGTGACGCGTGCGCGCACGATGCTGCCGGGGAGCGCCGCCCGGTCGAGCACGGCAGGCGTGAAATCGGCGGCGTGGCCAGTGTGCCCGTCCTTCTCCACGAGCATGTCGATGGCGTGGCCCTGTTGCGCGGCGAGGTGGGCGGCGAGCCTGCGGGCGGCGGCCTCGCGCAGCCGTGCGGCACGTGCCTTGCGGATGGGCACGGCAAGCTGCGGCATCCGCGCGGCTGGTGTGTCGGTGCGCGCCGAGTAGGGAAAGATGTGGCCGAACACGATGTCGCAGTCCTCGATCAGGCGCAGCGAGTTTTCGAACATGGCGTCGGTCTCGGTCGGGAAACCGGCGATGATGTCGGCCCCGATGGCGATCTCGGGCCTCTTCGCCTTCACGGCGTCCACGAATCGCACGGCATCGGCGCGGCTGTGGCGACGCTTCATGCGCTTCAGGATCATGTCGTCGCCCGATTGCAGCGACAGATGCAGGTGCGGCATCACGCGCGCTTCGCCCGTGATCGCCTCGACGAGCGCAGGGTCGGCCTCGATCGAATCGATTGAGGAGAGGCGCAGCCGCCGGAGCGCGGGCACGTGGATGAGGATACGCTGCACGAGGCTGCCGAGCGTCGGGCTACCCGGAAGATCGGGGCCGTAGGAGGTGAGGTCGACCCCGGTCAGCACCACCTCCTGCGCGCCGCCCTCCACCAGCCGTCGGATACGATCCACAACGAGCCCGGCGGGAACGCTGCGCGAATTGCCGCGTGCGTAGGGGATAATGCAGAAGGTGCAGCGGTGGTCGCAGCCGTTCTGCACCTCCACGAAGGCGCGCGTGTTGGCGGCAAAGCCGTCCAGCAGGTGCGGCGCCGTTTCGCGCACCGCCATGATGTCGCCGACGCGCACACGCTCGCCGCCGAGCAGCGCGGCGGCGTCCAGCTTCTCGGCATTGCCGACGACGCGGGAAACCTCGGGCATTGCCGCGAAGGCCGCCGCTTCCACCTGCGCCGCGCAGCCGGTGACGATGACGCGCGCCTCCGGGCGTTCGCGCTTCAGCCGCCGGATCGTCTGCCGCGCCTGTCGCACCGCTTCGCCGGTGACGGCGCAGCTGTTGATGACGATGGTGTCGGCGTCTCCAGCGGTGGCGAGGTGCTGCCGGATGATCTCGCCTTCATAAATGTTGAGGCGGCAGCCGAGATTGATGACCTGATGGTCGCTCAAGCGTAGGCCTCGAGGTCGATCTCGCCCGTGAAGGCGGTGGTCGCCGGGCCGGTCATGACGATGTGGTTGTCGTCCCGCCACGCGATCGAAAGGTCGCCGCCGGGCAGCGTCACCGTCACGTCGCGGCCCACGAGTCCGCGCCGCATTGCCGCGATCGCGGTGGCGCAGGCCCCGGTACCGCAGGCACGGGTCAGGCCGACGCCGCGTTCCCACACCCGCAGGCGGATGTGTTCGCGCGACACGATGCTTGCAACGTTCACATTGATGCGCGCGGGAAATAGCGCGTCATGCTCGATGATCGGCCCCAGTCGCTCCAGCGCGATCGCATCGGTGTCGGCCACGAAGAAGACGACATGCGGGTTGCCGACGTTGACCGCGACCGGGTTCTCCAGCGTTTCCCAGCCGACCGGCATGTGCAGCGTGTCCATCGCGTAGGCGAGCGGGATCTCATCCCATCCAAAGCGCGGCGCCCCCATGTCGATGCTGGCGCCGTCTGCCGTCGCGGTGCCTTCGATGAGGCCGCCTGCAGTCTCGATCACGGCGTTCGCGCCGATCACCTGCGCCACGCAGCGGGATGCGTTGCCGCACGCCTCCACCTCGCCGCCATCGGCATTCCAGATCCGCATACACGCGTCGGCGCGGTCGGATCGTTCGATGACAATCAGCTGATCGCAGCCGATGCCGGTATGGCGGTCCGCAATGGCGCGCACCTGCTGCGTCGTCAGCGACACCGAATCGCGGCGCGCGTCGAACACAACGAAGTCGTTGCCGAGGCCGTGCATTTTGAGAAACGGTGTAGTCATCGCGCCGCATTTAGGGATTCGCAGGCACCAAGTCCATGCGCCCACCCCTCGCATTGCCTGCGCGACTGCGTTCGCGGTAGACAGGGCACAATGAATCGTCGCGCCATCCTGCTGTCTTGCCTCGTCGTGCTGGCGGCCTGCCAGGCCCCACCCGCGCCGCCGCCGCCGCCTGGCGAGCATAGCTTCCCGTCTGTCGAACGTCCCGTCGCCGAGATCGTCAGCGCCCAGTTTTCCGACGAGGAGAGCCGCGAGCAGGCCGGTGAGGCGCGCCGCGTGATGGACCTGATGGGCATCGCGCCCGGCTTGATCGTCGCCGATATCGGCGCGGGGCGCGGCTATTATACGGTGAACCTCTCGCGGCGCGTGGGTGACGCCGGCCGCGTCTATGCCGAGGATATTTTCGAGAACACCGTGAACGACCTGCGCGGCCGCGTGCACGCCGCCGGGTTCAACAACGTCTCGGTGGTGCTTGGTTCGCCGGGTGATCCGAAGCTGCCGCCCAAAACCCTCGACCGCGCAATCCTCGTGCACATGTACCACGAGATCGAGAACCCTTACGAACTGCTCTGGAACCTGCGTACCAGCCTGAAACCGGGGGCGGTCGTGGGCATCGTCGATACGGATCGGCCGACGCGAAGCCATGGCACGCCGCCGTGGCTGCTCGATTGCGAAGTGCAGGCGATCGGCTTCGAACGGCAGGCGCTGCACGAGCTGGATGGCAAATCATATCTCGCGATCTACGCGGCGACCAAACCGCGCCCACGCCCGATCGACATCCAGCCGTGCCGGTCGGCGCCGTAAACGCCCGAAGGCGTCCACGGCGCCGTTACGCTTACTAGAAGTGGAACACGACTGCCGCGGTCGGGCGGATGCTCTGGAACACGTCGAATGTATCGACCGCAAGGCGCAGACGCACGCCGCTCTGCCCGGTGATACCGCCAAGGCCGATGTCCTTCGGCCCGACCTCTACGCCGAAGCCGTAAAGCTCGTTGCGGTCGTCACCGATCTCGGTGTTGACCCACTGATAACCGGCGCGGCCGAAGACCATGCCGCTTTCGCCGATGCGAAGGCCGAGATGTCCGGTAACGCCGTATTCCCAGTCGATGTCGCTGAAGCCCTTGGCGACATTGCCTTCCGCGCCGACAACGAACATGCCGAGCGGCACGTTGACGCCCGCGAAGCCGGTCACCAGCGCGCCCTTGGCGCTGCCCTGCGTCTGCAGCAGGCCTTTGTTGCCCGTGTCGAAATCGTGCCAGCCGCCGCCGATACCCACATAGGGTTCGATGCCGAACGCACGGCTGCCGTCCGGCGCTTCCTGCGCATTGGCAGCGGCGAACGGAAGGGTGGCGGCGCAAAGCGCCGCGATCAGGGTGAGTTTCATGGAAATACCTCTTACGCTTGGGGACGTGCGGTGGGGCCGCACGCCGGGCTTGAACACGCGCCGCTGGACCAAAATGCCCCTAAGCCTGTCCGGCGACAGTGGCATAAACCTTCGGCCCCGGCTTCGGGTTGCACGCACGTTGCGGATTGACCGGGAAGGTGTTGCGTCGCGGCCACACGCTGCTGTCGGGCATTGACATCACTATGGCCCGCGCCTAGGGGAACCCGGCTTTTTCTTGAAAAGCGCGAGTACGAGACGCGTCCACGGATGCACGCCGGTCAGCGAAGGTTCGCCCACCGGCGTATTTTGCGTTGGGCCGTCCGGCATAGGGAAGTTGGATGTTCGAAAGTCTTTCAGAGCGTCTTGGCGGTGTCTTCGATCGTCTTCGCGGTCGCGGTGCGCTGACCGAGGCGGACGTGCGCGCAGCGATGCGCGAGGTCCGCGTCGCGCTTCTGGAAGCTGACGTCGCGCTCCCTGTCGCCAAGACATTTATCGACAAGGTCACGGAACGCGCCGTTGGCGCCGAAGTCACACGCTCGGTCACGCCCGGCCAGCAGGTCGTCAAGATCGTCCACGACGAGCTTGCCGCCATGCTCGGCGGCGATGCCGAAGGGCTGGAGCTCGATGTCACGCCGCCCGCCATCGTGATGATGGTCGGCCTCCAGGGCTCGGGCAAGACGACGACGACCGCGAAGATCGCGAAGCGCCTGAAGGAAAGGGACCGCAAGAAGGTCCTGATGGCCTCGCTCGACGTCAACCGCCCGGCCGCGCAGGAGCAGCTCCGCGTGCTCGGCGAGCAGACCGAGGTCGCGACGCTGCCGGTCATCGCCGGGCAGCAACCGGTCGATATCGCCCGCCGCGCCATGCAGGCCGCGAAGCTGCAGGGCTTCGACGTGCTGATGCTCGATACGGCGGGGCGCCTTCACGTCGATGCGGCGCTGATGGCGGAAATGCAGAGCGTCGCCGCTGACGCAGTGCCGCAGGAAATCCTGCTCGTCGTCGATGCGCTGACGGGTCAGGACGCGGTGAACGTCGCCGAGAATTTCTCGAAGCAGGTCGACCTCACGGGCGTCGTGCTCACCCGCATGGATGGCGATGCGCGCGGCGGTGCGGCGCTTTCGATGCGGCATGTTACCGGCAAGCCGATCAAGTTCGTCGGCATCGGCGAAAAGCTCGATGCGCTCGACGCGTTCGATCCGCAGCGCGTCGCGGGCCGTATCCTGGGCATGGGCGATGTCGTCAGCCTCGTCGAGAAGGCGGCGGCGACGATCGAGCACGAAGACGCCGAGCGCATGGCGGCAAAGCTCGCCAAGGGTCAGTTCGACATGAACGACCTGCGCTCGCAGCTTCAGCAGATGCAGAAGATGGGCGGCATGGCGGGCCTCATCGGGATGCTGCCCGGCATGGGCAAGCTCGCCGCGCAGGCCGAGAAGGCGGGCGCCGACGACAGGCTGCTCGGCCGCATGGAGGCGGTAATCCTTTCGATGACGCCGAAGGAGCGCGGCAAGCCCGAGCTTTTGAATGCGAAGCGCAAGATTCGCATCGCGAACGGCGCGGGGACGACGGTGCAGGAGGTGAACAAGCTCCTGAAGATGCACCAGGAAATGTCCACGGCGATGAAGAAGATCCGGAAGATGGGCGGCATGAAGGGGCTCGCCGGTCTCATGGGGAAAATGGGCGGGGGTCTCCCCGGCCTTGGTGGTCTCGGAGGATTGGGGGGAGGCGGCATGCCGCAGCTTCCGCCCGGCTTCGACAAGTTCAAGCGTTAGAATTCAGTTCAAGCAAGGAAACGAAGAAAATGGCTATTTCCATCCGTCTCGCACGCGGCGGCGCCAAGAAGCGCCCCGTCTACCGCATCGTCGTCGCCGATTCGCGCAATCCGCGCGACGGCAAGTATCTGGAGCGTCTCGGCACCTACAACCCGCTGCTGCCGAAGGATTCGGGCGAGCGCGTGAAGCTCGACACCGAACGCGCCGCGCACTGGCTGAAGGTCGGCGCGCAGCCGTCTGACCGTGTTGCCCGCTTCCTCGATGCCGCCGGCCTCATGAAGCGCACCGCGAAGAACAACCCGAAGAAGGCCGAGCCGGGCGAAAAGGCCAAGGAGCGCGCCGAGGAGCGGGCTGCGAAGGCTGCCGAAGCCGAAGCCGCCGCCAACGCGCCGGCCGAGGAAGAAGCACCCGCTGAAGTGGCTGCCGAGGCTCCGGCCGAGGAAGCTGCTGCTGAAGCGGCTCCCGAAGCTGCTGCCGAAGAAGCACCGGCTGCCGACGAGACGGCTGCGTAAATCATGTCCGAACGCCGTGTCACGCTTGCCGCCGTCACCGGTGCGCATGGCGTGACCGGCGAGGTGCGGCTCAAGCTCTTTTCGGAGAGTTTCGAGAGCTTCCGCGCCTTCAAGAGTTTCGAGGCGAACGGCCGCACGCTGACCCTGAAGGCGGCGAAGGCCACGCCGAAAGGTGTCATCGCCCGCTTCGCCGAAGTGCCCGACCGCAACGCTGCAGAGGCGCTGCGCGGCACGCAACTCACGGTGGACCGGGACGCCCTGCCGCCGCTCGGTGAGGGCGAATATTATCATTGCGATCTGATCGGCCTTGCCGTCGAATCCGATGCCGGCACGCCGCTCGGCAAGGTTGCGGCGGTGGAAAATTTCGGCGCGGGCGACGTGATCGAAATCGAACGCCCGGACGGCAAGCGCTTTATGGTGCCGCTGCGCCCCGAAGCGGTTCCGCAATGGGACGATCAGCGGATGGTGGTCAGCGCAGTCTTCGTCGATTAGTCCTGTCGGCGTTCGGTCGAGGGGGAGAGTTCATGCACCGTCACGCCATCGCTGCCGCCGTCCTCATGTTTGTCGCAGCGCCGCCCGTGATCGCGCAGGTGCCGGAGCCTGTCGTGCAGCAGGGGGCCTTGCCTGCAAGCGTTGCGGCCGAGATCGATGCGGCCTTCGTGGCCTACCGCGAGCGCACGCCGGTGCCGGGGCTCGCTTATGCCGTCGTGAAGGACGGCAAGATCGTGCACCAGGGCACGTGGGGCATGCAGACGATCGGCGGCACGCGGCCGGTGACGGCGGACACGCGCTTCCGCATTGCCTCGATGAGCAAGGCGTTCACGGCGCTTGCGATCCTATCGCTGCGCGATGCGGGCAAGCTTTCGCTCGACGATCTTGCTGAAACGCACGTGTCCGAGATGAAGGGCTGGACCTACCCGACGACGGATGCGCCGCGCATCCGTGTGCGCGACCTCCTCCAGCACGTCGCCGGGTTCGTCACCGACGATCCGTGGGGCGACCGCCAGCAGGTGCTGAGCGAGGCCGATTTCACGCGCATGATCGCGGCGGGCGTGCCGTGGAGCCGCACCGGGCAGATGCAGCACGAATATTCGAACTTCGGATACGCGCTGCTCGGGCGCATCATCAAGAACGTCTCGGGGATGTCCTATCAGGCCTATATCCGGCAGACGATCCTCACCCCGCTCGGCATGGTGAATACCGGCTACGAGATCGCCGATGTGCCGAAGGATCGGCTCGCTGTCGGCTACCGCTGGGAAAACGATCAGTGGGTGGAGGAGCCCTCGATGCGCGACGGCACGTTCGGTGCCATGGGCGGCCTTCACACCACCGTGAACGACTATGCGAAGTGGGTTTCGTTCCTGCTTTCGGCGTGGCCGCCACGCAGCGGGGCCGAAATGGGGCCGGTACGCCGTGCCACCGTGCGCGAGATGGCGCAGGGCCTCAATTTCGTGCGAATCATGCCGCGCCCCGGCGCGCCCGCAGACGACAAGTGCGTGCACGCGGTTGCCTACGGTATGGGCCTGCGCGCCTCGCCGGACTGCGATCTCGGTCTCACCCTCGCGCATGGCGGGGGCTATCCGGGCTATGGCAGCTTCATCGTGCTCGCACCGGAAATGGGAGCGGCGGCGTTCGGCTTTGCGAACCGCACCTATCAGGCGCCTGCGGTGCCGGTTTGGCAGTCGCTTTGGGCGATGGCGCGCGCGGGTGCGATCCGTCCCGCTGAAACGCCGGTGAGCGACGCGGTTGCAGCGATGCACGAGGCGGCGCGCGCCGCCTATGCCGCCGGTACGCTGGCGCCGCTCGAAAGGCGGCTCGCGATGAACTTCCCGCTTGATCGCTCCGCCGAAAACTGGGCGCGCGAGTTCACGAGGCTGAAGACGCTGACGGGCACATGTACAGAAGTCGAATCGCTGCGCGCCACCGGGGCCCTGTCGGCGACGTTCCGCTGGACATGCGAGAAGGGCGTGCTCAGCGGGCAACTCCTGCTCGCGCCGACGCTGCCGCCGATGCTTCAGGCGCTGCGGTTCGTCCCTCCGCAGCCGTGACCTTCGCCGCCACCGTCCTCACGCTCTACCCGGAAATGTTTCCCGGGCCGCTCGGGCATAGCCTTGCGGGCCGCGCGCTCGGTGAGCGGCTCTGGTCGCTGGAAACGGTTCAGATCCGGGACTTCGCGACCGACAAGCACCGTTCCGTCGACGATACCCCGGCAGGCGGCGGCGCCGGCATGGTGATGCGCGCGGACGTGCTGGCGCGCGCGGTGGACGACGTACTGGCACGCCGCCCGGACGTGCCGCTCCTCGCGATGACGCCGCGCGGTACGCCCCTCACCCAGGCGCGGGTGCGGTCGCTGGCGGCGGGGCCGGGCGTGTCCATCCTGTGCGGCCGCTTTGAGGGCATCGACGAGCGATTGTTCGAGGCGCGGCCCATCGAGCAGGTCTCGATCGGTGACTATGTGCTCTCCGGCGGAGAAATGGCGGCTTTAACGCTGCTTGACGCTTGCATTCGGCTGGTTCCCGGCGTAATGGGCGCCGCTTCGAGCGGGAACGAGGAAAGCTTCGAAAGCGGCCTCCTCGAATATCCGCAATATACCCGGCCCAATGATTGGGAAGGGCGCACGATCCCCGAAGTGCTGCGATCGGGGGATCATGCGCGGATCGGGGCTTGGCGTCAAAGCCGGGCAGAGACCGATACACGGCTAAGGCGGCCGGACCTATGGGAGCGCCATGGTGGCGTTCGGGTCGGCGAGCCCTCTGGCGCGCGGCATGAGAAGGACGAATGAGATGAACCTCATCCAGCAGCTCGAAGCCGAGCAGATTGAAAAGCTTGCCGCAGGCAAGACCATTCCGGAATTCCGCCCGGGCGACACGCTCCGCATCGGCGTGCGCGTCGTCGAAGGCGAGCGTACCCGCATTCAGAACTTCGAGGGCGTTTGCATCGCCCGCTCGAACAAGGGGGTCAGCTCCAATTTCACCGTTCGCAAGGTGAGCTTCGGCGAGGGCGTCGAGCGCGTCTTCCCGCTCTATTCGCCGAACGTCGATTCGATCGCGGTCGTGCGCCGCGGTGCCGTCCGCCGCGCGAAGCTCTATTATCTGCGTGGCCGCAGCGGCAAGTCGGCGCGTATCGCCGAGCGCCGCGACACGCGCGAAAGCGCCCAGTAAAGCGTTTTCAGCTGTTCGAAAGGGCTGTGCCGGGCGACCGGTGCGGCCCTTTCCGCTTCCGCGATACATAGTATTCTAAGAATATGGGGCGCCGCCCGTTGCGCTCCCGCGCATCATCGCCTAATTCCGCGCGCATGACACAGACTCCGCGCACGCTTTACGAGAAGATCTGGAATGCCCACATCGTCGCCGAACGCGACGACGGCACCGCGCTCATCTTCATCGACCGGCACCTGATCCACGAAGTGACGACGCCGCAGGCCTTCGAAGGTCTGCGTACGGCGGGTCGCCGGCTGCGCCGTCCGGACCTGACGCTGGCGGTGCCGGATCATAACGTGCCGACGAACCATCGCTTCGAGCCGATCACTGATCCCGAAAGCGTCGCGCAGCTGGCGGCGCTCACGCAGAACTGTGCCGACTTCGGCGTCGAGCTGATCGAGATGAACGACGCGCGGCAGGGCATCGTGCACGTGATCGGGCCGGAGCAGGGCTTCACGCTGCCAGGCACCACGGTCGTCTGCGGCGACAGCCATACGGCGACGCACGGCGCCTTCGGCGCGCTCGCCTTCGGTATCGGCACGTCGGAAATCGAGCATGTGTTCGCGACGCAAACGCTGCTGCTGCGCCGCGCGAAGACCATGGAGGTCCGCGTCGAGGGCAGCCTCGGCCACGGCGTGACCCCGAAGGACGTTACGCTCGCGGTGATCGGCGAGACCGGCACGGGCGGTGGCACCGGCCACGTCATCGAATATCGCGGACCCGTGATCGAGGCGATGTCGGTCGAAGGGCGCATGACCGTGTGCAACATGGCGATCGAGGGCGGCGCGCGCGCTGGCCTCATCGCGCCTGACGAGAAGACCTTCGCCTATTTCAAGGACCGGCCGCGGAGCCCGAAGGGCGCGGACTGGGAGAAGGCGGTCGCCTACTGGCGCACGCTCGTCACCGATCCCGGCGCGCGCTTCGATAAGAGCGTCGTCATCGATGGCACGAAGATCGCGCCGCTGGTGACGTGGGGAACGAGCCCGGAGGACGTCGTGCCGATCACGGGCATTGTGCCGGAGCCCGCCAGCTTCGCCGATCCCACCAAGCAGGAAGCCGCGCGGAAGAGCCTCGACTACATGGGCCTCGTGCCGGGTACGCGGCTTGAGGACGTCGAGGTGCAGAACATCTTCATCGGCAGCTGCACCAACAGCCGCATCGAGGATCTGCGTGCCGCTGCTGCCGTGGCGAAGGGGCGGCATGTCGCGGGGCATATCAAGCAGGCGCTCGTCGTGCCGGGCTCGGGCCTCGTCAAGCGACAGGCGGAGGCCGAAGGGCTCGACCGCATCTTCATCGAGGCGGGCTTCGACTGGCGCGAGCCGGGCTGCTCCATGTGTCTCGGCATGAACCCGGACAAGGTGCCCGCGGGAGAGCGCTGCGCGTCGACCTCCAACCGCAACTTCGTCGGCCGGCAGGGGCCGGGCGCGCGCACGCATCTGATGTCGCCCGCGATGGCCGCCGCTGCCGCCGTCACCGGTCGCCTCACCGATGTGCGCCAGCTGATGGGAGCCGCCTGATGGACGCCTTCAAGACCCTGACCGGCATCGCCGTGCCGTTCGGCGCGAAGAACGTCGATACGGACGTCATCATTCCGGCGCGCTTCCTGAAAACGATCCAGCGTGCAGGCCTTGGCAAGGGCGCCTTCGCGACGATCCGCGAAAACCCCGACAACATCTTCGACCAGCCCCGCCACAAGGGTGCCCCGGTGCTCATCGCGGGCGACAACTTCGGCTGCGGCTCCAGCCGCGAGCACGCGCCGTGGGCGCTCACCGACATGGGCTTCCGTGCCGTGATCGCGCCGTCGTTCGCGGATATTTTCTCGGGCAACGCGTTCAAGAACGGGATGCTGCTTGTGGCGCTGCCGCAGGAGCAGATCGACCGGCTGATGGAGATCGCCGAGACCGACGAGATCACCATCGACCTTGAAAACCAGGTGGTGACGACGCCCTATCAGGACCGCTTCACCTTCGAGATCGATCCGTTCCGCAAGCACTGCCTGCTGAACGGCCTCGACGAGATCGGCCTGACGCAGGCGATGGACAAGGACATCGCTGCGTTCGAGGCGAAGCTCGACGCCGAGCAGCCGTGGATCGCAGGCGCCGCGAAGGCCGCCTGAACGCACAATCACGAAAACAAGGAAGCCCCATGACGAAATCCCTGCTGCTGCTCCCGGGTGACGGTATTGGCCCGGAAGTGATCGGGGAGGTGAAGCGGCTGATCGAGACGCTTGCGCTCGACATTGCCGTGGAAGAGGCGTTGTTCGGCGGCGCGGCGATCGACGCGACGGGGCTTCCGATCACGGACGAAACGGTGGCGCGCGCGCTTGCCTCCGACGCCGCGCTGATGGGTGCGGTCGGTGGCCCGAAGTGGGCCGGGCAGGCGTATGACAAGCGGCCCGAGGCGGGGCTGCTGCGCCTGCGTTCCGAAATGGGCGTTTACGCCAACCTACGCCCGGCGCGCTGTTTTTCGGCGCTCGCCGATGCGTCCAGCCTGAAGCGCGAGTTCGTCGAAGGGCTCGACATATTGTTTGTGCGCGAACTCGTCGGCGGCGTCTATTTCGGCACGCCGCGCGGTATCGAAGACATCGGCGGCGGCGAACGGCGCGGCGTCAACACGCAGGTGTATACCTCGTCCGAGATCCGCCGCGTCGCGCGCACGGCGTTCGAGCTTGCGCGGACGCGATCGAACCGCGTGTGCTCGGCCGAAAAGTCGAACGTGATGGAATCGGGCCTGCTCTGGAAGGAAGAGGTAACCGCGCTGCACAAGGCCGAATACGCCGACGTGGAGCTTTCACACATGCTTGCTGACAACATGGCCATGCAGCTTGTGAAGAACCCGAAGCAGTTCGATGTGATCGTTACCGACAATCTCTTCGGCGACATCCTTTCGGATGAGGCGGCGATGCTGACCGGTTCGCTCGGGATGCTCCCCTCGGCCGCGATCGGCGAGGCCGGAAAGCCGGGCCTGTACGAACCGATCCACGGCTCGGCGCCGGACATCGCGGGGCAGGGCCTTGCGAACCCCTGCGCGGCGATCCTCAGCTTTGCGATGGCGCTGCGGTTCAGCCTTGGCGACACTGCTGCGGCGGACCGCGTGGAAGCGGCCGTGGACAAGGCGCTGACCGGCGGCGCGCGCACGCGCGACATCGGCGGCACGCTTTCGACACAGGGGATGGGCGCGGCGATCATCGCAGCGCTATAAGGGGCGCATGACAGCCCCCGACGATCTTCCCGAACCGCCGCGTCCGCCCTGGCGCATTGCACTCGACCGTATCGTCGCGCAGTTCCTCACCGGGCTGTTGTTCCTGCTGCCGTTCATCCTCACGCTGATGATCCTCGACTGGCTGGTGCGGCAGGTCGCGGGATTGTTCGGCGAGGAGACGCTGCTCGGATCGGCGCTGACAAGCGGCGGCGCATTCATTTTCGGAGACGGAACGGTCGGCTTCTGGCTGCTGCTGATCTTCGTGGTCGCCGGTATCTGGGGCGTCGGCTTTGCGTTCGGCGACCGCGCAAGGCGGAGCATCGACCGGCGGCTGGACGCCATCATCGGCCGGATCCCGGTGCTGCGCGATGTCTACCGCCCGGTTTCGAAGCTCGTTCGTATGCTTGGCACCAAAAACGAAAGCGATCTTGCGGCGATGCGCGTGATCGCCTGCCGCTTCGGCGATCGGGGGGCGGACGTGCTGGCTTTGCTGGCATCGCCCGACATCTTGAGGGTGGGCGGCGAAGAGCGGATGCTTGTGTATCTGCCATCGGCGCCGCTGCCGATGACGGGCGGGCTCGTGCTTGTGCCGCCGTCCTCGATAATCGAGGTCACGGGCGTTACCGTTGATGAGCTTCTGAAATGCTATATTTCGCTCGGTATGCTCTCGCCCGATGCACTGAAGGGTGATGCTCCCGCATTGCTCCCAAACTAGCAAAACGGCCTTGCAAGCCTCGTCTGGGGGGCGCAGAAGGCCGCGCGGCACACGGACAGGCGGAACAGGCATATGGGTTATAGAGTTGCTGTTGTGGGCGCGACGGGGAACGTCGGCCGCGAGATGCTGAATATCCTCGCCGAGCGTGAGTTTCCGATCGACGAGATCGCCGCCCTCGCCAGCTCGCGTTCCACGGGCGACATGATCCCCTTCGGCGAGACGGACCGCGAACTGAAGGTTCGCAACGTCGAGCATTTCGACTTCACCGGATGGGACATGGCGCTGTTCGCGGCGGGCTCCGGGCCGACGAAGATCTACGCCCCGAAGGCTGCGGCGGCAGGCTGCGTCGTGATCGACAACTCGTCGCTCTACCGCATGGAGCCGGATGTCCCGCTCATCGTGCCGGAGGTGAACCCCGATGCGATCGACGGCTACAAGAAGCGCAATATCATCGCGAATCCGAACTGCTCGACCGCGCAGATGGTTGTGGCGCTGAAGCCTCTCCATGACCTTGCGACGATCAAGCGCGTCGTCGTTTCGACCTACCAGTCGGTGTCGGGCGCGGGCAAGGAAGGCATGGACGAGCTTTTCGAGCAGACCCGCGCGATCTTCGTGGGCGACCCCAAGGAAACCCGCAAGTTCACCAAGCAGATCGCCTTCAACGTTATTCCGCACATCGACGTTTTCCTGGAGGACGGTTCCACCAAGGAAGAATGGAAGATGGTCGCCGAGACGCACAAGATCCTCGATCCCACCATCGGCGTGACCGCCACCTGCGTGCGCGTGCCGGTGTTCGTCGGGCATTCGGAAGCGATCAACATCGAGTTCGAAAACCCGATTTCGGTGGAAGACGCGCAGGACGTGCTGCGCACGGCGCCGGGCATCATGCTCGTCGACAAGCGCGAGGACGGCGGTTACGTGACGCCGATCGAATGCGTCGGCGAATATGCGACCTATGTGAGCCGTGTCCGCAAGGATCCGACCGTCGCGCACGGGATCAGCCTGTGGTGCGTTAGCGACAATCTGCGCAAGGGCGCAGCGCTGAACGCAGTGCAGATCGCCGAACTGCTCGGCCGCCGGCACCTGCGGAAGGCGTAAGGCTTCAGCGCCCCTTACGGGGCGCGGTCTGCGTCCGTTTCAAGAGCAGAACCAGCGGGATCGAGATCAGCGTCACGATCATCAGCAGGTAGAAATCGTTGAGATAGCCGATCATCGTCGCCTGCCGGGTGATCTCCGCGTCGATCATCGAATACAGGCTGGCGCCGGTGCCGCCCGCGCTTTCGATCATGCGCAGGTCGAGCGGGGCAAGCGACGTATCGGTGATGTTGCCGACCATGAGTTCGTGGCTTGTCTGCACGGTGCGCGCGAGCTGTGCCGTGACGATCGAAATGCCGACGGACGAGCCGAGGTTGCGCATCAGATACAGCAGGCTTGCCGCGTCGGTACGATAGCGCGGCGACAGCGTTGCAAACGCCGCGAGGTTGATCGACGAAAAGATGAAGCCGAGTCCGAGGCCTTGCAGCACGCCGCTCCACACCACCGGATGCCAGTCCATATTGAGCGACCAATGCGTCATCCACCAGAGTGAGGCGGCGGCGAGCGCCATGCCGCCCCCGATCATCACACGCGGATCGACGCGCCCCGCGAGCTGCCCGGCGATCGCCATGCTGATGAGAATGCCAATGCCGCGCGGCGCGAGCAGCAGCCCGGTATCGAGCACGGGATAGCCGTAGACCGCCTGCAGCATGGGCGGCAGCAGCGCCATCGTCGCCATCAGGATCGCGCCGATGTTGATCATGAAAACGAGGCCGATGAGGAGGTTTCGGTTGGCCAGCATTTCGCGTTCGAACATCGGCCGCCTGCCGGTCACCATGTGGACGAGGAACAGCCAGATGCCGATAATCGCAACGCCGAGCTCAATGCGGATTTCCCAGGATTGCAGCCAGTCTTCCTGCTGGCCGCGATCGAGCATCAACTGGAGCGCGGTGAGACCGATGGCGAGCATCGAAAAACCGAACAGGTCGAAGGCGCGACGACGCAAGGGGCGCGAAGGCAGAAGCGCGATCAGGATCGCCAGCGTGGCGACGCCGATCGGCACATTGATGTAGAAAATCCAGCGCCAGTTGTAATTGTCTGTCAGCCATCCGCCGATGATCGGCCCAAGGATCGGCCCGACCATGATGCCCATGCCCCAAAGCGCCATCGCCTTGGGGTGCTGCTCGCGCGGCGTGATATCGAGCATCACGGTTTGCGACAGCGGCCCGACAAACGCGGCTGACGCGCCCTGCAGAACGCGGAACAGCACCATTTCGGGGAGATTCACCGCGATGCCGCAGAGCATCGAGGTGATGATGAATCCCGCCACAGAGGTGATGAACAGTCTGCGCGATCCGAACCGGTCGGAGAGCCAGCCGGTGAGGGGCATGGCGATCGCGGTGGCGAGAATGTAGCTCGTCAGCACCCACGACACGCTGTCGAAGGTGGCGCCGAGCGAGGCCTGCATGTGCGGGAGCGCGACGTTGGCGATCGTCGAATCGAGCACCTGCATGATCATCGCCATCATGATGCCGATGATAAGCAGAGGCTTGTTGCTGACCTCGACGACCGCTTGGCCGTGCGCTCCTGCGGCGCTCGTGGACATCAGTTCACGGCGGTGGTGGAACGCACGTCAACGCTGACCTCGGCGCTGAGGCCGGCGATGAGCGCGCGTTCGCTTTTCGAATCGATCGCGATGCGCACCGGCACGCGCTGCGTCACCTTCACCCAATTGCCGTTTGCGTTCTGCGCCGGGAGCAATGCGAACTCGCTGCCCGTACCCGCGCCGATGCTTTCGACATGGCCGCCAAGATGCTTGCCGTAGGCGTCGATCGTGACCGTCGCTTTCTGGCCGGGGCGCATCTTGCGAAGCTGGGTTTCCTTGAAATTCGCCTCGATCCAGGAATGGCCATCGGCGACGAGGCTGAGCGTCGGCAGGCCTGTGGGCACCATTGCGCCGATCTGCAACCGTTCGGTCTGGCTGACGACACCGCTCGCGGGCGCACGGATTTCGGTGCGCGACAGGTTGAGCATCGCCTGTTCGCGCGCAGCGAGCGCCGCCTCGACGGCCGCCGGGCGATTGGCGACGGCGCCGCCGCTGCCGAGCGCGACGCGGGCCTTGCGCGCCTCGGAGGTGGCGGTGTTCATCTGCTCACGCGCCTTGGCGAGCGCGAGCTGCGCCGCCTGATAGCGCGCTCGGGTGGTGAAACCGCGGTCGATCAGCTCAGCCTGCCGATCGAATTCCGCCTTGGCGAAGGCGATCTCGTCGCGCGCTGCGGCGATGTCGACATCAGCGACCGTGACCTCGGCGCCGAGCTCGTCGACCTCGACGCGCGCCTTTGCGAGCGCGGCCTCCGCTTGCCTCAGCGCGATGCGGTAGGGTTCGGGGTCGATACGGAACAGGAGCTGGCCTTCCTGAACGCGCATGTTTTCGTGCACCGCCACTTCGACGACGCGGCCGCCGACTTCGGGGGCGATCGAAACCTTGTCCTGACGGACGTAGGCATTGTCGGTGGATTCATGCGCCTGGCCGGCGATGTAGAGCCATGTACCGCCGACAATCAGCAGCAACGGCACGGACAGCATCAGCAGCGGACGCAGCCACGCAGGGAAACGGCGGCGCGACATGGCCGTGTCGTCATTCACTTCGAAACCGAGGTCAGCCATTGACGGCCTCCTGCCCTGTCTGGCGCAGCAGGTTGGCGCGCACACGTTCAAGATAGTTCGCGAAAGCCGCGTGTTCGGTCGGGGTAAAACCTTCGAGCATGTCCGCGATCATGCGGTCGGATACCGGCCCCAGTTCCTCCATCAGCGCGCGCGAACGCGGGGTCAGGTAAAGTCGCCACGCGCGCCGGTCGTTCGGATCGGCGCGCCGCTCAACAATGCCGGATTCCTGCAGGCGATCGACCATGCGGCCGACCGTGATCGCCTCGACCTCCAGCCGGTCTGCAAGCTCGCCCTGATTGATGCCTTCTTCGCGCTTCAGCAGGATAAGGACACGCCATTGCGGGCGGGTGACGCCGATGGCGCGCGCCCGCGCATCGAATTCACGCCGCAGCAGGCGTGCACTGTCCGCGAGAAGAAAACCGAGTGATTCGCTCATAAGCGTGGATATAATAACTATGCTTACTATGTGCAATGACAGGATGGCGCGCACCGAATTGTGGTGTAATTTGTCGCACATGCCGACACTTTCCGCCGACGTCTTCTGGTCGTTCCGCTCGCCCTATTCGTATCTCGCGGCGCGGCGCTATCGCGCGCTGACGGAAGAATACCACCTCCGGATCAATCTCCGGCCCGTCTATCCGCTCGCGATCCGCCAGCCCGATTTCTTCGAGACGAACCATCCGAACTGGCTCGGCTACACGATGCGCGATTTCGTGCGGGTGGCGCAGTATCTGGAGATACCTGTGGCGCCGCCGCGGCCCGATCCGATTGTCCAGAACATGTTCACGCGCGAGATCGCCGCCGATCAGCCCTACATCTTCCGCCTGACCCGGCTCGGGCAGGCAGCGGCGCGGCGCGGGGCAGGCCTAGCGTTCGCCGACGAAGCCTCGCGGCTCATCTGGGGCGGCACGGAAAACTGGCACGAGGGCGATCACCTGGCCGGCGCGGCGACGCGCGCCGGGCTCGATTTCGCGGAACTCGAAGCCGAGGCCGCAGCCGACGCCGAAGCGCTCGACGCGGAGATTGCGGCGAACCAGCAGGCGCTCGAAAAGGCGGGGCACTGGGGCGTGCCGACGCTGGTGTTCGATGGGGAACCCTTCTTCGGTCAGGATCGTATCGACATTGCCGTCTGGCGCATGAAACAGGCGGGACTGGAGGCGCGATGACGAAGGTGACCGGCGGCTGCCAGTGCGGCCGCGTCCGTTACGAGGCGGAGATCGAAAACTACGAGGCCTACCTCTGCCATTGCCGCTATTGCCAGCGCGCGACGGGCGGGGTTTCGATCGCGTTCAAGAACCTGCCGAAAGCGGCGGTGCACTGGGGCCGGGAGCCGGATTGGTATGCATCGTCACCGATCGCGAAGCGGCCGTTCTGCTCGGCCTGCGGCACCCCGCTCGGCTTCGCGTTCCCGGACAGCGACCACATGGACCTCACCGTCGGCACGTTCGATGACCCCGCGCCGTTTTTCCCCACCTCCAATTTCGGCATTGAAAGCCGCCACGATGCATGGAGCGACACGTCCGCTCTTCCCGGCCAGCGCTGCGATGAGTACGAGGCGCTGAACAAACGGTGGAAGGAAGCGGGTGTCTCTCCAGACGCGGGATAGGGATTTCGAATCGTTCGACGGCGTCCGCATGGCGTGGACGGAGGCAGGGCCCGAGGACGGGCGCCCGCTCGTGCTGCTGCACGGCCTGTTCTCGAACGCCAACGTCAACTGGCTGAAGTTCGGCACGGCGGCACGCATCGCCGAAGCCGGCCTGCGCGTCATCATGCCGGATTTCCGCGCGCACGGGAAAAGCGCGGCGCCGACCGATGCAGCCGCATACCCGGCGGACGTGCTGGCTGACGATGTGCTCGCGCTGATCGATCACCTCGGCCTTACCGACTACGATCTCGGCGGCTATTCGCTCGGTGGACGGCAGACGCTGCGCGCGGTGATCCGCGGCGCGACGCCGCGCCGCATCGCGGTGGTGGGCATGGGCCTCGGCGCGGTCGTGAACGTTGCGCCCAGCACCAACTGGTTCCTCGATACGGTGCGGAATGCCGATGACCACGCGCGTGGCAGCGAGGCCTATTTCGCGATCCAGTTCATGCGGACCAACAAGGTGGACCCGGAAGCCGCCATCCACCTGCTGAATGCACAGGTCGACTCGGCACTTGCGGACGTGGAGGCGATCGCGCTGCCCGCGCTCGTGCTGTGCGGTGCCGAGGATCATTACAATGCCGAGGCGAATGCGCTGTCTGAAGCGCTGCCGAATGCGACGTGGCGTGAAATCCCCGGCACGCACATGTCGAGCGTCACCCGTCCTGAACTCGGTTCGTCGCTGGCGGACTTCTTCGCCGCTTGACCAACAGGCCGGTCGTTTTACCCTGACTCCATACGATTCAGGGAGAAATCCGACCATGAAACACCTGACTTCCGCAATTGCGCTCGCCGCCATGCTGCTTGCGACCGGCGCTGCGCCCGCGCCCACCGCCGCCGATGCCGACGCCTTCGTGGCGAAGGCTGAAAAAGACCTTGAAGAACTCGGCATATTCGCGGCGCGCGCCGCATGGGTGAACGCGACCTACATTACCGACGATACCGACATTCTTGCCGCGCGCACGGGCGCGGCCTTTACCGAAGCCGGGGTGCGCTATGCCTCGGAGGCCGCGAAATACGCCGCACTGCCGGGGCTTTCGTACGACACGAAACGCAAGCTCGACATGTTGCGGCAGGGCCTTGTGGCGCCCGCGCCGAACACGCCCGGCGCGGCGGATACGCTCTCGACACTGCTCACCGGCCTCCAATCCGCCTACGGAAAGGGCAAGGGCACCTACAAGGGTGAGGTGAAGAGCGGTAACGACCTTGAAGAGCTGATGGGGACCGAGCGCGATCCCGAGCTGCTGAAGGAGATGTGGGTTTCCTGGCACAAGATTGGCGTGCCGATGCGGAATGACTACACGCAGTTCGTCTCCATCTCGAACGCGGGCTCGAAGGAACTCGGCTATGCCGACACCGGCGCGCAGTGGCGTGCGGGCTACGACATGGACCCGGATGCGTTCGCGAAACTCACCGACGATACGTGGAACCAGGTGAAGCCGCTTTACGACCAGCTCCACTGCTACACGCGCTCGAAGCTCAATGAGAAATACGGCGATGCCGTACAGCCGAAAACCGGCCCGATCCGCGCCGACCTTCTCGGCAACATGTGGGCGCAGGAGTGGGGGAATATCTACGATGTCGTCGCACCGAAAGGCGCGGGCGACGTCGGCTACGATCTCACCGAACTACTCGTTTCGAAAGAATACACGCCCGAGACGATCGTGAAGACCGGGGAGGGATTCTTCTCCTCGCTCGGCTTCGCGCCGCTGCCGCAGACGTTCTGGGAACGCTCGATGATCACCGCACCGCGCGACCGCGAGGTGGTGTGTCATGCAAGCGCGTGGGACATCGACAACAAGGACGACATCCGCATCAAGATGTGCACCAAAGTAAACGGCGACGATTTCGTCACCGTCCATCATGAGCTTGGGCACAACTACTACCAGCGCGCCTACAACCAGCAGCCGTTCCTTTACATGAACAGCGCCAATGACGGCTTCCACGAGGCGGTCGGCGACTTCATCGCGCTGTCCGTGACACCGGATTACCTCGTGAAGATCGGCCTGCTCGACCCGAAGGCAGTGCCGAGCGCAGACAAGGATATCGGGCTGCTCCTGAAGCAGGCGATGGACAAGGTCGCGTTCCTGCCCTTCGGGCTTCTGATCGATAAATGGCGCTGGGGCGTATTCTCGGGGCAGATCACGCCCAACACCTACAACAAGGCCTGGAACGACCTGCGCCTCCAGTATCAGGGCATCGTGCCGCCGGTGCCGCGCAGCGAGGCGGATTTCGATCCGGGCGCGAAATACCACATCCCCGGCAACACGCCCTACACGCGCTATTTCCTCGCGCGGCTGCTGCAGTTCCAGTTCCATCAGGCAGCCTGCAAACAGGCGGGCTGGAAGGGGCCGCTGCACCGCTGCTCGATCTATGGCGACAAGAAGGTCGGCGAGAAGCTGAACGCTATGCTGGAGATGGGCGCCTCGAAGCCGTGGCCGGACGCATTGCAGGCGTTCACGGGTTCGCGCCAGATGGATGGCAAGGCGATGATCGCCTATTTCCAGCCGCTGATGACGTGGCTCGAAAAGCAGAACAAGGGCAAGACCTGCGGCTGGTAGCCGGGCCGGCGGAGCTATCTGAACGCAGGTTCGTCGAAGGCGCGGAGCTTGCGGCTGTGGAGGCGTGAGCCGGCGGCGCGGAGCAGGTCGCAGGTGGCGATGCCGATGCGGATGTGTTCGCGGATGGCGCGTTCGTAGAAGCGGTTCGCCTGACCCGGCAGTTTGAGTTCGCCGTGGAGCGGCTTGTCGGAAACGCAGAGCAGCGTGCCGTAGGGGACACGGAAGCGGTAGCCCTGCGCGGCGATCGTCGCCGATTCCATGTCGATCGCGACGGCGCGCGACTGCGAGAAGCGTAGCGCCGAGAGCGAGTAGCGCAGCTCCCAGTTGCGGTCGTCGGTGGTGACCACGGTGCCGGTGCGCAATCTCCGCTTCAGCGCATCGGCGCTCTCGCCGGTGACATCGAGCGCGGCCTGCTGGAGCGCCTGCTGGACTTCAGCGATGGCGGGGATGGGGATTTCGGGCGGCAGCACGTCGTCGAGCACATGGTCGTCGCGCAGATAGGCGTGCGCGAGCACATAGTCGCCGATGGTCTGTGTGGGACGCAGCCCGCCGCAGTGGCCGATCATCAGCCACGCTTCGGGGCGCAGGACGGCGAGGTGATCGGTGATCGTCTTGGCGTTTGACGGGCCGACACCGATGTTGACGAGGCTGATGCCAGTGCCGTCCTCGGTCATCAGGTGCCACGCGGGCATCTGGTGGCGCCGCCATGCCGCGTCGGAGGCCATGCGTTCCGGGTCGGCGTCGCCCGCGGTCATCACCACGCCGCCCGCGCCGGAAAGCGCGATGTAACGGCTGTCAGCTTTCAACTGCTCGCACGCCCAGCGCACGAACTCATCGACGTAGCGGTGATAGTTGGTGAACAGCACATAGCGCTGCACGTGCTCGGGCGGTGTGCCCGTGTAGTGGCGGAGGCGCGCGAGGCTGAAATCGGTGCGCAGCGCATCGAACAGCGCGAGCGGCCGTGCCTGGCTGAGCGCGGGGTTCCAAAGGCCGTCCACGACCTCATCGCCGATGTAGGCCAGTTCCGTTGCCGGGAACCAGCGCGCCAGTTCTTCCGCGGTCGCCTCGCCAAGGTCCACGCCGCCCGCGTCGAGGACATAAGGGAAGGGGATTTCCTGACGGCCGGGCGCGGCCTCGAACATCACGCCATAATCGCGGACGAGAAGATTGATCTGTTCGGCGAGGTAGTCGCGGAACAGCGCGGGCCGTGTGATGCTGGTCGCGTAGGTGCCCGGTGCGGTGAGGCGGCCCCAGGCGTGAGCGGCGGGCCGCGCGGCGCGTTCGCCGCGGTAGGTCAGTTGGAGTTCGGGGTAGGCAAAGGCACCCGCTTCGCGCGCTGCGGCGTCGGGGCGGGTGCCGTCTGCGATATAGGCTTGCAGGGCAGTCCGCAGCCGCTCGCGGGACGCCTCATAGAGGCGATCGAGTTCCGCGACGACGGCTGCGGCGTCCTGCATTGGGGCTTAGGCCAGCTGGCCCAGCAGATGCTCGGCGCTCGAGACGCGGAAGGCGCCTGGTTCTTCGACGTTGAGTTCGCTGACGACGCCGTCCTTCACGAGCACCGAGAAACGCTGGCCGCGCTTGCCCATGCCGAACTTGGACGCATCCATGGTGAGGCCGAGCGCTTCGGAAAAGCTTCCGTTGCCGTCGGCGAGCATCGTCACCTTGCCGTCGGCGCCCGCGCCCTTGCCCCATGCGCCCATCACGAACGCGTCGTTCACGGCAAGGCAGGCGATCTCGTCGACGCCCTTCGCCTTCAGCTCTTCGGCATGATCGATGAAGCCCGGAAGGTGCTTGGCCGAGCAGGTCGGCGTGAACGCGCCGGGGACAGAGAAGAGCGCGACCGTGCGGCCGGCGAAGAACTCGTCGGTATGGACGGGCGCGGGGCCGGTTTCCGTCATCGTCATCAGCGTTGCGCTCGGGATCTTGTCGCCTACCGAAATCGTCATGGGTCTTGCTCCTTGGACGGGGGAATCTGGACGCGCTTCGTAACCGGTCCCCCACCGATCGCCAAGCGTCCGTTGGCATGAAGCAACAGGATTGCCTATAGTTCCGCCATGGACGTCGCGCCCTATCTTTCGGGACAGCTTCTGCTGTCGATGCCCGGCATGGCCGATCCGCGATTCGAGCGGGTGGCGATCGCGATGTGCGTTCACGATGCCGAATCGGCGCTGGGGCTCATCATCAACAAGGTCCGCGACGATATCGACGTACGCAGCCTGCTCGAACAGCTCGATGTCGATCCCGGCATCGCGCCCGCCGTTCCGGTGTTCGCGGGCGGGCCGGTGGAGCCGGGTCGGGGCTTTGTTCTGCACAGCCCGGAATACGAGGGCCAATCCACGCTTTCCGTGGGCGGGCGTTGGGCGCTGACCGCAACGCTCGATATCCTGCGCGACATCGCGGCGGGCAAGGGGCCGCAGCAATGGCTGATCGCACTCGGCTATGCAGGCTGGGGGCCGGGTCAGCTCGACGAGGAGATGACGCGTCACGGCTGGTTCGCGGTGCCGGGAGACAGCGCGCTGCTGTTCGATGCACCGATCGATAGCCGCTGGACCTCAGCCTATGCCGGCGCGGGGATCGACGTCGGTCTGCTCAGCGCGAGCGCGGGGCACGCGTAGGGAATCGCGTTTAATTGTTCGACAACCGTTCCGTTTAAGGCCTGATTTACACCCGAGTCGCACTCTTGGCCTGCCGCCGGGAGAAGAGGGTCCCTCCCTGCGTGTCAGCTGGGGGTCACGCCATGAAAAGAGTTTCGAAAATGCTCATCAGCAGCGCCGCCGCGCTGCTGTCTCTGTCGCTTGCCACGCCGGCGGCCGCGCAGAACTGCTGGAACGGCGCAGCGGTGAAGGCCGCCAAGGTGCGCGACCTGCAGACGCTGCTGATGGTCGGCGCGCTGCAATGCCGCGCCACGCAGTACGACGTGCTCGGCCACTACAACCGCTTCGTGAAGGCGCATCGCACAACGATTTCAGCGCACAACGACGTGCTGAAGACGCACTTCGTCCGCGCCGGCAAGGCGCGCGATTACGACCGCTTCACCACCGCGATGGCGAATGGCCATTCGGCCGGCGCCGCCAATCCGGAGTTCTGCAAGGAAACCGCTGCGCTCGCGGAGCAGGTCTCCGGGCTCGGACGCGCTGAAGTTGAGGCGATCGCCGACAGGCTGTTCGTTTCGCCCAAGGGTGTCGGCCGCACCTGCTCCTGAGTCGGGCGCCGGAAGCGTTTCAGTTTCGTCGCGTCGCTTACCGTTTTCCCAGTCCCTCCGGCCCGCTGCCGCTGTTTTTCCTCCCCTTTTACGGCGGTGGCGGGCAGTTTCTTGCGGCTGCGCGAGTGCAAGCTCACGCAGCCGTATTTCTTTATGGACATAAAGAGTTCTTTATATTCACTCTTGCCTTGAGCCGAACCCTCTCGTAATCCCGCCTTTGATATCCGCGCGGCCGCCCGCGCGCACAGAGACAGGAAAAGATCATGGCGCAGGATTATATCGTCCGGGACATCACGCTCGCCGATTGGGGCCGCAAGGAACTTGCCATCGCGGAAACCGAAATGCCGGGCCTGATGTCGCTCCGCACCGAATACGGCGCCGCGAAGCCCCTGAAAGGCGCGCGCATCACCGGCTCGCTGCACATGACGATCCAGACGGCGGCGCTGATCGAGACGCTGACAGCGCTCGGCGCTGAGGTGCGCTGGGCCTCGTGCAACATCTATTCGACGCAGGATCATGCCGCCGCCGCGATCGCCGCGCAGGGCATTCCCGTGTTCGCGGTGAAGGGCGAGACGCTCGCCGAATACTGGGATTACATCGACCTCACCTTCCAGTGGCCGGGCGAACCGGCCAACATGATCCTCGACGACGGCGGCGACGCCACCATGTTCATCCTCTGGGGTGCGCGGCTTGAGGCGGGCGAGAGCCTGCCGGCGCCGACCAACGAGGAGGAAGAGGAATTCCAGCGCGTCGTGAAGGCGCGCGCCGCCGCCACGCCGGGCTTCTTCACGAAGACGCTGAAGAGCATCCGCGGCGTTTCGGAAGAAACGACCACGGGCGTCCACCGTCTCTATGAGCTGGCGAAGGCGGGCAAGCTGCCGTTCCCGGCGATCAACGTGAACGACAGCGTCACCAAATCGAAGTTCGACAACAAGTACGGCTGCAAGGAAAGCCTCGTCGACGGTATCCGCCGCGGCACCGACGTGATGATGGCGGGCAAGGTCGCCGTCGTTGCGGGTTACGGCGACGTCGGCAAGGGCTCGGCCGCCTCGCTGCGCGGCGCCGGTGCGCGCGTCATGATCACGGAGATCGACCCGATCTGCGCGCTGCAGGCGGCGATGGACGGGTTCCAGGTCGTCACCATGGAGACGGCGGCGCCGATCGCCGACATCTTCGTCACCGCGACGGGCAACAAGGACGTCATCACGATCGATCACATGCGCGCGATGAAGGACATGGCGATCGTCGGCAACATCGGCCACTTCGACAACGAGATTCAGGTCGGCGCGCTCAAGAACCTCAAGTGGACCGAGGTAAAGCCGCAGGTCGACATGATCGAATTCCCGGACGGCAAGCGCATCCTGCTGCTTTCGCAGGGGCGTCTTCTCAACCTCGGCAACGCCACGGGACACCCGAGCTTCGTGATGTCGGCGAGCTTTTCGAACCAGGTGCTCGCACAGATCGAGCTCTTCACGCGCGGCGGTGAATACAAGAACGACGTCTATGTGCTGCCCAAGCATCTCGACGAGAAGGTGGCGGCGCTGCACCTCGAAAAGCTCGGTGTCGAGCTGACCACGCTCTCGGGCGAACAGGCGTCTTATCTCGGCATCGATGCTGCCGGACCCTTCAAGACCGACCAATACCGCTACTGACGCGATCAACAGGGATTCAAACCGGCGGCGACTGCGTCTAAGGTCGCCGCCGTGATCCTTCGTCTCACTTCTCTTGCTGCGCTTCTGATGCTGCTTGCGGCACCGGCATCGGCTGCTGTGTCGCTGATGCAGCGCGGCTGGCCGGTGACAGCCACCGCAATTATCGGCGCGGCGTGGCTGGCGTTCGCCGTATGGGCGGTGATCCGCTCGGCGCGTGCGCGTGTGCAGGCGGAAACGGCGAAGGAATGGGGCCTACGGTTACGTGGCCTGCTCACCACCACGCCGGGCGCCTATCTCGTCGTCGGCGAAGACGGCGCGGCATCATGTTCGGACACGCTCCGCTCGTGGCTGGGTCTCGATCGCAAGGTGGCGCGGTTCGACGATCTGCTCGGCAGCGGCGAGAGCGGCCTTTCCGCGGATGATTATGCGGCACTTGGTGCTGCAATCCAGGCGCTCGCCATTTCCGGCGCGCCGTTCCGCATTTCCGTGTCCGGTGCCGGCGACCGGGTGCTGACCGCGGAGGGTAAGACCGCCCCACCGCAACTCGCAGGCGATCGTGGGACGGTTGTGTGGTTTTCGGATTCGAGCGGCGCCTACCGCCGGACGGAGGCGCTGGAGGCGGACCGCGACGGGCTTCGCGCCACGCTCGGGGCCTCGACGGCGGTGATCGACGAGGCGCCGATCCCGATCTGGCGACGCGGCGCTGATCAGCGCCTTGTCCATGTGAACCGCGCCTATGCCCACGCGGTGGAGGCGGAAAGCCCCACCGCTGCCGTGCGGCTTGGCGTCGAACTCGTTTCCAACCCGCTGTCGGCGACGCCGCAATCGGCGGCGCGCCTGGCGCTCGCGACCGGTACGCCGCAGGTGCGCGAGGAGCCGGCGATCATCGGCGGCGAACGCCGCATGATGCGGATCATCGACAAGCCGCTCGAAAACGGGGAGGTGGCGGGCTACGCCATCGACATCAGCGAGCGTGACGAGGCGGTCGGCAAACTCGAACGCTTCGTTGCTGCGCAGACAGCGACATTCGACCGCCTTTCCGCCGGAGTCGCCCGCTTCGGCGCGGACCGCGCGCTGGTGTTCTGGAACACGGCGTTTGCAGCGCTCTTCCGCCTCGATGCCGCGTTCCTCGACGAAGGCCCCGAGTTCGACCGGCTGTTCGAGCGTATGCAGGAACAGCACCGCCTGCCCGAGCAGCGCGATTTCCCGAGCTGGCGCCGCGCGCGTCGCGCGTGGTTCACAAGCCAGATGGACAATGCCGAGGAGACGTGGGTTCTCCCCGACACGACCGTGCTGCGCGTCATCGCGCAGCCGAGCCCTGATGGCGGCCTGCTGCTGATCTTCGAGGATCGCTCCGAACAGCTTCGTCTCGCCAGCTCGCGTGACACACTGCTGCGTGTGCAGGAAGCCACGCTCAACAACCTTCACGAAGCCGTCGCTGTGTTCGCCGCCGATGGCCGCGTGCAGCTCTACAACAGCGTGTTCGCCGACCTGTTGAATATCGACGAAGTACACCTCGCGACGAAGCCGCACGTCGATGAACTCGCAGATCCCGCCGCGCCCCCGCGCGCTGAGCACGCCTATCTCGGCCTGCTGCGCGACCTCATCCAGGCTTCCACCGTCGGGCGGCAGGCGAAGGCGGGCCGCGTCGACTTCACCGGCGCGCGTGTGCTCCAGTACGCGGCGGTGCCGCTGCCGGACGGCAATGCGCTCATCACCTTCCTCGACATCACCGATTCGACGCGCATCGAGAATGCGCTGCGTGAACGCAACGAGGCGCTGGAGGCGGCGGACCGGCAGAAATCGGCGTTCGTCGAAAACATGTCCTACGAGCTGCGTACGCCGCTGACCGCGATCAGCGGCTTTGCCGAGATGCTGGCGCAGGGCTATGTCGGCACGCTCTCGCCCAAGCAGGAAGATTATATTCGTTCGATCCTCATTTCGTCGGATCGGCTGCAGCTGCTCATCAACGATATCCTCGACCTCGCCGTGACCGAAGCGGGCGCGCTCGCGCTCGATATCCGCGCGATGGCGGTGGGTGAACTCGTCGAAAGCGTGGCGATGATGACGCGCGGGTTCGCGGAGGATCGGGGCCTCACGTTCGAGATCAATGTGCCCGCCGATATCGGCGAGATGGACGGGGATCCGGTGCGCCTGAAGCAGGCGCTGTTCAACCTCGTCAACAATGCGATCCGCTTCACCCCCTCTGGCGGGCGCGTCGTGATCTTTGTCGAAAGCCTGCCGGACAGCATCGTGATCCGTGTGAGCGACAATGGCATTGGCATCCCGGACGACGAGCAGGAGCTGGTGTTCGATCGCTTCCGCAAGGGTTCCAACGCCACGGCGAGCCAGGGCGTCGGCCTCGGCCTGTCGCTGGTGCGCGATGTCATCGATCTGCACGGCGGCCGGGTCATTCTCGATTCGCACCTCGGTGAGGGCACGACGGTCAGCCTCTACATTCCGCGCCGCCATGGGGACCGTGCGTGATCGCGCTTGCGGACGAAGCGGCGACGGACACGTTCGGACGCCGTCTTGCCGCGCGCCTCGCGCCGGGCGACGTCGTGCTGCTGTCGGGCGATCTGGGCGCGGGGAAAACGGCGCTCGCGCACGGGATTCTGGCCGGCCTCGGCCATGTCGGCGAGGTGCCGAGCCCAACCTTCACGCTGGTGCAGAGCTATGAGGTGCCGGGGGTGCGCCTCCCCGTGTGGCACGTCGATCTCTACCGGCTCGAAGACCCGGACGAGGTGGAAGAACTTGGCCTCGACGAAATTCTGGCGGACGGCGCGCTCATCATCGAATGGCCCGAACGCGCGGGCGGACGCTGGCCGGAAGCGCTGCACCTGACGCTCGCCGACAGCGGTGAAGGCAGCCGCCGCTTGACAGCGCGCGTGCCGCCCGCTTGGGAAGCCCGATGGCCGATCTGAACCTGCCCGAGGGGGCAAGCGCTTTCCTGAACGCGAACGGATGGGGTGGTGCCGAGATTGCGCCGCTCGCCGGGGATGCCTCCTTCCGCCGCTATTTCCGCGTGCGCGACGGCGCCCGCCGCGCCGTGCTGATGGATGCACCGCCGCCCAATGAGAATTGCGCGGCGTTTGTTGCGATCGACACGTATCTCGCGGCGCGGGGCATCAGTGTGCCGCAGGTGTTCGCGTCGGCACCGGAGCAAGGCCTCGCGCTTCTCGAAGACCTCGGCGATTCGATGTTCGTGCGCGCCATCGAAGCGGGCGCCGACGAGGCGGCGCTTTACCGCGCGGCGACGGACGTGCTCGCACATCTCCATGCCGAGCCTATGGCGGAGAGTGTGGGGGTGCACCCCGTCGGCCCCTATGCCGAGGAACGCATGGCACGCGAGGTGGCGCTGGTGCTCGATTGGCATTGGCCGGAGCTTATGGGCGGCGCGGCGGACGATGCCTTGCGCGCTGCCTATGCCGCGGCGTGGGCTGAGGTATGGCCGCTCGCGCGCGCGCACGATGACCGGCTCGTGCAACTCGATTACCATTCCCCGAACCTGATGTGGCTGCCCGAACGCGAAGGTCTGGCCCGCGTCGGCGTGCTCGATTTCCAGGACGCGATGCGCGGCCCCGCAGCCTACGATCTGGTGTCGCTGATCCAGGATCCGCGCCGCGACGTTCCGGCTGCGCTGGAGTCGGAACTCGTCGCGCGCTATCTCGCCGCGCGGCCGGAATTCGATCCGGGCGCATTCGCGGCGAGCTATGCCGTGCTTGGCGCGCAGCGTGCCGCGCGCATCCTCGGCGTGTTCGTCCGGCTGTGGCGGCGCGACGGCAAGCCGGGGTATCTGAGGCACATCCCGCGCGTGTGGTCGCTGCTCGACCGTAACCTCGCGCACCCGGCGCTCGCACCCGTCGCGGGCTGGTTCGACGCGAACTTGCCTCTGTCGGCGCGGCGTGACTTTACGGGGGCAGCATGAAAAAGCACCGTGCGCCGCTCTCGCTCCGTCCCAATCCCGAAGGCCCGCTGCCTACGGCCGCGATGGTGCTCGCCGCAGGGCTTGGCAAACGGATGCGGCCACTGACCGCGACGCGGCCGAAACCGCTCGTGCGCGTGCATGGCAAGACGCTGCTTGATCACGCGCTCGACAACCTGCGCGCTTCGGACGTGCAGCGGGTCGTCGTCAATGTGCACTACCTCGCCGGGCAGGTGGAGGCGCACCTCGCGCGCAATGCCGCCGATCTCGACATCGTGGTTTCTGATGAACGCGAGGCGCTGCTCGAAACCGGCGGCGGTGTCGCGAAGGCGTTGCCGCTGATCGGTGCGGACCCGTTCTTTGTCGTGAACAGCGACAACATGTGGGTGGACGGCCCGATCGACACGCTGCGGCAGATGGCGCGGCGCTGGGATCCCGAAATCATGGACGCGCTGCTGCTCGTCGTGCCGCTCGCCCGTGCGCACGGCTATGAAGGGCGCGGCGATTTCCACATGACGGGCGAAGGCCTGCTCGCGCGCAGGCGCGGCGCGCGGGTGGCGCCGTTCGTGTTCTCGGGCGTGCAGCTGCTGAAGGCCTCGCTGTTCGACGACGTGCCGGAGGGCGCCTTCTCGCTCAATCTCATCTACGACCGGCTGATCGAAAGCGGCCGCCTCTACGGTATCGCGCACACCGGGCAGTGGTTCCATGTTGGCACGCCGGGGGCGGTGAAGGAGACGGAGGCGCTGCTCGGCAATGGCTGAGCGGAAAGCCGTCTTCACGATCCCGGCGCACCGCGCCTTCGCCGACGCGCTCGCGGCAGGGATGCTCGGCCGCATCGGCAGGGATGATCTGCCGCGCGCGCTGTTGCTGCTTCCCAATCGCCGTGCCGTGCGCGCCGTGACGGAAGCGTTCGTGCGCGCCTCGGGCGGTGCGCTGTTGCTGCCCCGGATGCTGCCGATCGGCGATGTCGGCGAGAACGAGGCGCTTGGTCTCTTCGACGAGGCGATGACGCTGGAGGCGGATATCCAGCCGGCGATCGCGGCGTTCGAGCGGCGGATGCTGTTGATGCCGCTCGTCCACCGCTGGCAGCAACTGAACGGCCGTGCGCGCAGCAGTGTCGAGACGCTGCGCCTCGCCGATGCGCTCGCACACACGCTCGATCAGCTCCAGCTTGAAGGCATCGCGCCGGCGCGACTCCACGAGACAATGGTGGAGCTTGGCGCGCATTGGGAAGCGACGCTGACGTTCCTGGAAGTCGTCGTCGAGGCATGGCCGCCGCAGCTTGCCGCGCGTGGCCTGATGGACAGGGTGGCACGGCGGCAGACGCTGCTCGGCGCCATCGCCGCCCGCTGGCGTAGCGCGCCGCCCGCCCGCCCGGTCGTGGCGGCGGGCATGGCAAGCGCTGATCCGGCAGTCGCGGAGGTGCTTGCGGTCATCGCGGGCCTGCCGCAGGGCACGGTCGTGCTGCCCGGCCTCGATCTCGACACGGCCGATTGGGATGATATCGGCGGCTTTCCGGCGCATCCGCAGTGCGGCCTCTGGCATCTGCTCCAGCGCATGAGCATCGCGCGCGACGAGGTGCAGTTATGGAATGCAGAAGGCGCGCTTGATGGCCCGGACACGCGCGCCGAGGCGATCGGCGCGGCGCTGTCACTCGCAGGCAGCACCGCACACTGGCCCCCGGCAGGGCCGCTGCCCGGCCTTCGTTTCGCAGAGGCGGCGAACCCGGCCGAGGAGGCGGGGGTCATCGCGCTCGCGATGCGGCGCCAGCTTGATACGCCGGGCGCCACTGCCGCGCTGGTCACGCCCGATCGCGGCCTCGCCCGCCGCGTCGCCGCGCAGCTTCGGCGCTGGGAGATCGAGGTCGACGATTCGGCGGGCACACCGCTCGCGCGTGCGCCTTCGGGCACGTTGCTGCTCGCGGCGCTGGAGTCGGGCGCACAGCGGTTCGCGCCGGGTGCGCTGCTCGCGCTTCTGAAGCATCCGCTGGCCGGGCCGGGCGAGGGCAGGGCAAGGCTGAACTGGCTCGACGAAGTGCGGCGCCTCGATCTCGCCCTACGCGGGGTGCGCCCTAATGCGGGGCTCAAAGGCATTGCCGCGCGCGTCAAGGCTCCGCCCAAGGGTGCGCTCCCCGATAGCGAACGTGCGCAGCTCGCCGCGTGGTGGACGGCACTCCGCCCGCGCCTCGATGCGCTCGAAGCGCTGATGGCGAAGCCGCGTGCGCTGGCCGCGTTCGCGGAAGGGCTCCGTGCCTTCACCGAGGACATTTCCGAAGGCCGCGTGTGGGAAGGCGCAGCCGGGCGTGCCGCGGCCGAGACGATCGCGGAGATGGTGCAGCACGGCGAAATCGGGCTCCTCATTCCGCCGACTGACCTCCCCGCGCTGCTGGGCGCGATGCTGGATGACGTGGCCGTGCGCCCACCGTTCGGCAAGCATCCGCGCCTCGCCATCTACGGCCTTCTCGAAGCGCGGTTGCAGCGTGCGGACCTGATGATTCTCGGTGGCCTCAATGAAGGGGTCTGGCCCGGCGGCGATCCGTTCGATCCGTGGATTCCGCCCGCGATCCGCCGACGCCTCGGTCTTCCAGAGACCGAGCGGGCGATCGGCCTTGCGGCGCATGATTTCGTGCTTGCCGCGGCTGCGCCGCAGGTGCTGCTCACGCGCGCGCGCCGCGACGCCTCCGCGCCGACGGTCGCCTCGCGCTTCTGGCTGCGGTTGCTCGCTTTCGCGGGCGATCATGTCGTCTGGGAAACGGGCCTTCCCGCGCTCGCTGCAGCGCTTGATGCGCGCGAGAGCGTCCCGCCCGCCGAACGACCACGCCCCGCGCCGCCCGCTGCCGACCGGCCGAAACAGATCAGCGTCACCCAGGTCGATCGCCTGCTGATCGACCCCTACAGCTTCTACGCCGAAAAGATGCTGCGCCTGCGGCCGCTCGATCCGCTCGACGCCGATCTGTCGGCCGCCGAGCGCGGCACCATCGTCCACGCCGTCATCGAAGCGCTGCTCGGTGCCGGCACGCTGCATGTTCCCGCCGCGCGTGAGGCCGCGATCGACGCCGCCATTGCCGCACACGCCGATCAGCCGCTCGTCGCGGCGCTGTGGCGGCCCCGCATCGTGCGGATGCTCGATTGGGTCGCGGAGCTGATGGCCGCGCGGGCTGCCGGGGGGTGGGGGGAGGTCCGCTCGGAAGTGGAGGGGCACTTCGAGGTCTCCGGGATCACGCTCAAGGGCAAGGCGGACATCGTGCAGGCGGGGCCGGAGGGGCTGCTGATTGCCGACTTCAAGACTGGCGCGGTTCCGCGGCAGGCCCGGCTTGCGGACGGACTCGCCTCGCAGCTCGGCCTTCTCGCGTGGCTTGCCGAGGAAGGCGCACTGGATGGCCCCGCCTCGCGCATTGTCGAGGTCGCCTATTGGAAACTCTCGGGCGGCAAGGAGGCGGGCAAGGAAACGACGAGCGCGCGCCATTACAAGGATGCTTGGGCTGATCTTCCCGCCTTCATCGAAACCTGTCGCACCGCGTTCCGCGAGGCGGTCAGCGAATATCTCGCGGGCAGCCGCCCGTTCGAGGCGAAGGTGAAGCCGGAATACGCTGTTCACTTGCAGGACTACGATCACCTCGCGCGGCTTGCCGAATGGTGGGGGCGCAAATGAGCATCCGCCCCCTTCTTCCCGAACAGAAGCGCGCCGCCGACCCTGAACTCAGCGCATGGGTTTCCGCCTCTGCGGGCACGGGAAAGACGCAGGTGCTGACCGCGCGCGTGCTGAGGCTGCTGCTTGCGGGCGCGCGGCCCGATGGGCTGCTCGCACTCACCTTCACCAAGGCGGCGGCGGCGGAGATGCAGACGCGCATCTTCGAAACCCTGTCGCGATGGGTGCGCGCGGATGATGAGACGCTCGCCGCCGAACTCGCCGCGATCGGCGCACCCGCCGATGCGGATACGCGCCGCCACGCCCGCGCGCTCTTCGCCGAGGCGCTGGAAACGCGCGGGGGCCTCAAGGTGCAGACGCTGCACAGCTTCGCGAGCTCCTTGCTTGCCGCCTTCCCGCTCGAAGCGGGAATCGCGCCCGGCTACGAAACGCTCGATGACCGGAGCGCACTGCGCATCCATTCCGAAACGCTCGCCGAACGGATCGGCAGCGGCGACGCCGCGCTGCTCGCCGATCTCGCGGACCTCTCCGTGCTGGGCGGCGAGGCGCGCGTTCAGGAGGTGATCGCGAAGCTGCTTGCCGGGCGCAGCGTGTTCGAGAACGTTTACGGCAAGGCCATCGATTGGCGCGGGCTCGTGCGGCGCGGGCTTGGCCTGCCGGGCAACGGCAGCCGCGACGAGGTGCTGGCTGCGGCGCTTGCCGACGATGCGTTCGACTGGGAAACCGTGCGCGAATATGCGGCGGCGATGCGTGCGTGGGGCACGAAGACGGGCCTTGAGGCCGCCGATGCGCTGGCGCGCGTGTTGGGTGCGGCGCCGGAAGTGCGCCACGATTTTCTGGGCGATCTCGTCGGCGCGGGCTTCCGCAAGGATGGCGAACGCCGCGCTGCGGCCAAGGGGCTCGGCGACCTCCACGAGCGGTTCTGCACGGTGGTCGGCGCGGTCCGTGATCTTGCCGCCGGGCTCGACCTTGCCGAGACCGCCGCGCTCCACCTGCGTGTCGGCCACGCGCTCGCCGCCGCCTACGAGACGCGGAAGGAAGCCGCGGGCGCGCTCGACTATGCCGACCTTATCGTGAAGGCCGCGCGGCTGCTGACCACGCTCGCCGCGCCCTTCGTACTCTACAAGCTCGACCAGCGCATCGATCACATCCTCGTCGACGAGGGGCAGGATACGAACGCCGCGCAGTGGGCGATCGTCGAGGCGATTGCGGACGAGTTCTTCGCAGGAGCCGGTACGCGTGACGAGGGGGAGACGGGCGCGCGCACGCAGTTCGCGGTCGGCGACTACAAGCAGGCGATCTTCGGCTTTCAGGGCACGGACCCGCGCGCGTTCGAAGCGGCGCGCGCCGCGGCCGAGCGCCGGGCACTCGGTGCGGACAAGCCCTTCGAGACCATCGACCTCGCGCTCAGCTTCCGTTCCGCGCCCGCAGTCCTCGATGTTGTCGATACGGTGGTGGAAACCGTGGGGGCGGCAGCGTTCGGTATAGAGGGTGATATTCCGCGCCACACCGCGCACCGCGCCGGTGCAGCCGGAGCCGTCGTGTTGTGGGCGCCCGTTACCGGGACACCGGACGAGGAAGACGAGGTGGAAGACGCCGTCCCCGAGGACGCCGAGCGCACCCTCGCGGCGAACATCGCGCGGCAGGTCTCGGGTTGGCTGGAGCGCGGCGAGCTGCTGGCGTCGAAAGGCAGGCCCATTGCGGCGGGCGACATCATGCTGCTGGTGCGCTCGCGCGGCAGTCTCGTTCCCGCGCTCGTCTCGGCGCTGATGGCGGCGCGCGTGCCGGTGGCGGGCGCGGACCGGCTGCGCCTCACGCAGCCGCTCGCGGTGCAGGATCTGCTCGCGCTCGTCCGCTTCGCGCTGCAGCCGGGCGACGACTTGTCGCTCGCCGCACTGCTTGTCTCGCCGTTCCTCGGCTGGACGCAGGACGATCTCTATGCCCTCGCCTTCAAGCGCCGCGGCACGCTCTGGCGCACGCTGCGTGATCGCATCGACGACAAGGCCCGCGCAGCGGAAGACTGGCTCGGCAAGGTGCTCGCCCGCGCCGACTACATGGCGCCTTACGAGTTCCTCGAATATGTGCTTTCCGGCGAGCCTCAGGGCCGGCTCCGCCTGATCGCGCGGCTCGGCGAGGAAGCGCGCGATCCGATCGAGGAACTGCTCAACCAGGCGCTTGCATACGAGGGCGCGAACACGCCCTCGCTGCAGGGTTTCCTGTCGTGGATCGAGGCGGACGATGTTGACGTGAAGCGCGACGCCGAGGCCGCGCACGATGCCGTGCGCATCATGACGGTGCACGGTTCGAAGGGATTGCAGGCGCCGATCGTCATTCTTGCGGACGCGGCCTCCGCGGTGCCCAAGGGCGCGAAGCCGCCGCTGCCGCTCGATCTCCCCGGCCTCGGCCCCGCGCCGCTGTTCTTCGGCTCCTCGAAAACGCTCGTCGGTCCCGCGCGTACCGCCCACGAAGCCGCGACACGCGCTGAGGGCGAGGAGCATCTGCGCCTGCTCTACGTCGCGCTCACCCGTGCCGAGGACCGGCTCTATGTCGGCGGCGCGCTCGGCAAGCGTCCTTCAAAGGCGAAAAGCTGGCACGGCCACGTTGCCGATGCGCTCGCGGCGCTCGGCGCCGAAAGCATAGTGGACCCCGTGTGGGGCGACGTGCTGCGCCATGCGAGCGGCATAGCTGCCCCGGTTTCTGCGCCGGCGAAACCTGCGCAGCCAACCGCGCCCGCAATTCCTGCATGGGCGCTCGCCGTGCCGCCGGAGGAGGAACGCCCGCCGCGTCCGCTCGCGCCGTCCGCGCCGCAGTACGATGATCCAGCCGAGCCGCCGCCCGGCCCGGCGCTGCGTGCTGCCGCGCGGCGCGGGCAGGTGCTGCACCAGCTGTTCGAGCGGATCGGCGGTGTTGCGCCGGAGACTCGCGAGGCGGCGGTGCGCGCGTGGCTACGCCGGAATGCGCCTGATCTGGACGCGGTTGCGATTGCCGCCGAGGTTGTGGGCGCGCTCGCTGATCCCGCGCTCGCCCCATGGTTTGCGGAGGGCGCCTATGCCGAAGCGCCGCTTTCCGCCGTCGTCGAGGATGTCGTCATCACCGGCACGATCGACCGGCTGATCGTCGGCGAAGAGGTCGTGCGCGCGCTCGATTTCAAGACCGGGCGGAGTCCGCCGCAGGACCTTTCGGGCGTGCCGACTCCGCATCTGCGCCAGATGCGCGCCTACCGCGACGCGCTCGCCCGCATCTTCCCTGGCCGCCGCATCGAGACGGCATTGTTCTACACGGCGGCGCTGCGTTTCATCCGCGTGGATTGACCTGAAAGCGCGGCTTTCCGCCCTGTCAGAAAGCCTTGGGATATTTGGCCTTGAAGCGGTGCCGCTCAGCCTCCATTTTGTGGCAAAAGCTGTTGTTCATGGAGACTTCTCATGGGTTCCACCGCCATTACGCCTGAAAACTTCGAAGCTGAGGTCGCAAACGCCGGAAAGCCGGTTCTCGTTGATTTCTGGGCGCCGTGGTGCGGCCCGTGCCGTCAGATCGCGCCGGCGCTCGAAGAGCTTTCGGAGGAACTCGGCGATCAGGTGACGATCGCCAAGCTCAACACCGACGATCATCCCGAGCTTGCCTCGCAGTTCGGCATTCGCGGCATCCCGACGATGATCCTGTTCAAGGACGGCAAGCCCGCCGCCACCAAGGTGGGCGCGCAGCCCAAATCGATGATCAAGGATTGGCTCGTCGGCGAACTCGCCTGATCAAACCTGCCCCCTTCCCCAGTGGAAGGGGGCGGTCATGCTTCGGCCAGAACGGCCCGGCGGCTGACAATAGCCGCGATCACTGCGCCGCCGAACAGGATCGCCGCCGCCACAAGGAAGCTGAGCCCCGGCACCTCGGCGACCGATACCTGATAGACCCAACCGAAGAAGAGCGGCGATGCGACGCCGGCGATGCTCGCCACGCTCATGTTCGCGCCCTGAAGCTGGCCCTGCTCGCTCTCCGTCACGCGCCGCGTGGTCAGCGATTGCAGCGTGGGCATGGCGAGGCCCCACAGGGCGTTGGGCAGCATTGCGAGCGTGAACAGCAGGCCCGTATCCGCAAGCCCCATGCACGCGACCCCCGCTGCTCCGGCGGTGAGGCCGAACACCATCGTTCGCCGGTCGCCCCACCGTGCAACGGCGGGACCGACCAGCAGGCCCTGCACCAGCATGTCGAGCGCACCGACAAGGCCGAGCAGGATGCCCACTTCCAGCGGCCCCCAGCCGTAGCGATAGGCCGCGTACAGTACGAAAACCGCCGAAAACACATGGTGCGCGAAGTAGAGCAGGAAGTTCACGACGGACAGTCCGGCAAGCTCGGGATGCGATCTAAGCAGCTTCAGCGCGCCAAAGGGATTGGCGCGCGCCCATGAGAAGGCCATGCGCCGGTCAGCCGGCAGCGACTCGGGCAAGATGAACAGCCCATAGAAGAACGCGAGGCCCGAAAGTGCCGCCGCCGCCCAGAATGGTGCGCGCGGTCCCAGCTCGCCGAGCAAGCCGCCGACGAGTGGCCCGGCGACGAAACCGGCACTGAACGCGGCGCCGATCAGGCCGTAAGCGCGGGCCCGTTTCTCGGGTTCGGTGATGTCGGCCATGTACGCATAAACGGCCGTGAAGCTCGAGGACGTGATCCCTCCGAGGATGCGCCCCACTGCCAGCCACCAGAGGTTCGGCGCCAACGCCATCAATATCCAGTCGAGCGAAAGCCCCGCCGCCGAGATGAGGATCGTCGGCCGCCGGCCATAGCGGTCCGAGATGGATCCAATGATCGGCGAACAGATGAACTGCATCGCCGCCCAAAGCGCGATGAGGATGCCGTTCCAGAGCCCGGCAGAGGCATTCGAGCCGGTGAATTCCTCGATCAGCACCGGCAGCACGGGGATGACGATCCCCATCGCCATCACGTCGAGTACGGCGACGGCGAGGATGAACGCGATTGCGGGACGGGAGGACGCGGACGACATGGCCCGGCGCTCATAGCCGCGCGCGGGCGCGCCGTCACGCGTCCAAGATGTCAGCTTCGATAGTCGGCGTTGATCGAGATGTAGCCGTGCGTCAGGTCGCAGGTCCAAACCGTGGCGCGGCCCGTGCCGAGCCCGAGGTCTACGCCGATCTCGATCTCCTGGCCCTTGAGGTGCGCCGCGACCGGCGCCTCGTCGTAGCCGTCTACGACCATGCCGTCCTTCGCGACGACGGTGTTGCCGAAGCGCACCGAGAGCCTGTCGCGATCGGCCGGTTCGCCGGCCTTGCCGACCGCCATCACGACGCGGCCCCAGTTGGCGTCCTCGCCCGCCACCGCCGTCTTCACGAGTGGCGAGTTTGCGATCGAGAGGGCGATGCGCTTGGCCGAAGCGTCGTCGGTTGCGCCTTCCACGGTCACGGCGATCAGCTTCTGCGCGCCTTCGCCATCACGCACCACCTGCTGCGCGAGGTCGCGGCAGACCTGCGTGAGCGCGGCCTGGAACGCGTCGGCGCCCGGCGAGTCGGGTCCGGTGATCTCGGCGTTCTTTGCTGCGCCGGTCGCGAAGGCGAGGAGCGTATCGCTGGTCGAGGTGTCGCTATCCACCGTGATCGCGTGGAAACTGAGGTCGGTTGCCGCGGCAAGCATCGTCTTCAGGTACGCGGGGGAGACGGCGGCATCGGTGAAGACGAAGGCGAGCATCGTCGCCATGTCGGGCGCGATCATGCCCGAGCCCTTGGCGATGCCGACGACCGCGACGGTGCGGTCGCCGATGACGGCGGTGGCGCCGGCGCCCTTCGCAAACGTATCGGTCGTCATGATCGTCGAGGCGGCGTGGAGCCAGCTTGCGTCGGACCCGACCGAAAGCTTGTTGAACGCCTGCCGGAGGCCGTCTTTGGCCTTGTCTTCGGGAAGCGGCACGCCGATCACGCCTGTCGAAGCGAGAAAGATTTCGTCTTGCGCCACGCCGAGTTCGCCGGCGACCGTTTCGAGGATCATGTCGCACGCCGCCTTGCCGCGCCGCCCGGTGAAGGCGTTGGAATTGCCCGCGTTCACGACGAGTGCGCGCGCCTTGCCACCGGCAAGCGCGCTTCGGCACCATTCTACTTCCGGCGAGGGACACTTCGATGTCGTCGTCAGCCCGGCCACCACGGTGCCTTCGGCGAACTCGCCGAGCAGCATGTCGGCCCGGTCCCAGCTCTTGTATCCGGCGCGGGCGGTCGCAAGACGGATGCCTTCGATGTCGGGCAGTTTCGGGAATTTATCGGGGGCCAGCGGCGAGCGGTCGTGCATCATCGTCCTCGTGAATGGAACTCCTGCCGGTTTAGGCCACTGCGGCGTTTTGGTCGAGCCGCAAGAGGGGACTCGCCAAGGCGATTCCGCCACGTTAGGCTCATGTCCAACGACAAAGACCAAGCGGCGAGCAGAGACGAAGGAGCGCAGGTTTAAAAGGGGACACGCATTTCGACGTTCAACGAAATGTACGACGGGGAAACGGTTCGCGCGCCCTATCTCGACCTTGCCGGTTGGGTGTCGGACATGCCGACGGAACTCCTCGATCTGAAGCGCGCCGAGGCTGACGCCTTGTTCCGCCGCATCGGCATCACCTTCGCGGTGTATGGCGAAGGCGGTGATCCCGAACGGCTCATTCCTTTCGATATTTTTCCGCGCGTGTTCACCGCGCACGAATGGCGGCGGCTTGAGCGCGGCGTGAAGCAGCGCGCGCAGGCACTGAACGCCTTTCTCCGCGACGTTTACGACCGCGCCGAGATCGTCCGTGCCGGACGCATCCCGGCAGAGCGCATCTTCCAGAACGCCGCTTACGAGCCTGCGGTCGTCGGCATCCAGCCGCCGCGCGGCATCTACAGCCACATCGTCGGCGTCGATATCGTGCGCACCGGCCCCACCGATTTCTTCGTGCTGGAAGACAATTGCCGCACGCCGTCGGGCGTCTCCTACATGCTGGAGAACCGCGAGATCATGATGCGCATGTTCCCGGATCTCTTTCAGCGCAACCGTGTGGAGCCTGTGGAGGATTATCCCGACCAGCTTCGGCGCACGCTGAAAAGCGTGGCGCCAAACGGCTGCAACGGCGAGCCGACCGTGGTGCTGCTCACCCCGGGCTCGCTCAACAGCGCCTATTACGAGCACTCGTTTCTCGCCGATCAGATGGGCGTCGAACTCGTGGAGGGGCAGGACCTCTTCGTCGATGGCGACCATGTCTACATGCGCACGACGATGGGGCCAAAGCGCGTCGACGTGATCTACCGCCGCATCGACGACGACTTCCTCGACCCGCTTTGCTTTCGACCGGATTCGATGCTGGGCGTGCCGGGGCTGCTCAACGTGTACCGCGCGGGCAATGTTGCGATTGCCTCGGCGCCCGGTGCGGGCGTGGCGGACGACAAGGCGATCTACACCTATGTGCCGGAGATGATCCGCTTTTACCTCGGCGAGGAGCCCGTGCTGGCGAACGTGCCGACGTGGCAGTGCGGCAAGCCGGATGATCTCGCCTACGTGCTCGGCAACCTTTCCGATCTTGTCGTCAAGGAAGTGCACGGGTCGGGCGGATACGGAATGCTCGTCGGGCCCGCCGCGACGCGCGCCGAGATCGAGGCCTATGCGCGGCGCATCAAGGCCAACCCATCGGAATTCATCGCGCAGCCGACGCTGTCGCTGTCTACGACGCCGACCTATGTCGAGTCCGGCCTCGCGCCGCGCCATGTCGACCTCCGGCCCTACTGCCTTGTCGGCGAGCGCATCCATCTTTGCGCGGGCGGGCTGACGCGCGTCGCGCTTCGAGAAGGGTCGCTCGTCGTCAACTCCTCGCAGGGTGGCGGCGTGAAAGACACGTGGGTGCTGGCGGACTAAATGACCATGCTGAGCCGCACCGCCGAAAACCTGTTCTGGATGACCCGCTACATGGAGCGGGCCGAGACGATGGCCCGGCTTCTGGAGGTCGGCTACCGTATCGCGCTGATGCCGTCCGCGGGCGCCGGGCACCAGAACGACTGGGCATCGATTCTGGCCGCGGCGGGCGGTGCGGCGGCATTTGCCTCACGCTACGGCGAGACAACGCCTGCCACGGTGGAAGCGTTTCTGTTCTTCGACCGCGAGAACACCTCGTCGGTTGCGAACTGTATCGCCCGCGCGCGCGACAACGCCCGCGTCGTACGCACCGCCGTCACCAGCGAAGTGTGGGATGCGCTGAACGGCGCTTTTCAGGATCTGAAGAGCTTCGAACGGCGCGGGCCGGGACGGGCCGACCTGATGGCGCTCTGCGACTGGACCAAGCGGCAGACCGCGCTGCTGCGCGGCGCCATCGAAAGCACGCAGCTGCAACAGGACGGCTACGACTTCATGAACCTCGGCTATTACATCGAGCGCGCCGACAACACCGCGCGGATGCTTGATGTGAAATACTACGTGCTGCTCCCGGTAACGGACCGCGTGGGCGGGGGCATCGACAATTACCAATGGACCACGCTGCTGCGCGCCATGTCGGTGTTCCGTGCGTTCCACTGGGCTTACGGCGGCGACTATACGCCGGGGAAGATCGCGCACTTCCTCATTCTCAACAAATCCTGCCCGCGCTCGCTCATCCACTGCGCCGAACAAACCAATTATCACCTCGCGCGTCTCTCCCGCGCCTACGGCCAGCGCACGAAGCCGCACCAGACCGCGCGCACCATGCTTTCCGAGCTTGCCGATACCGAAATCGACGACATCGTCTTTTCCGGCCTCCACGAGTTTCTCACCGGCCATATCCGCCGCACCGGCGCGCTCGGCAGCGAGATCGCGGATACATATCTGTTCGGGGGCGGCTGATGCGTCTCTCCGTCTCCCATGTCACCCGATACCGCTACGCCGCGCCGATCCGTCAGGTGGTTCAAAGCCATCGTCTGACGCCCTCGCGCTTTGCCGGCCAGCGCACGCTCGACTGGAAGGTGGAAGTGGAAGGCGGCCGCTTTTCGCAGCCGTTTACCGACGGCGCGGGAGACACGATCCGGACCATGTCGATCCACGGCGCGGTGGAAGCGGTCGATATTCACGTGACAGGCACGGTCGAGACCGTGGATCTCGCGGGGGTGCTTAAAAACCACGGAGAGCGTATCTCGCCGCTCGTCTACCTTCGCACCACGCGTGCGACGCGGCCCGATGCAGCGCTCAGGAAACTCGCCGCAAAGGCCGTCTCGGGCATCCCCGAAACCGCGGGCCTCGACCGCGCGCACGCCCTCTCCGCCGCCGTCGCCGACGGCATCGTGTACGCGCCGGGGGAAACGCACGCGCATACAACGGCGGCCGAAGCGCTCGCGCTTGCGCTGGGTGTCTGCCAGGATCACACGCACGCGCTTATCGCCTGCGCGGTGTCGGTCGGCATCCCCGCGCGCTACGTGTCGGGCTATCTGTTCGCCAACGCCGACGGCGTTGCGCACGAGGCAAGCCACGCTTGGGCGGAGCTTCATATCGAGGGGCTGGGCTGGGTGGGGTTTGACGCGGCCAACCGCTGCTCTCCGGACGAACGCTATATCCGGCTCGGCTCGGGCATCGATTCGGTGTCCGCGGCGCCGATCCGGGGCGTCTCGTTCGGTACTGCGAACGAAGATCTCGACGTGACCGTTGCGGTTACCGCGGTGCAGCAATAAAGATTGCAGCATCATGACATACTGCGTCGGCGTCCTTCTCAATGATGGCATCGTGCTCCTCTCGGACACGCGCACCAATGCCGGCTTCGACAACATCGCCAGCTACAAGAAGATGTTCGTGTTCGAGGAGCCGGGCGAGCGCGTGATTGCGCTGATGACCGCGGGCAGCCTGTCGGTGACACAGACGGTGATCGCGCGCCTGCGCGACGCGATCGACGATCCCGAGCAGACCGAAACGCCTTCGATCATGAAGGCGACGACGATGTTGGAGGTGGCGCATATCATCGGCGACACACTCTCGCAGGTCACGTCCGAGGTTTCCGAAAAGCTTGAACGCATGAAGCAGGGGGCGACCGCTTCGATGATCCTCGCCGGTCAGCGCAAGGGCGGTGGCCCGCGCATGTTCCTGATCTACCCGGAAGGCAATTTCATCGAGGCTACAGAAGACACGCCCTTCCTGCAGATCGGCGAGCACAAATACGGCAAGCCTATCCTCGACCGCGTGGTCAGGAAGGACATGCCGATCGACGACGCGCGCAAGGCGCTGCTCCTCTCGATGGATTCGACGCTGCGTTCGAACCTGTCCGTCGGGATGCCGCTCGATCTCACCGTGCTGCGCAAGGACGAGCTCAAGGTTTCCGAAGCCCATCGTTTCGAGCCGGGCGACCCGGGTTTCTCCGCCATGTCTGAAGCGTGGAGCCGCACGCTCCGCGAGGGGTTCTCGCGGATCGAGATCTGATCGGTCAGGGTTTGCCGAAGAAGCGTTCGATGACGCTTTCGGCGAGCCGCGCCGGGCGCAGCGTTTGCGCGTCCACACAGCACCAGCTCGATTTCACCTCGGCGAGCACTTCCTCGCCGCGTTTGATGATCGTTTCGTAGAACGCCCGCGCGCCGTGCACCTTTTCAAGGAGTACGGTGGCGATCACCTCGTCGTCGAGGAAGGTCGGGCGCCGATAGGTGATCTCGTGCTTCAGCGCCACCCACAGGTGCGCGGCAACCGCTTCGGCGGGCGCGAAGCGCTGCCAGTGGCTGAGTACTGCGTCCTGCACCCACTTCAGATAGCTCGCATTGTTCACGTGCCCCATGAAATCGATATCGGCGGGGCTGATCTCGATTGCGTAGCTGAAGGGGGCGGGTTCGGACATGCCTTGGATATAGCAGGCATGCCGCGAATTTACGAGCGCCACGCGATTTCGGACAGTATGCCGCAGCCGCAAACGAAAGGCGCCGCCGGAGATGTCTCCGGCGGCGCCCTTGCGTGACGAAGCTGTCGCTTACGCGGCCTTGCGGCGGCGCGCGGCGCCAACGCCGATGAGGCCGAGACCGAAGAGCGCAAGCGCGGCCGGCTCAGGCACCTCGACGGGCGCGACGACCTTCACGGCCTTGACCGTCGCCTTCACGCCGATCGGCGCGAAGAAGTCGATACCGACGAGGTCGTGGAAGTCCACGGTGAACTCGGAACCGTCTGCAGTGACGATCGTGGAAATGTCGTCCCAGATCAGCGAGCCGCCGGTGATGATGCCGCCAGCAGTGATGTAATAGGCTTCACCGCCCGAAGAGGCCGAACCGGCGATCGGCTCGAAGAACGCAAGCGTCGCGGTGAACGTGGCGTGGCCCGCGCCGAAGCCGCTCGGCGTGATCTGGCCGAAGCTGAACGTATAGCCTTCGCTTTCCTCGAGCGAGAACGAGAAATCGCTCCCGAACGAGAGACCGCTGGAAACGCCACACCAGCCGAGGCAACCGCTCGTGTCCACGGTGAGGCTCGAGCCGCCCTGATCGACGTCGAAAACGAGGCCGGCGTTGGCGGGGGCAGCGAATGCGGTCATGCCCAGCAGGGCGGTCGCAGCAGCGACTTTCAAGGTGCTCATATTTTTTCTCCAAGCAAAGCAACGACTTGATGGTGTTAACCATGCAATGCACGTGCCATGCCGGGAAAACTGCGCTGTTCCGGGCGATACGGAGGCAGGTTTTGTTACGTCTCCGTAAAAAGTGTTAATAATTCCGACGCTCTCGCGTTCAGAACCAGAAACGCACGCCGACAAGCCCGCGTACCGCGTCCACGTCTTCGCCCGCCGCGCGCGCGAAATCGGCCGTGTCGCCGATCTTCCGGTGCCATTCGACGCCGACGTAGGGCCGGAACTGCGGTACGAATTCATAGCCGAGCCGGGCGCCCGCCTCGATCGCGGAGAGGCCCGCGCCGATGCCGTATTCTGGGATGTCCTGAGCCGAAAGCTCCACCTCGATGCGTGGCTGCAGGATCAGCTTCTGCGTCAGCCGCTGGTCGTATTCGGCTTCGATGCGCGCGGTGACGTCGCCCTTCGTCGAGATGAAGGCGGCGGCGTCCACCTCGAACTTGTAGGGCGCGAGGCCCTGGATGCCAATCACCGCGTGCGCGCGGTCCGGCTCCGGGCGGATGTCGTAGCGCACGCCCGCCTGCAGATCGAAGAACGGGCCGATGGCGTGGCTCCACAGCGCCTGGACTTCGGCGGATTCAAGCGGGCCGCCGAACGCGCCTTCGCCTTCGGTCTTCCACCAGAACTTGTCGATGTCGCGGCCGATCCAGCCCTGCACGTCCCACAGGTAGGTCTCTTCGCCCTGCCCGAAGCCCGCCTCGAGTCGATCGACGATGGTCTTCGATACCGTCATGCCGCCCGTCTCCTTGTAGAGCGCGGCGCGTGCGGCGGCCATCGTGTCGGCGCCGAACACGGCGTCGGCGGCGTAGGTGGGCCCACCGGCCGCGGCGGCGGGCGGCGGACCTTTGGGAATGGAAGGGCCGGAGGGGGTGGCGCCGTGTCCCGCGTGGGGGTCTGCTTGCGGCATCACATGGCCAGCGTGCGGGTCGGTTGGCGCCGGCATCGTGTGGCCTGCGTGCGGATCGTCGGCCGGCGGCATGGCATGTCCCGCGTGCGGGTCGGTCGGCGCGGGCATTGCGTGACCCGCATGCGGGTCGTCGGCAGGCGCCGGCATGGCGTGGCCGGCGTGGGGATCATCGGCCGGCATCTGGTGCTGCGAATGGTCCTGCGCGAACGCAGGGCCTGCTGTGCCGATGAGGAGGAGGGCGATCAGCCGCTTCATGCCGCGTCTCCCGCGCCGTCCACGGGCCGCACCGTCACCACGTTGAACATGCCGAGGTGCATGTGCATCAGCAGGTGGCAGTGGAACGCCCAGTCGCCGGGCGCGTCTGCGGTGAGATCGAAGGAGACCTTGCCGCCGGGCAGCACATTCACCGTGTGCTTGCGCGGATGGTGGCCGTCGTGGCCGTTCACAACCTCGAAGAAATGGCCGTGCAGGTGGATGGGGTGCGCCATCATCGTGTCGTTCACCAGCGTCACGCGCACGCGCTCGTTCTTCTCGAAGCGGAACGGCTCGGTCACGGGGCTGAACTGCTCGCCGTTCAACGACCACATGTAGCGTTCCATGTTGCTCGTCAGGTGGATTTCGAGGCTGCGCGAAGGTGGCCGCGTGTCAGGGTTCGGCGCCAGCGCGACGAGATCGGTGTAGACGAGCACGCGGTGCGTCTCGTCTTCAAGCCCGAGGCCGCGATCGCCGACGCGGTCGACGGGCATCGGCGCGATCATGTCCACGCCGGGGCTGAGCTTCACACCCGCGCGCGCTGCATTCTCCGGGTCGCGCATCTTCATCGAATGGCCCATCGCGGCATGGTCTCCGCCGCCGCCGTGACCCATGTCCTTCATTGAAAGCGTCGGGCGCTCGCGCAGCTTCGGCACCGGCGCGCTCATGCCCATGCGGGGCGCGAGCGTCGCGTGGGCCATGCCGGAGCGGTCGACGCTTTCGGCGGCGAGCGTGTAGGCGGCGTCACCAGGCGTTACGATCACGTCGTAGGTTTCGGCGACGCTGATCTGGAGTTCGTCCGTCTCCACCGGCCGCACGTTCTCGCCGTCGGCGTTCACAACGGTCATGGGCAGGCCGGGAATGCGCACGTTGAAGATGGTCATTGCCGAGGCGTTGATGATGCGCAGCCGCACGCGTTCGCCCGGATTGAAGAGCCCGGTCCAGTTCTCGGCCGGGCCGTGGCCGTTCACGAGATAGGTGTAGGTCGCGCCCGTTACGTCCGAGATGTCGGCGGGGCTCATGCGCATGGCGCCCCACTCCAGCCGCTCTTTCAGGGTCTGGCCCTTGCCCGCGGCAAGCTCGGCGAAATTGGGATTGTCGCGGCGGAAGAACTCAGCGTCCTGCTTCAGCTTCTTCATGACCGCGTGCGGATGCATGAAGCTCCAGTCCGAGAGCACGATGACATGCTCGCGGTCGTAGGCGACCGGATCGGCGTCCGCAGGATCGATGACGATGGGGCCGTAGTGGCCCATCGCCTCCTGAAGGTTCGAATGGCTGTGATACCAATAGGTGCCCGCCTGGATGACGGGGAACTCGTAGGTGAAGCTCGAATGCGGCGCGATGCCGGGGAAGCTGATGCCGGGCACGCCGTCCATCTGGAAGGGCAGCAGCAGTCCGTGCCAGTGGATCGAGGTGTCCTCGTCCAGGTGATTGGTGACGATCAGCCGCGCGGTCTGGCCTTCCTTCAGCCGGATCAGCGGCGCGGGGAGCGTGCCGTTCACCGTCACGGCATGACCGGTGCGGCCGCCGACGGTGAAGGGCGTGTGGCCGACGTTCAGCCGAATCTCGGGGCCTGACAGCGCGGCGCCGATGCCGGGTGTGCCGCTCCGTGCCCATGCAGGGAAAAGAGCCGTAGCGCCGATACCGCCGATCAGCGCGCGTCGAGAAAGGGCGATTCTGTTCATGAGGGGAGGTTTGCACCTTGACACTATGGTAAGGTCAAGGGCTCTTGACCCTCACATCGTGTAAAGGTTCAATGTGCTGGCAAGAGGAGATTTTCAGTGTCCGATTGCTGCAAACACCACGATCATCAACAGAGTATGCCGGTAGACCCCGCAACCGTGGCGCCCGGCGTCATGTGGATCTGCCCGATGCACCCGCAAATCCGACAGGACGGGCCGGGTACGTGCCCGATCTGCGGCATGGCGCTGGAGCCCGAGTCGCCCTCGCTCGACGACGCGCCCAACCCTGAGCTGATCGATTTCACGCGGCGATTTTGGGTCGCCGCCGCGCTCGCGCTGCCGCTGTTCGTGCTGGCGATGGGCACGGACATGCTCGGCTGGCACCTGCTGCCGATGCGCACGATGGTGTTCGTCCAGCTCGCGCTCGCGACGCCCGTGGTGCTGTGGGCGGGGCTGCCGTTCTTCGAGCGGGCCATCGCTTCGGTCCGCACGCGCAATCTCAACATGTTCACGCTCATCGGCCTCGGCGTCGGGGTGGCCTATGCCTACAGCGTCGTCGCAACGCTCGCGCCCGGCCTGTTTCCCGCAAGCCTGCACACGATGCATGGTCAGGTCCCGGTGTATTTCGAGGCGGCAGCGGTCATCGTCGCACTTGTGCTGCTCGGGCAGGTGCTCGAGCTGCGCGCCCGCGCCGCGACCGGCAAGGCGATCAAGGCGCTGCTCGGCCTTGCGCCGAAACACGCACGGCGGATAGCACCGGATGGCAGTGAGGCGGATGTGGACATCGGCCACATCGCCGTCGGCGATCTGCTCCGCGTACGCCCCGGCGAGAAGATTCCCGTGGACGGCATCGTCGAGGAAGGGCGCTCGTCGGTCGACGAATCGATGCTCACCGGGGAGCCTGTACCTGCCGAAAAGGCCACGGGCGACGCGGTGACGGGCGCGACGGTGAACGGCACCGGGATGCTCGTCGTCCGCGCGTCGCGCGTCGGCAGCGATACGATGCTCGCGCAGATCGTGCGCATGGTGGCGGAAGCACAGCGTTCGCGCGCGCCGATCCAGAGCCTTGCCGACACGGTTTCGGGCTGGTTCGTTCCCGCCGTGGTGCTGATCGCGGTGCTCGCCTTCGCCGTGTGGCTGTTTGTGGGGCCGGAGCCGCGCCTCGCCCACGCGCTCGTCGCGGGCGTTTCGGTGCTCATCATCGCCTGCCCCTGCGCGCTCGGGCTCGCGACGCCGATGTCGATCATGGTCGGCACCGGGCGCGGCGCGGCGGCGGGCGTGCTCGTCCGCAACGCCGAAGCGCTGGAGCGCATGGAAAAGGTCGACTCACTTGTCGTCGACAAGACCGGCACGCTGACGCTCGGCAAGCCGCGCCTCGTCGGCATCGAAGGTGCCGACCACGACGATATGCTGCGCCTCGCCGCATCGGTGGAGCGCGGAAGCGAGCATCCGCTCGCCGCCGCGATTGTCGATGCCGCGGAGGAGCGCGGGCTTGTTCTGGGCGATGTCAGCGATTTCGCATCCGAAACCGGCAAGGGCGTCTCGGGGATGGTGGACGGCCGCCGCGTCAGTCTCGGCAACCGCGCGATGATGGCGGGCCTCGATACGTCGGCACTCGACGCGAAGGCGGACGCCCGGCGCGCGTCGGGCGAGGGCGTGATGTACCTCGCCATCGACGGCGCCTTCGCGGGCTTCCTCGCGGTGGCCGATCCGGTGAAGGAAAGCGCGTCGGAAGCCATCGCGGACCTCAAGCGCGAAGGGCTGCACATCGTCATGCTCACCGGCGACAACAGGAAGACCGCCGAAGCCGTGGCGAAGCGGATCGGCGGTATCGACGTGGTGATCGCCGACGTGCTGCCCGCCGACAAACAGAAGGCCGTCGAGCGCCTGCGCGCCGAGGGGCATGTCGTCGCGATGGCCGGAGACGGCATCAACGATGCGCCCGCGCTCGCTGCCGCGAACGTCGGCATCGCGATGGGTACCGGCACGGATGTTGCCATGGAAAGCGCTTCCGTCACGCTCGTGAAGGGCGACCTTCGCGGCATCGTCCGCGCGCGTCGCCTCAGCCGCGCCGTGATGCGCAACATCCGCCAGAACCTGTTCTTCTCGTTCGTGTTCAATGCGGCGGGCGTTCCGATCGCGGCGGGCGTGCTCTATCCGGTGTTCGGGCTGCTGTTGAGCCCGATGATCGCCGGGGCGGCCATGTCGCTGAGCTCGGTCACGGTGATCGGCAATGCGCTTCGGCTGAGGGGGGCGAGACTGTGAACATCGGCGCGGTATCGAAGAAAAGCGGCGTCAGCCAGCGCATGATCCGCCATTACGAAGGCATCGGCCTCATCCCGTTGCCGCCGCGCCGGGACTCGGGCTACCGGGACTATGGCGAGGACGACGTGCACCGCCTTCGTTTCATCGCCAACGCGCGCGATCTCGGCTTCGGCATCGAGGAAATCCGCACGCTGCTCGCGCTCTGGTCCGACCGGGAGCGCAGCAGCGCCGACGTTAAGCGCCTCGCGCTGCAGCAGGCAGAGGCGCTCGGCAAGAAGATGAAGGCGATCGAAGCGATGCGTAGCACGCTCATCCATTTGGCAAAGGGTTGCCACGGCGACTCTCGCCCCGACTGCCCGATTATCGATGCGCTCGCGGCGAAGATGAACTGAACGGCGACGTGCTGCGAAGCAGGGCGTTACGGTGGCAATGCCGTCGCCTGCGCGCGGTTGTAGACATGCCGCCGACAGGTGCCCCTGGGTGCGGGAAGCCGCCGGGCCGCAGATTCCCGAGACCCGGATTCATTGACTATAAAGCGCACCGTTCCTATGTCGGCGGCGATGTTGGGGCCCGCCTGTGCGGCCCCGCCCTTTGCGCACAAGGTACCCCATGCTCGGTCTGAACGCGCTCGCGAAGCGTATCTTCGGCTCCTCAAACGATCGCTACGTCCGGTCGCTGTCCCCCATCGTCCGCAAGATCAACGATCTGGAACCCTCGTTCGAGGCGCTCACCGACGAGCAGCTGAAGGCGAAGACAGAAGAATTCCGCCAGCGCATCGCGGGCGGCGAAACGCTGGATGCGCTGTTGCCCGAAGCCTTCGCCACCGTGCGCGAAGCCTCGAAGCGCGTGCTCGGCATGCGGCATTTCGACGTCCAGCTCATCGGCGGCATCGTGCTGCACCGGGGCGAGATCGCAGAGATGCGCACCGGCGAAGGCAAGACGCTGGTGGCAACGCTCGCCACCTATTTGAACGCCATCGGTGGCAAGGGCGTCCACGTCGTCACGGTGAACGACTATCTTGCCCGCCGCGACTCCGGCTGGATGGGTAAGATCCACAATTTCCTCGGGCTTTCCGTGGGCGTCATCGTCCCGAACATCGACGAGGCGACCCGCCGCGCCGCTTACGCGGCCGACATTACCTACGGCACCAACAACGAGTTCGGCTTCGACTACCTCCGCGACAATATGAAATATTCGCGCGAGTCGATGGTGCAGCGGCCCTTCAACTTCGCGATCGTCGACGAGGTCGACTCGATCCTGGTGGACGAGGCGCGCACGCCGCTCATCATCTCCGGCCCCACCGAGGACAAGACCGACCTTTATGTCGCGGTCGATGCCGTGGTGAAGGTGCTGCCGAAGGAATCCTACGAGGTCGACGAGAAGCAGAAGTCGATCACGCTCACCGAGGACGGCACCGAGGCTGCCGAGCGCGCGCTTGAAGCCGCGGGGCTGCTCGTGGGCGAAAATCTCTATGATTTCGAGAACACGCAGGTGGTTCACCACCTCAATCAGGCGCTGAAGGCCAATATCATCTTCCGCCGCGACACCGACTATATCGTGAAGGGCGACAAGGTCGTCATCATCGACGAGTTCACGGGGCGCATGATGGACGGCCGCCGCTGGTCCGACGGGCTCCACCAGGCGGTCGAGGCCAAGGAAGGCGTCGAGATCCAGCCCGAGAACCAGACGCTCGCGTCGATCACCTTCCAGAACTACTTCCGCATGTACCCGAAGCTCGGCGGCATGACCGGTACGGCGGCGACCGAAGCGGCCGAATTCTACGATATCTACAAGCTGAACACGGTCGAAATCCCGACGAACGTGCCCGTGAAGCGCATCGACGTGGATGACGAGTTCTACAAGAACGCACAGGACAAGTACGGCGCGATCGTGAAGGCGATCCGCGAGGCGAGCCTGAAAGGCCAACCCGTGCTTGTCGGCACCGTTTCCATCGAAAAGTCGGAAATGCTCTCCGAGCATCTGACGAGGGAAGGCGTCGAGCACAATGTTCTGAATGCGCGCTTCCACGAGCGGGAGGCGCATATCGTGGCGCAGGCGGGCCGGCTCGGCGCCGTCACCATCGCCACCAACATGGCGGGTCGCGGCACCGACATCCAGCTTGGCGGCAACGTCGAATTCCGTGTCGACGACGAGCTGAAGACGATGCCCGAAGGCCCCGACAAGGAACAAGAGGTCGAGCGCATCCGTCAGGAGGTCGCCGCCGAACGCGAGGCGGTCAAAGCCGCGGGCGGTCTGTTCGTGCTCGGCACCGAGCGCCATGAGAGCCGCCGCATCGACAACCAGCTGCGCGGCCGTTCGGGTCGTCAGGGTGATCCGGGCTTCTCGCGCTTCTACCTCAGCCTCGACGACGATCTGCTGCGCATCTTCGGCCAGCAATCCATGCTCAATCGCATGATGCAGTCGGGGCTCGAAGAGGGCGAGGCGATCGTCCACCCGTGGATTTCGAAGGCGATCGAGACCGCGCAGAAGAAGGTGGAGGCGCGCAACTACGACGTCCGCAAGCAACTCCTGCAGTACGACGATGTGATGAACGACCAGCGCAAGGTCGTTTACGAGCAGCGCGCCGACGTGATGGATTCGGAAACGCTCGGCGATGTCGTCGCGGACATGCGCTCAGAGACCACGAACGATCTCGTGGCGCTGCACTGCCCGGCCGGAAGCTATCCCGAGCAGTGGAATGTGGAAGGGCTGAGGGTCGATCTCGCGCGCCTGTTCGCGCTCGACTTGCCGATCGAGGAATGGGTCAGCGAGCAGGCGGTCGATCAGGAAATCTTCATCGAGCGCATCGAGGCGGCCGCGAAGGACGCGCTTGAGACGAAGACGGCGAACATCCCTGCCGAAACGTGGACGCAGATCGAGAAGAGCTTCCTTCTCCAGGCGATCGACCATCACTGGAAGGAGCACCTCGCGACGCTCGACGCGCTCCGCGCCGTCATCCACCTGCGCGCCTATGCGCAGAAGCAGCCGATCAACGAATACAAGCAGGAGGCCTTCGCGCTCTTTGAGCGGATGCTCGTCAACATCCGCGAGGAGGTCACGCGGATGCTCAGCCACGCGCAGTTCGAAATGGCCCCCCCGCCATTGCCGCGTACGCCGCCGGAGTTCCTGACCACGCATATCGACCCGTTCACGGGCGAGAACGACTCGCTTGCCGCCGATCCCGATCAGCTCGCGGAGGCGGCGGGTGCCGTCGGCCGCAATCAGCCCTGTCCTTGCGGCTCGGGCAAGAAGTATAAGCACTGCCACGGCGCGAAGGACTGAGCCTTCGCTTCCAAGGGGGGGTGAAATGCTGAAACTGGCACTTGCCGCCGCCGCGCTGCTTTCAGGCACGGCGCAGGCGGAAACCGTTGTCGTCACCGCAGACCGCATGGTCGATGTCGTTGCCGGAAGGATGGTGGAGAACCCGGTGGTGGTGATCACCGACGGGCGTATTGTCTCCGTATCCGGTGGTGCGGGCATCCCGGCAGACGCGAAACGGGTCGACCTGCCCGGCATGACGCTCGTGCCCGGCCTCATCGACATGCATGTCCACCTGGACAGTGCCCCCATTTACGGCGGCTACAACAGCCTCGTCTTCACCGACAGCTTCTGGACCGTGGTGGGCGCGGCGAATGCGCGCGCCATGCTGGACGCGGGCTTCACGACCGTCCGCAACGTCGGCTCGGCCGGCTATTCGGACGTCGGCATCAAGCAGGCGATCGAGGAAGGCTTCGCGACGGGGCCGCGAGTCGTTCCCGCCGCTTATGCGCTCGGCGCCACCGGTGGCCACTGCGACGAGACATTCTATCCACCGTCGTTCCACCGCAAAGGCGAAGCCGTTGGCGATTCGCCCGATGAACTTCGCCTGCGCGTGCGCGAGCAGCGCAAGTACGGCGCGGAGGTCATCAAGGTGTGCGCCACGGGCGGCGTCTTTTCGCGCAACACCGAACCCGGCCAGCAGCAGCTCTCCGAAGGGGAGCTTCGCGCCATCGCGGACGAGGCGCACATGTGGGGCCTGAAGGTCGCCGCGCACGCGCACGGCACCTCGGGCATCAAGGCGGCGATTCGCGCCGGCATCGACACGATCGAGCACGCCAGCCTCATCGACGCCGAAGGCATACGCCTCGCCAAGGAGCGCGGCGCGGTGCTGGCGATGGACATCTATAATACCGAGTATACGCAGGCTGAGGGGCGCAAGAACGGCGTGCTGGAGGACAATCTGCGGAAAGACCGCGAGATCGCCCAGATCCAGCGCGACGGCTTCCGTGCGGCACACAAGGCGGGCGTGAAGATGGTGTTCGCGTCCGACGCGGGCGTGATGCCCCATGCGGAGGTCGGGAAGCAGTTCCGCGTGATGGTGGACTACGGCATGACGCCGATCGATGCGATCCGCGCGGCGACGCGGAATGCCGCCGAGGCGCTGGGCCGCGAATCGGACGTCGGCGCGATCGCACCGGGCCGCTACGGGGACCTCATCGCGGTCTCCGGCGACCCGACTGCGGACGTCACGCTGCTCGCGAATGTTCCTTTCGTTATGAAGGGCGGCGACATCGTGAAAGATGCGCGCTGAGCGCATCGCCGAAGACCCGCGGAGAACCGTCACAAAAGCCGTTGACCTTGGGGGGAGGCGCGCATATAAGCCGCGCCCGTACTCGCGGGCTGGTGGTAGGCGTTCGTCCTAGACGCTGTCCTGGAACGGGTTTTTAGAGCTGATAGGCCGCAAGGCCGCGAAATAAGGGTCCGGGTGGGGCCGTTAAGGTACCCGCCGGGACCGTTTGCATTTGTCCGCGAATCGATCGCGGACGCTTTGCGCGCGGCTGGCCCTGAAGGCTTGCATGGATTTGGAAACAAGAGGCTGAAGCGTTAATGCCGACGATCAACCAGCTGGTCCGCAAGGGTCGGAATCCGCAGAAGGCGCGCAACAAGGTGCCGGCGCTCGAAGCGAATCCGCAGAAGCGCGGCGTATGCACGCGCGTCTACACGACGACCCCGAAGAAGCCGAACTCGGCGCTCCGCAAGGTGGCCAAGATTCGTCTGACCAACGGTTTTGAAGTGATCGGCTACATCCCGGGTGAAGGCCACAACCTTCAGGAGCACTCGGTGGTGCTTATTCGCGGCGGCCGCGTAAAGGATTTGCCGGGCGTGCGTTACCACGTGCTGCGCGGCGTTCTTGACACCCAGGGCGTCAAGGATCGCAAGCAGAGCCGTTCGAAGTACGGCGCCAAGCGGCCTAAGTAAGGAACTAGAGAAATGGCTCGTCGTCGCCGTCCGGAGAAGCGCGAAATTCTCCCCGATCCCCGCTTCGGGGATGTCACGCTCACGAAGTTCATGAACCTCGTGATGTATCAGGGCAAGAAGTCGGTCGCCGAAACGATCGTCTATACCGCGCTCGACAACATCGAATCGAAGATGAAGAAGGACCCGGTTGGGATCTTCCACGACGCGCTCAACAACGTGAAGCCGGGCATCGAGGTCCGCAGCCGCCGCGTCGGTGGCGCGACCTATCAGGTGCCCGTCGAGGTGCGTCCGGACCGTTCGCAGGCGCTGGCGATCCGCTGGCTGATCTCGGCCGCGCGCAACCGCAGCGAGAACACAATGTCGGCGCGCCTTTCGGGTGAACTGATGGACGCCTCGCAGAACCGCGGTACCGCCGTGAAGAAGCGCGAAGACACCCACCGTATGGCCGAGGCGAACCGCGCCTTCGCGCACTACCGCTGGTAAAGATTAAGGACTGATCGCAATGGCCCGCAGCCATCCGCTCGATAAATATCGCAACATCGGCATCATGGCCCACATTGATGCCGGTAAGACGACGACAACCGAGCGAATCCTCTATTACACCGGCAAGTCCTACAAGATCGGCGAAGTGCACGAAGGCACGGCGACGATGGACTGGATGGAGCAGGAGCAAGAGCGCGGCATCACGATCACGTCTGCCGCGACGACCTGTTTCTGGAACGATCACCGCATCAACATCATCGATACGCCCGGCCACGTCGACTTCACGATTGAAGTCGAGCGCAGCCTTCGCGTGCTCGACGGTGCTGTCGCGTGCTTCGACGGCGTTGCCGGCGTGGAGCCGCAGTCGGAGACGGTGTGGCGCCAGGCGGACAAGTACAAGGTTCCGCGGATGTGCTTCGTCAACAAGCTCGACCGCACCGGTGCCAACTTCGAACGCTGCGTGCAGATGATCAAGGATCGTCTGGGTGCGCGTCCGCTGGTGCTGTATCTTCCGATCGGCATCGAAAGCTCGTTCAAGGGCCTCGTCGACCTCGTCGAAAACCGCGCGATCATCTGGCTCGAGGAATCGCTGGGCGCGAAGTTCGAATATTCGGACATCCCGGCCGAGCTCAAGGACGCCGCCGAGCTGGCCCGCCAGGAACTCATCGAGATGGCCGTCGAGCAGGACGATGCCGTCATGGAAGCCTACCTCGAAGGCAACGTTCCCGATGCCGCTACGCTGAAGGCGCTGATCCGCAAGGGTACGCTGAACTTCGCGTTCGTGCCGGTGCTGTGCGGTTCGGCGTTCAAGAACAAGGGTGTGCAGCCGCTGCTCGACGCCGTCGTCGACTATCTGCCGAGCCCGCTCGACGTGCCGGCCGTGCAGGGCGTCAAGCTCGACGGCGAGACGGTCGATACCCGCAAGGCCGACGACAGCGAGCCGTTCTCGGCGCTGGCGTTCAAGATCATGACCGACCCGTTCGTCGGCACGCTCACCTTCGCGCGCATCTACTCGGGCAAGCTCGAGGGTTCCTCCACCGTGCTCAACTCGGTGAAGGACAAGAAGGAAAAGATCGGCCGTATGCTCCTGATGCACGCGAACGAGCGTGAAGACATCAAGGAAGCCTACGCGGGCGACATCGTGGCGCTCGTCGGTCTCAAGGAAGTGACCACCGGCGAAACGCTCTGTGCGCCGAACGCGCCGATCATCCTGGAGCGCATGGAGTTCCCGGATCCGGTCATCGAGGTCGCGGTCGAACCGAAGACCAAGGCTGACCAGGAGAAGATGGGCATCGCGCTCAATCGTCTCGCGCAGGAAGACCCGAGCTTCCGCGTGTCGTCGGACATGGAAAGCGGCCAGACCATCATCAAGGGCATGGGCGAGCTTCACCTCGAAATCCTGGTCGATCGCATGAAGCGTGAGTTCAAGGTCGAGGCGAACGTCGGCGCGCCGCAGGTGGCGTACCGAGAATCGCTCGCGCGCAAGGTCGATATCGACTACACGCACAAAAAGCAGTCAGGCGGTTCGGGTCAATTCGGCCGCGTGAAGATGACGGTCGAGCCGGGTGAACGCGGCCAGGGCGTGCTTTTCGTCGACGAGGTCAAGGGCGGCAACGTTCCGCGCGAATACATTCCTTCGGTCGAGAAGGGCATTCGCGAGGTCGCGGCTTCGGGTTCGCTGATCGGCTTCCCGATCATCGACTTCACCGCGACGCTGACGGACGGCGCCTACCATGACGTCGACTCGTCGGCGATGGCGTTCGAAATCACGGGTCGCGGCGCCATGCGCGAAGCGGCCCAGAAGGCCGGCATCAAGCTGCTCGAGCCGGTGATGAAGGTCGAGGTGGTGACGCCTGAGGAGTTCATGGGCGACGTCATCGGCGATCTCAATTCGCGGCGCGGCCAGATCCAGGGCACCGACAGCCGCGGCAACGCACAGGTGGTCGAGGCGATCGTGCCGCTGGCGAACATGTTCGGGTACGTCAACCAGCTCCGTTCTTTCTCGCAGGGCCGGGCGCAGTACACGATGCAGTTCAGTCATTACGAGGAAGTCCCGGCGAACGTCGCCGAGGAAGTCAAGGCGAAGCTCGCCTGATAATTTGGTTGGCAATCGGAATTGGCCGCGAGGCCAGGGACAGCAGAAGACAAGAGGGTTAGAGACATGGCGAAAGCGAAGTTTGAGCGCACCAAGCCGCACTGCAACATCGGCACCATCGGTCACGTCGACCATGGCAAGACGACGCTGACGGCGGCGATCACGAAGGTTCTGTCGGAGACTGGCGGCGCGACGTTCACGGACTACGCCAACATCGACAAGGCTCCCGAAGAGCGCGAGCGCGGCATCACGATCTCGACGGCGCACGTCGAATACGAGACCGAGAACCGTCACTATGCGCACGTCGATTGCCCGGGCCACGCTGACTATGTGAAGAACATGATCACCGGCGCCGCGCAGATGGACGGCGCGATCCTCGTCGTGAACGCCGCTGACGGCCCGATGCCGCAGACCCGCGAGCACATTCTGCTTGCGCGTCAGGTCGGCGTGCCGGCGCTCGTCGTCTACATGAACAAGGTCGATCAGGTCGACGATCCCGAGCTTCTCGAGCTCGTCGAGCTCGAAGTTCGCGAACTGCTCTCGAAGTACGACTTCCCGGGCGACGACATTCCGATCGTCAAGGGTTCGGCGCTTGCCGCGCTCGAAGGTCGTGATGACGAGATCGGCAAGAACTCGATCCTCGAGCTGATGAAGGCGGTCGACGACTTCATCCCGCAGCCGGCGCGTCCCCTCGACAAGGCGTTCCTGATGCCGATCGAAGACGTGTTCTCGATCTCGGGCCGCGGTACCGTCGTCACGGGCCGTGTTGAAACGGGCATTGTCAAGGTTGGTGAGGAAGTCGAGATCGTCGGCATCCGTCCGACGACGAAGACGACCGTCACGGGCGTTGAAATGTTCCGCAAGCTGCTCGATCAGGGTCAGGCCGGCGACAACATCGGCGCGCTGCTCCGCGGCACGAAGCGTGAAGACGTGGAGCGTGGCCAGGTCCTCTGCAAGCCGGGCACGATCACCCCGCACACGGATTTCAAAGCCAACGTCTACGTGCTGTCGAAGGATGAAGGCGGCCGTCACACGCCGTTCTTCGCGAACTATCGTCCGCAGTTCTACTTCCGCACGACCGACGTGACGGGTGAAGTTGTTCTCCCCGAGGGCACCGAGATGGTGATGCCGGGCGACAACATCGAACTCGGTGTGAAGCTGATTGCGCCGATCGCCATGGATCCGGGTCTCCGCTTCGCCATTCGCGAAGGCGGTCGTACCGTGGGTTCGGGCGTCGTGGCGGAAATCACGAAGTAAGCGAAAGCATATCGCCGGTCCGGCACGAAAACGTGCCGGACCGGTTTGCTTTTGCCGGTTGGATTGAGAAGGCCGAATTGGTCGGCCGAATAAAGGTTTGAACGGGTACCCGCATGGAAACGCAGAATATTCGCATCCGCCTCAAGGCCTTCGATCACCGCGTGCTCGATCAGGCGACGGGCGAAATCGCCGACACGGCGAAGCGGACGGGCGCGATGGTGCGCGGACCCATCCCGATGCCGACGCGCATCGAGAAGTTCACCGTGAACCGCTCGCCGCACGTCGACAAGAAGTCGCGCGAGCAGTTCGAGGTTCGCACCTACAAGCGCCTGCTGGACATTGTTCAGCCGACGCCCCAAACGGTGGACGCGCTGATGAAGCTCGACCTCGCCGCGGGTGTGGATGTCGAGATCAAGTTGCAGGCCTAGCCTGACGTTTTAACTCAAGCCCGCTCCGCGGAGTGGGCCTCTGAAGAGGAAGGAACAAGATCATGCGCACTGGCGTGATCGCAAAGAAGGTGGGAATGACCCGGCTGTTCAAGGACGACGGCCGGCACGTTCCTGTGACGGTCCTCAGCCTTGAAGGTTGTCAGGTCGTTGCACAGCGTACCGAGGACCGCGACGGCTACGTCGCGCTCCAGCTCGGTGCCGGCACCGCGAAGGTTAAGAACGTCGCCAAGCCGCAGCGCGGCCACTTCGGCAAGGCCGAAGTCGAGCCGAAGGCGCAGGTTGTCGAATTCCGTGTCACGGAAGATGCGCTCGTCGATGTGGGGGCCGAACTTTCGGCTGACCATTTCATCGCGGGTCAGTATGTCGACATCACCGGCTCCACGCAGGGCAAAGGCTTCGCCGGCGCCATGAAGCGTTGGGGTTTCGGCGGTCTGCGCGCGACGCACGGCGTTTCGGTCTCGCACCGTTCGCACGGTTCGACGGGTAACCGCCAGGATCCGGGCAAGGTCTTCAAGAACAAGAAGATGGCCGGCCACATGGGCGCCCGCAACCGCACGCAGCAGAACCTCGAGATCGTCGGCACCGACGTCGCGCGCGGTCTGATCTTCGTCAAGGGTTCGGTCCCCGGTCACAAGGGCGGCTGGCTCGAAGTTCGCGACGCCGTGAAGGTGGCGCGTCCTGGCGAGGCTCCGTATCCGGCCGGCATCCGTTCTGCGAACAACAATGAAGCGGCCCCCGCCGAGGCTCCGGCCGAGACGGTCGAAACCGCCGCCGACGGCCAGGAGGGCTGAACATGAAGATCAAGGTACAGACCCTCGACGCGAAAGCTGCTGGTGATGTCGAACTGAACGACGAGATTTTCGGTCTCGAACTTCGCACCGACATCCTGCACCGCGTCGTCAACTGGCAGCTCGCCAACCGTCGCGGCTATGCCCGCGCGGCGCGTGAGCGTTCGGATGTTGCACGCACCGGCAAGAAGTTCGGTCGCCAGAAGGGCGGCGGCACGGCCCGTCACGGCAACCGTCGTTCGCCGATCTTCATCGGCGGCGGCAAGGCCCACGGTCCGCGTGCGCGTTCGTTCGAGCAGAGCCTGAACAAGAAAATCCGCGTCCTCGGTCTCAAGACCGCGCTGTCGGCGAAGGCCAAGGAAGGCAAGCTCATCGTCGTCAAGGACCTTGAGCTGAAGGATGCCAAGACGAAGGCGCTGCGCGAGCAGCTCGGCAAGCTTGGGATCACCAGCGGCCTCTTCATCGACGGCGACACGCCCGCGAACTTCCGTCTGGCCTGCGCGAACCTCTACAAGGTTGACGTGCTGCCGGTCATCGGCGCGAACGTGTACGACATCCTCAATCACGACACGCTCGTCCTCACGACGTCGGCGGTCGAAAAGCTGGAGGCGCGCTTCAATGGCTAAAGCCGCGAAGAAGGCCGAGATCGCGCTGGAGCACTACGACGTGATCCTGTCGCCGGTCATCACCGAGAAGTCGACGCAGGTGTCGGAATACAATCAGGTTGTGTTCCACGTCGCGAAGACCGCGACCAAGCCCGCCATCAAGGCGGCGGTCGAAGCGCTGTTCGATGTCAAGGTGAAGGGCGTGAACACGCTCATCGCCAAGGGCAAGACGAAGCGCTGGAAGGGTCAGCGCTACATCCGCTCCGACGCGAAGAAAGCCGTCGTGACGCTCGCCGAAGGCGAGTCGATCGACGTGACCACGGGAATCTAAGCCATGGCGCTCAAATCCTATAATCCGACCAGCGCTGCGCGCCGCGGTCTCATCCTCGTCGACAAGTCGCAGCTCTTCAAGGGCAAGCCCGTCAAGGGCCTGACCGAAGGCCTGCACAAGTCCGGCGGTCGCAACAACCAGGGCCACGCCACGGCGCGCGGCATCGGCGGCGGTCACAAGCGTCGTTATCGCATCGTCGATTTCAAGCGTCGCAAGTGGGACATGACGGCTGTTGTCGAGCGGATCGAATATGACCCGAACCGCACGGCGTTCATCGCCCTCGTGAAATACGAGGACGGCGAGCTGAACTATATCCTCGCACCGCAGCGTCTTGCCGTCGGCGACACCATCGTCGCCGGCAAGAAGACCGACGTGAAGCCGGGCAACGCGATGGAAATCGGGCAGATGCCGGTCGGTACCATCGTCCACAACGTCGAGATGAAGCCCCGCAAGGGTGGCCAGATCGCGCGTTCGGCAGGCACCTATGTGCAGGTCGTCGGTCGTGACCGCGGCATGGCGATCGTCCGTCTCGGTTCAGGCGAACAGCGCTACGTCCCCGCCGATTGCATGGCGACGGTCGGCGCAGTATCGAACCCGGACAACTCGAACCAGAACCTCGCCAAGGCCGGCCGCAACCGCTGGCTCGGCAAGCGTCCGCTGACGCGCGGTGTCGCCAAGAACCCGGTCGACCACCCGCACGGCGGTGGTGAAGGCCGTACTTCGGGTGGCCGTCATCCGGTGACCCCTTGGGGCAAGCCGACGAAGGGTGCCAAGACCCGGAACAAGAAGAAGGCGTCGAGCGCGATGATCATCCGTTCGCGTCACGCGAAGAAGAAGAGGTAAGCCATGGCGCGTTCCGTCTGGAAGGGTCCGTTTGTCGACCTGCACCTTCTGAAGAAGGCCGAGACCGCCCAGGATTCCGGTGCCCGTGCGCCGATCAAGACCTGGTCGCGCCGCTCGACGATCCTGCCGCAGTTCGTTGGGCTCACCTTCAACGTCTACAACGGCAAGAAATTCGTGCCGGTGACCGTCAACGAGGACATGGTGGGCATGAAGCTCGGCGAGTTCGCGCCGACGCGCACCTATTTCGGCCACACCGCCGACAAGAAGGCGAAGAGGTAAGCGATGAGCAAGGCTGCAAACCCCCGCCGCGTCGGCGAGCGCGAGGCGCTCGCGGTGGCGACGACCGTTCGCGGTTCGGCGTACAAGCTGAACCTCGTCGCCGGTCTCATTCGCGGCAAGAAAGCCGGCGATGCGCTCAACATCCTCACCTTCTCCACGAAGGCGATGGCGGTTGACGTTCGCAAGGTTCTCGCCTCGGCGATCGCCAACGCGGAAAACAACCACAACCTCGACGTCGATGCGCTCGTGGTGAAGGAAGCCAGCGTCGGCAAGTCGATCACGATGAAGCGCTGGACGCCCCGCGCACGCGGCCGTTCGGCGAAGATCATGAAGCCGATCAGCCGCATCCGCATCGTTGTGCGCGAAGCGGACGAAGAGGCAGGAGCGTAAATATGGGTCACAAGACTTCCCCCATCGGCCTGCGGCTGCAGATCAACCGCACCTGGGACTCGCGCTGGTTCGCGGACGGCGAAGACTACGGCCGTCTGCTGCTCGAGGATCTGAAGATCCGCAACTTCGTGATGAAGACGCTGCCGCAGGCGGCGATCTCGAAGGTGGTGATCGAGCGTCCGGCGAAGCTGTGCCGCGTGTCGGTGTATGCCGCGCGTCCGGGCGTGATCATCGGCAAGAAGGGTGCGGACATCGACAAGCTGCGCAAGCAGCTCGCCGCGATGACGTCGAGCGAAGTTTCGCTCAACATCGTCGAAATCCGCAAGCCCGAGGTCGACGCGAAGCTCGTCGCGCAGTCGGTCGCCGATCAGCTCGTGCGCCGCGTGGCGTTCCGCCGCGCCATGAAGCGTGCCGTTCAGTCGGCGCTGCGTCTTGGTGCCGAGGGCATTCGTATCACCTGCTCGGGCCGTCTTGGCGGCGCCGAGATCGCGCGCACCGAATGGTACCGTGAAGGCCGCGTTCCGCTGCACACGCTGCGCGCGAACGTGGACTACGCGGAAAGCCAGGCGCACACGGCTTACGGCGTTTGCGGCGTCAAGGTCTGGATCTTCAAGGGTGAGATCCTCGACCACGACCCGCTGGCGCAGGACCGGATCATGATGGATGCACAGACGTCGGGAGTTCGGCCGGCGCGTTAAGGTCGAAAGACCATAACTGCGTCGCCTGATCGAGGACCGATTCCTGTCAGAAGGCGATAAAAGATGCTGCAACCGAAACGCACCAAGTTCCGCAAGGCCCACAAGGGCCGCATTCACGGCAACGCCAAGGGCGGGACCGAACTCAACTTCGGCGCCTATGGCCTGAAGGCGCTCGAGCCGGAGCGCGTCACTGCGCGCCAGATCGAATCCGCGCGCCGTGCCATCACGCGCCACATCAAGCGCCAGGGCCGTCTCTGGATCCGCATCTTCCCGGACGTTCCGGTCTCCCGCAAGCCTGCCGAAGTCCGCATGGGCTCGGGCAAGGGCGCGCCGGAATACTGGGTTGCCCGCGTGAAGCCGGGCCGCGTGATGTTCGAGCTTGATGGCGTCAGCTACGAGGTCGCCGCTGGCGCCTTCGAACGCGCTGCCGCGAAGCTCCCGATCAAGACGAAGCTGATCGCTCGTCTTGGCGACCAGCACTAAGGAGGGGATGCAGCCATGAAGCACGCAGACCTCAAGACCAAGACTGACGACCAGCTCTCCGCCGATCTCGCCCAGCTGAAGAAGGAGCAGTTCAACCTGCGCTTCCAGGCGGCGACGGGTCAGCTGGAAAAGGCGAGCCGTGTGCGCGAGGTGCGCCGCACCATCGCGCGTATCCGGACGCTGCAGAACGAACGCGGTCGCGCCAGCGCCGCTGCCGAAGCCTGAAGGGAATAACGATGCCGAAACGCGTCCTCGTCGGGCAGGTAGTCTCCGACAAGACCGACAAGACGGTGGTTGTGAAGGTCGAACGCCGGGTTCAGCACCCGCTGTACGGCAAGATCATCCGCCGCTCGAAGAAGTATCACGCGCATGATGAAGCCAATGCCTTCAAGGCCGGCGACACCGTGCGGATCGAAGAATGTGCGCCGATCTCCAAGCTGAAGACGTGGCGCGTCACGGAAAAGGTGAGCTGACATGATCCAGATGCAGACGAACCTCGACGTTGCTGACAACAGCGGCGCGAAAAGGGTGCAGTGCATCAAGGTGCTCGGCGGTTCGAAGCGCCGTTTCGCAACCGTCGGCGACGTGATCGTCGTCTCGGTGAAGGAAGCAGCGCCGCGCGGCCGCGTGAAGAAGGGTGACGTGCATCGCGCCGTCATCGTTCGCACCGCGAAGGATATCCGCCGCGCCGATGGTACGGTCATCCGCTTCGATTCGAACGCGGCCGTGCTCATCAACAAGAGCGAGGAGCCGATCGGCACCCGCATCTTCGGGCCGGTGGTGCGCGAACTGCGTGCCAAGAAGCACATGAAGATCATCAGCCTTGCGCCGGAGGTCCTCTAAATGTCCGCAGCGAAGATCAAGAAGGGTGACCGCGTCGTCGTCCTGTCCGGCAAGGACAAGGGCAAGCACGGCGATGTCACGAAGTCGCTCCCGAAGGACGGCAAGGTCGTCGTGTCGGGGATCAACATCGTGGTCCGCCACGTGAAGCCGAGCCAGGCCAATCCGCAGGGCGGGCTGGAGCGTCGCGAGGCGCCGATCCACGCGTCGAAGGTGGCGCTCGAGGATCCCAAGACCGGCAAGCCGACCCGCGTCGGTTTCCGTATCGAGAAAGACGGCAGCAAGGTGCGTGTCGCCAAGCGGTCGGGTGAGGTGATCAATGGCTAAGGCAGAACGCGTGAAGCCGCGCCTTCAGAAGGTGTATGAAGAGCAGGTGCGCGCTGCGCTCACCGAGCGCTTCGGCTACAAGAACGCCATGGAAGTCCCGGGCATCGAGAAGATCGTGCTCAACATGGGCGTTGGCGATGCGACGCAGGACAAGAAGCGCATCGACGCGGCACTCGCCGAGATGATGCAGATCGCCGGTCAGCGTCCGGTGGTCACCAAGGCCCGCGTTTCGATCGCGCAGTTCAAGCTGCGCGAGGGAATGCCGATCGGCGTGAAGGTGACGCTGCGGTCCGACCGCATGTGGGAATTCCTGGATCGCCTCATCAACATCGCGCTGCCCCGCGTGCGCGACTTCCGGGGCGTAAACCCGAAGTCGTTCGACGGTCGCGGCAACTACGCGATGGGCATCAAGGAGCAGATCGTGTTCCCCGAGATCAACTATGACCAGGTCGAAAAGGTCCGGGGCATGGATGTGATCATCACCACCACCGCGAAGACGGACGAGGAAGGCCGCGAGCTGCTGCGTGCGCTCAACATGCCCTTCACCGACCGCGACGAAACCCAGAAGGCCGCGTAAGCGGCCGCTAGAGGAGCTGAACTTAAGTCATGGCGAAACTGAGTTCGATCAACAAGAATGAGCGTCGGAAGAAGCTCGTGAAGCAATATGCGGGCAAGTATGCCCGTCTGAAAGCGATCGCGAACGACGAGAGCAAGGATGAGACGGAGCGTCTGATGGCGCGCCTGAAGCTTGCCGAGATCCCGCGCAACGCAAACCCGACGCGCATCCGCAACCGGTGTGAACTCACCGGTCGTTCGCGTGCGTATTACCGCAAATTCCGCTTGAGCCGCATCATGCTCCGGGAACTGGCCAACAAGGGCCTGATCCCGGGTGTGACGAAGTCGAGCTGGTAAGGAAAGGATCGATCCCATGTCGATGACCGATCCGCTGGGCGATATGCTGACCCGCATCCGCAATGGTCAGCAGGCCCGCAAGGACTCTGTTCTCACCCCGGCCTCCAAGCTGCGCAGCCACGTCCTCGACGTGCTGCAGCGCGAAGGCTTCATCCGCGGCTATTCCGCCGCAGACACCGGCCAGGCGATGCGCGAGCTTCGTATCGATCTCAAGTATTTCGAAGGCCAGCCGGCGATCCAGCACCTGCAGCGCGTCTCGAAGCCGGGCCGCCGCGTCTATTCGGGCGCGAAGGAACTGCCGCGCGTCCGCAATGGCCTCGGCATCACCATCGTTTCGACGCCGAAGGGCGTTCTCTCAGACGCGGAAGCGCGTGAGCAGAACGTCGGCGGCGAAGTGCTCTGCCAGGTCTTCTAGGGGTATTGACGATGTCACGCATTGGAAAAAGACCCGTGAGCGTACCTGCAGGCGTCACCGCGACGCTGGCCGATGGCCGGCTGTCGGTGAAGGGCCCGAAGGGCGAGCTCAGCATCGTCACGCACGATGACATCAGCTACGCGGTCGAGGACGGTCGCATCTCCGTGGGTCCGGCAAACGCCTCGCGGCGTGCCCGCGACTTCTGGGGTATGCAGCGCACACTCGTGCAGAACCTGGTGACGGGTGTCACCGAGGGTTTCACGAAGACGCTGGAGATCACCGGCGTCGGCTACCGCGCGAACGCGCAGGGCAACACCCTGAAGCTGCAGCTCGGCTACAGCCATGATGTCGACTTCGCGATTCCGGAAGGGATCACGGTGAAGACGCCCGATCAGACCACGGTCGAGATCTCGGGCATCGATCGCCAGCAGGTCGGCCAGGTGGCTGCAGAGATTCGTCGTTGGCGGAAGCCGGAGCCCTACAAGGGCAAGGGCATTAAGTACCGCGGCGAATTCATCTTCCGCAAAGAAGGCAAGAAGAAGTAGCGATGGGCAAGAAACTCACACCATTCGAACAGCGCCGCCGCCGCGTGCGGACGGGGCTTCGGCTGAAGGCCGGCACGCGTCCCCGCCTGTCGGTGCACCGCTCGTCGCAGCACATCTACGCGCAGATCATCGACGACGCCGCAGGCAAGACGCTCGTGTCGGCCTCGACGCTGGACAAGGACGTGAAGGGCCAGGCTGGCGCGACCGTTTCGGCGGCGACCGATGTCGGCAAGCGCCTTGCCGAGCGGGCGAAGGCGGCAGGCGTGACGCAGGTTGTTTTCGATCGTGGCGGCTTCCTGTTTCACGGCCGGGTGAAAGCGCTCGCCGAGGCGGCGCGCGAAGGCGGATTGGAGTTCTAGTATGGCTGACGAAACCCAGATCGACGCCCCCGAGGCGGAAGCTGTCGAGACCGAAAGCCGGGGCCGTCGGGGTCGCGGCGGACAGGGCCGTGACGGCGGCGCCGGACGTGGTCGTCGTGACGATCGCGGCGGCCGCGGCAATCGTCGCGAGCCGCGTCAGGAGCCGGGCGAGGAGCTGATCGAGAAGCTCGTCCACATCAACCGCGTCTCGAAGACGGTGAAGGGCGGCAAGCGCTTCGGCTTCGCAGCGCTCGTCGTCGTCGGCGACGGCAAGGGCCGCGTCGGCTTCGGCCACGGCAAGGCCCGCGAAGTGCCGGAAGCGATCTCGAAGGGCACCGCCGCCGCCAAGAAGGCGATGGTCCGCGTGCCGCTGCGCGATGGCCGCACGCTGCATCACGACGGCTTCGGCCACTTCGGCGCCGGCAAGGTCTACGTGCGCTCCGCGCCGCAGGGTACCGGCATCATCGCCGGCGGTCCGATGCGCGCCGTGTTCGAAAGCCTTGGCGTTGCCGATGTCGTCACGAAGTCGGTCGGCACCAACAACCCCTACAACATGATCCGCGCGACCTTCGAGGCGCTGAAGGAACAGGCTTCTCCCAAGGCTGTTGCCCAGCGTCGCGGCAAGAAGATCGCCGACCTCATCGGCCGTCGCGGCGATGTGTCCGGCGCTGCCGTTCAGGTCGAAGCCGACGCGGTCACGGAGTAAGTCATCATGGCGAAGATCAAGCTCAAGCAGGTGGGTTCGCCCATCCGCCGCACCAAGGACCAGCGCGCAACGCTCGTCGGGCTCGGCCTCAACAAGCTCCACCGCACGTCGGAGCTGGAGGACACTCCCGAGGTTCGCGGCATGATCCGCAAGGTTCAGCACATGGTGCAGGTCATCAACTAGAACAGGTTCGAAGCCCTCTTTCTCCGCGAAAGAGGGCTTCGAATTTGGCGCGACAATAGCGAAAGCGAGTGCTCACAATGAAAATCAGCGATCTCAAGGACAACAAGGGCGCCCGCAAGAGCCGCACGCGCGTGGCGCGCGGTATCGGTTCGGGTCTCGGCAAGACCGCAGGCCGCGGCCAGAAGGGCCAGACCAGCCGTTCAGGCGTTGCCATCAACGGTTTCGAGGGCGGCCAGATGCCGCTCCACATGCGTCTGCCGAAGCGCGGCTTCAACAACCCGTTCGGCAAGGATTACGCGATCGTCAACGTCGGCACGATCCAGCGCGCCATCGACGAGAAGACGCTCGATGCGAAGGCCGCCATCGGCGCTGCCGAGCTCCTCGCCGCGAACCTCATCCGCAAGTCGAAGCACGGCGTCAGCCTGCTCGGCAAGGGTGAGCTGAAGGCGAAGCTCGACATCACCGTTGCGCGGGCCTCCAAGGGCGCGCTCGCGGCGGTGGAGAAGGCCGGCGGCAAGGTCACGACGACGGTTGCCGCTGAGTCCGCCGAGGGCTGACACGGATTTTTCGGGGCGTGGGCATGGCGCAAAGCCGTCCCGCGCCCTATCTAGTTCCGGTCGCCGGCCGTATCGGGGGCAGGGCAGAGCTTTTTCCGGGGTAATGTGATGGCGTCAGCAGCCGAACAACTTGCAGCCAATCTCAATTGGGGCTCGTTCTCCAAAGCGACCGACCTCAAGAAGCGGCTGTGGTTCACGCTCGGCGCGCTCATTGTGTTCCGCCTGTGCTCGTTCGTGCCGCTACCCGGTATCGATCCCATTCAGCTCGAGCTTCTGTTCGATCAGACGCGCGGCGGCGTGCTCGATTTCGTCAACATGTTCTCGGGCGGTGCGCTCGAACGCATGTCGATCGTCGCACTCAACATCATGCCGTACATCACGGCCTCGATCATCGTGCAGCTCATGACCTCGCTGTCGCCTTCGATGGCGCAGCTCAAGAAAGAGGGTGAGAGCGGCCGCAAGAAGATCAACCAGTATACGCGCTACGGCACCGTGGCGCTCACGCTGTTCCAGGGTTACGGCATCGCGGTCGGCCTCGAAGGCTGGGGTGCGGGGCAGGGTGCGTCGGCCGTGCTCGATCCGGGCTGGTTCTTCCGTATCACCACGATGATCACGCTGCTCGGCGGCACCATGTTCCTGATGTGGCTCGGCGAGCAGATCACCGCGCGCGGCATCGGCAACGGCATCTCGCTCATCATCATGGCGGGCATCGTCGCGACGCTCCCGGGCGCGCTTGCCGGCCTCTTCGAGCAGGGCCGCACCGGCGCGATGTCGGGCATCGTCATCCTCGCGATCATCCTTGCGGTCATCCTCGTGATCGCGTTCATCTGCTTCATGGAGCGCGCACAGCGGCGCATCCTGGTGCAATATCCAAAGCGCCAGGTGGGCAACCGCATGTCGCAGGGCGAAAGCTCGCACCTGCCGCTGAAGCTCAACACCGCGGGCGTCATCCCGCCGATCTTCGCTTCGTCGCTGCTGCTGATGCCGCTCACCGTCGCGCAGTTCGCGGGGCAGAATTCGCAGAACGAGTGGATGATCGCGGTCACCACCGCGCTGCAGCACGGCTCGCCGCTCTACATGTCGCTCTATGCGTTCGGCATCATCTTCTTCTGCTTCTTCTACACGGCGGTCGTCTTCAATCCCGAGGAGACGGCAGACAATCTGAAGCGGCAGGGCGGCTTCATCCCCGGCATCCGCCCGGGCGAGAAGACGACGCAGTATCTGGATTATGTGCTCACGCGCATCACGGTGGTCGGCGCGGCGTATCTCACGCTCATCTGCCTCATCCCCGAATTCCTGATCTCGTCGTTCGCGCTGCCGTTCTACTTTGGTGGCACTTCACTTCTCATCGTCGTCAACGTAACGATGGATACGGTTGCGCAGATTCAGTCGCATCTGCTTGCGCACCAGTATGAGGGGCTCATCAAGAAGGCGAAGCTGAGGGGGAATCGGCGTTGAACATAATACTGCTCGGCCCGCCGGGGGCGGGTAAGGGCACGCAGGCCGGCAAGCTCGTCGAAGAGCGCGGCATGGTGCAGCTCTCGACCGGCGACATGCTTCGCGCGGCGGTGAAGGCGGGAACGCCCGTCGGTCTCAAGGCGAAGGCCGTGATGGACGCCGGCCAGCTCGTCTCCGACGAGATCGTCTCCGACCTCATCGGTGACAAGCTCGACGAGATGGGCCCGGACAAGGGCGCGATCTTCGATGGCTATCCGCGCACCGCGGCGCAGGCGGAATCGCTCGACGCGATCCTCAGCGCGCGTGGCCGCACCCTCGATCACGTGATCGAACTCGATGTCGATGAAGACGCGCTCGTCGAGCGCATCACCGGCCGCTTCACCTGTGCGAAGTGCGGCGAGGGCTATCACGACACCTTCAAGCAGCCGAAGACCGAAGGCGTCTGCGATGTCTGCGGTGGCGCTGAATTCAAGCGCCGCCCCGACGACAATGCCGAAACGGTCCGCACGCGCATGGCCGAATACCGCGCCAAGACCGCGCCGATCCTGCCGATCTACGAAGCGCGCGGCCTCGTGAAGCGCGTCGACGGCATGGCCGACATGGGCGACGTCGCTGCCAGTATCGCGGCGATTCTGGACGCCTGACGCGCTTCCGGGCACACTTCCGCTCGGCAACGAGGGGAGGGACTCATGCGCTTCATTCTGCCGGTGCTGATGCTTGCCGCTGCGCCGGCTGCGGCGGACGTGAAGGTCAGCGAAACCGGTTTCGTCGTCGAGAACAAGGCCGTCGCGGCGGCCGCGCCCGATGCGGTCTGGGCGGCACTTGTCGCCCCTGCGCGCTACTGGAATCCGGACCATAGCTATTCCGGCAAGGCGGCGAACTTCACGCTCGATGCGAAGGCGGGTGGCTGCTTCTGCGAGGCGCTGCCGGACGGCGGTTCGGTCGAGCACATGCGCGTCGTCTTCGCTGGTCCCGGCAGCACGCTGCGTCTGGTCGGCGGTCTCGGCCCCCTGCAATCCGAAGGTGTCGCCGCCACGCTTACATGGGCGCTGAAGCCCGTCCCGAACGGCACGGAGATCACCCAGACCTATGTCGTCGGCGGCCACATGCGCTTCGATGTTCCGGCGACCGCGCCGCTCGTCGGCCAGGTGCTGAACGAACAGCTCACGCGTCTCGCGGCGCTGTTTCCCAAAGACTGAGCCGCGTGGCGATCATCGGCCCCCTCAAGCTCAAGGCGCAGATCTTCTGCGGCGGCGAGCCCGCGATCGGCCCCGGCAAGGCGGACCTGCTTGAAGCCATCGACCGCGAAGGCTCGATCTCCGGCGCGGGCCGCGCGATGGGCATGAGCTACCGCCGCACTTGGCTCCTCGTCGACAGCCTGAACCGCTGCTGGGCGGAACGTGTCGTCGAAACGACCGCGGGCGGCGGCGCAGACAAAGGCGCGCGCCTCACGCCCTTCGGCCGCACCCTGCTCGATACCTATCGCGCCTTCGAGGCGAAACTTGCGGAAACCACAGACGACCCAGCCTACCGCGACCTGCTCGCGCTCCTGCGCGACAAGCCCTTGCCGCACGCCTGAAACCTCAGCGGGGCTCCGGCTTCACCATCAGCAGCCCGAGGAAGCTCACCGTCGCCGCGCCCGCGAGATAGAGCCCCACCGGCGCAAGCCCGCCCCGATCGGCAAGCGCCTGCGCGATGTTGGGCGCGAGGCCCCCGCCCAGGATGCCGCCCACATTGAACGCCATTGATGCGCCCGTGTAGCGCACGCGCGCCGGAAACAGCCCGGGCAGGAACGCGCCGAGCGGCCCGTAGACGAACCCCATCATCAGCAGCATCAGCGACAGGAAGGCGAACACCGGCAGAAGCGCGCCGCCTTCCATCATCGGCGCCATCAAAAGCGCCGTCGGCACGGTGCCGATGCAGCCCGCCATCAGGATGAAGCGCGGCGTCTTCACGTCCGAAAGCCAGCCCGCGATCAGGATGCCCACGGCCATGAACAGGATCGCGCCGAGCAGGATCGACAGGAACGTCTCACGCGCGATGCCGAGCGTCGTCGTGCCGTAGCCGAGCGCGAACGCGGTCGCGAGGTAGAAGATCGCGAAGCAGCAGACGACGGCGAGCGTGCCCGCCAGCGTCTCGCGCCAGTGATCCTTCAGCAGCTCGGCAAGCGGCACCTTGGGCGGCGGTCCCTGTTCCATGGCGGCGGCGAAGGCGGGCGTTTCGGTCAGCTTCAGCCGCACCCACAGGCCGACGCCCACCAGCACCGCGCTCGCAAGGAAAGGCAGCCGCCAGCCCCACGCGAAGAACTGCTCCGGCGTCAGTGTGAGGCCGAGGATCAGGAACAGCCCGTTCGCCGCGATGAAGCCTACCGGCGCGCCGAGCTGCGGGAACATGCCGAAGCGCCCGCGCCAGCCCGGCGGCGCGTTCTCCACCGCGAGCAGCGCCGCCCCGCCCCATTCGCCGCCCAGGCCGAAGCCCTGCCCGAAGCGCAGGAGGCACAGCAGCAGCGGCGCGATCCATCCGGCGGTCTGGTAGGTCGGCAGGAAGGCTATGGCGAGCGTCGAGCCGCCCATCAGCATCAGCGAGGCGACAAGTGTGGACTTGCGCCCGATCCGGTCGCCGAAGTGCCCGAACACGCTGGCGCCGAGCGGACGCGCCAGAAACGCGATGCTGAAGCTCGCATACGACATCATCAGCTGAACGGAAGGGGACTCGGAGGGAAAGAACAGCGGCCCGAACACCAGCGCCGCCGCCGTCACGTAAATATAGAAGTCGTAGAACTCCACCGCCGTGCCGACGAGGCTCGCCGTCAGCACGCGCCGCGTCGATGGCGGCAGTTGTCCGGCTTCAGCCATGCGATCCCCCGTTCACGATATTGCAACCGCCGATGGCGATATGCGATGCACGCGTCAACCGTCTGCGGGTTGCGGCTGCGTTTCGTATCTTGACACCGGCGTCGCGCCGCCGCTTGACACAGGCCGATTCGGCTCCTATCTCCCCCACATCCCGAATGTATCGCATTCCGGCGGCGCATAACGCGTGCTCGCCGGTTTTGTGTGTTCATTGGGATTTACGCTTTGAGATAGGCCCGCGTGCCCGCGCCGGCCTGTGGAGCTAGGAGAAACATCTGTGGCACGTATTGCGGGCGTTAACATCCCGACCAACAAGCGCGTCGTGATTGCCCTTACCTATATTCATGGCATCGGCCGTACCACCGCGTCGAAAATCTGCAGCACGCTGGGCTTCCCGGCGGAACGCCGCGTTCAGGACCTCACCGATCAGGAAGTCATCCAGATCCGCGAGATGATCGACCGCGACCACACTGTGGAAGGCGATCTTCGCCGCGAGACGTCGATGAACATCAAGCGCCTGATGGACCTCGCGTCCTATCGCGGCCTGCGTCATCGCAAGGGCCTTCCGGTCCGCGGCCAGCGCACGCACACGAACGCCCGCACCCGCAAGGGCAAGGCGAAGCCGATCGCCGGCAAGAAGAAATAAGCGAGCAAAAGGGAGCTATTCGAAATGGCACGGGAACCGGCTCGCATCAAACGGCGCGAGCGCAAGAACATTACGTCGGGCGTCGCGCATGTGAACGCCTCTTTCAACAACACCATGATCACCATCACGGACGCGCAGGGCAATGCGATTGCCTGGTCGTCGGCCGGCACGATGGGCTTCAAGGGCAGCCGCAAGTCGACGCCTTACGCCGCGCAGGTCGCAGCGGAAGACGCCGGCAAGAAGGCTGCCGAGCACGGCGTGCGCACGCTGGAAGTCGAAGTTCGGGGCCCCGGTTCGGGCCGCGAATCGGCACTCCGCGCGCTGCAGGCGGTCGGCTTCCAGATCACCGCGATCCGCGATGTGACGCCGATCCCGCACAACGGCGTGCGTCCGCCGAAGCGCCGCCGCGTCTGACGCCCCGCGCGTTCGCCAAAGCGTTTCGTCCGAAAATCCTATGCGGCGGGCTTCGGCCCGCCAGCCCGCGAAGGGGAAGACAGTGGCCGTAATTGCAAAGAACTGGCAGGAACTGAAGAAACCCAACAGCCTCGAAGTGAAGGCCGGCGCGGACAAGGCGCGGAAGGCGACGTTCGTCGCCGAGCCGCTGGAGCGCGGTTTCGGCCTCACGCTCGGCAATGCGCTGCGCCGCGTGCTGCTCTCCTCGCTGCAGGGTGCGGCCGTCACCTCGATCAAGATCGACGGCGTGCTGCATGAGTTTTCCTCGCTTGCCGGCGTGCGTGAGGACGTTACCGACATCGTGCTGAATGTGAAGCAGGTTGCGGTGAAGATGCTCGACGAGATGCCGAAGCGCCTGCACCTCACCGCCTCGGGTCCGGGCGAAGTCACCGCCGGCCAGATTTCGGTGACGGGCGATATCGAGATCATGAACCCCGATCTCGTCATCTGCACGCTCGACGAGGGCGCGACGCTCAACATGGAACTGACGGTCGAAACCGGCAAGGGCTACGTGCCCGCGTCGCAGAACCGTCCGGCGGATGCGCCGATCGGTCTCGTGCCGGTCGATGCGCTCTACTCGCCGGTGCGTCAGGTCGCCTACAAGGTGGAAAACACCCGCGTCGGCCAGGAACTCGATTACGACAAGCTGACGCTGACGATCGAAACCGACGGCACCGTGACGCCGGATGATGCGCTCGCCTATTCTGCGCGCATTCTTCAGGACCAGCTGGCGCTCTTCATCAACTTCGACGAGCCGACGGCGATCGCCGCCGTTCCCTCGACGGCTGCTGCCGCGCAGGAAGACGAAGGCGCCATCAACCGTTACCTCCTCAAGAAGGTGGACGAGCTGGAGCTGTCGGTGCGCAGTGCGAACTGCCTGAAGAACGACAACATCATCTACATCGGCGACCTCGTTCAGAAGACCGAGGCCGAGATGCTGCGCACGCCGAACTTCGGCCGCAAGAGCCTCAACGAGATCAAGGAGGTCCTCTCGCAGATGGGCCTTCGCCTCGGGATGGAAATCCCCGGCTGGCCGCCGGAGAACATCGAGGAACTCGCCAAGAAGCTCGAGCAGGAAATCATGGGCTGAGGCTTCGGCCTTACCCTACACGGGTTTGGGCGGCGCCCGGTTTCTGCCGCCTGGTCCGGAGTACCTCGCACGGCTCCGTGAACAAACGAGAAGGAAGACAAGATGCGTCACCGCGTAGGACACCGTAAGCTCGGCCGTACCTCGAGCCATCGCCAGGCGATGTTCCGCAACATGGCCGCCGCGCTCATCAAGCACGAGCAGATCAAGACCACGCTGCCCAAGGCGAAGGAACTTCGCCCGTACGTGGAAAAGCTGATCACGCTCGCCAAGAAGGGCGGCCTTTCCAATCGCCGTCTCGCGCAGTCGCGCCTGATGGACGAAACGCAGCTGAAGAAGCTCTTCGAGGTGCTCGGCCCGCGTTACGAGGGGCGCCCCGGCGGCTACATCCGCGTGCTGAAGGCCGGCATTCGCGGAGACGATGCCGCGCCAATGGCGATCATCGAGTTCGTGGATCGCGACACCAGCGCCAAGGGTCAGGACTCTGGGCCGGTCGAATCATACGATGAGGCCGAAGCCGCCTGAGCGGGCGCTTTCGCTGAAAGATAGGGGCCGTGCCTTCGGGTGCGGCCCTTTTCTTTTTCGGGCCAGCCAATAGGGTGCCGCCCATGACCGACTTCCGCTTCGACTACGGCCCTCGCGTGCTCTCCGGGACCGGCCGCAGCACGTCCGTCCCCGATCTCGTGCCCGAAGGCCCCGTGCTCGTCGTCACGGACAAAGGCGTGCGCGGCCTCGGCCTTGCCGATCCCATGCTCGCCGCGCTCGGCGACCGGGCGCTGGTGTTCGACGGCGTCGAGGCCGACCCCTCCGCTGCGACCGCGCTTGCTGCCGTGGCCACCGGGCGCGAAGCGGGCGTCACGTCGGTTATCGGCTTCGGCGGCGGCAGCCCGATGGATGTCGCCAAGGTTGTCGCCTATTTGCTCGGCTCGGGCGATGATCTGGATAGCATCTACGGCATCGATCAGGCGCAGGGCGCGCGCCTGCCACTCGTTCTCATCCCCACCACGGCGGGCACCGGCTCGGAAGCCACGCCGATCGCGATCCTCACCGTCGGCGGCGCCGAGAAAAAGGGCGTCGTCGCGCGGCCGCTGTATGCGGACTGGGCAATCCTCGACGCGTCGCTCACCTTCGGCCTACCGCGCGGCGTCACCGCAGCCACGGGTATCGATGCCATGGTCCACGCCATCGAGGCGTTCACCACGAAGCGCCTGAAGAACCCGCTGTCGGATGCTCTCGCGAAGGAAGCGCTCCGCCTGCTCGGCGCCAATATCCGCCGCGCCTGCGATGATCCGGCCAATCCCGACGTGCGCGGCGCCATGCTGCTTGGGTCGCACCTCGCAGGCGTCGCCTTTGCCAACGCCCCCGTCGCGGGCGTCCATGCGCTCGCCTATCCGCTCGGCGGGCATTTTCATGTGCCGCACGGGCTTTCGAATGCGCTGATGCTGCCACATGTGCTCGGCCACAACATGGCCGCCGCGCTCCCGCTCTACGCCGACCTCGCGCCGATCCTCGATTCCAGCCTGGCACCCCTCGGCCGTCAGGCGCAGGCGCAGGGGCTCGTCGAGGCGCTCGTCGCCATCGCCGCCGATTGCGGCGTCCCCGCGCGCCTGCGCGACGTCGGCGTCAAGGCAGCCGACCTCGATCTGCTGGCGTCTGAAGCGATGAAGCAGCAGCGCCTGCTCATCAACAACCCGTGCGAGATCGGCCTCGCCGATGCGCGCCGTCTCTACGAGGCCGCGCTTTGAGCCGCGAACCCTACCGCGCCCGCGCCGATTACGCCGCGTTCCGCCCCATCACCACGCGCTGGGCGGACAACGACGTCTACGGCCACGTCAACAACGTCGTCTATTACAGCTGGTTCGACACGGCGGTGAACGCGCATCTGATCGAGGCGGGCGTTCTCGATATCCACGGCGGCGCCGTCATCGGTCTCGTCGTCGAAACCGGCTGCCGCTACGCCGCGCCGCTCGCCTTCCCGCAGGTAATCGAGGCGGGTATCCGCGCCGCGCACATCGGCACCTCTTCGGTCCGCTACGAGGTCGGGCTGTTTGCGGAAGGCGAGGCGCAGGCCGCCGCCGAGGGTTTTTTCATCCATGTCTACGTGGACCGCCAAACCCGCCGCCCCGTGCCGCTTCCCGCCGACCTTCGCGCCGCGCTGGAGGCGATTTCGGTTCATCGCGGATAAAGCTCGCCCGGCGCATTCTCGCGGCAGATCATCGCGGGGTAGCATTATGCGCAAGGTAACGGGTTTCGGCATCGCCACGGCCATCGTGGTCTCTTCAATGGCGGGTATTCCCGGTTTCGCGAACACACCGCTCGGCGTGTCGGAAGCTCATGCCGACGGGCGCTACGGGCGCCGCCATCATCGCCGCGGCGACGGCTTCGATCTCGGCGACGCCATTGTCGGCGCCGTGGTTGCAGGCGGCCTCATCGCCGTCCTTTCCGGCGCGTCCAAAAAGAAGAAAGAGGAAGAGCAGGAGCGTCCGCTCGATTCGGGCTGGGAGCCGGAAGGCGACTGGAACCGCGACGGCACCTACGGCCGCGACGGCGATATCAGCTGGCAGGACCGCGACTGGAAGAACCGCACGCAGGAAGAACGCGCCGCGATTTCCACCTGCGCGCGCGAAGCCGAAGACCTCGGTAGCCGCTATGGCCGCGAGGCGCGCGTGAACGACATCCGCGGCGTCGACAGGCAGGGCGGCGAGTATCGTGTCTCGGGCCGGGTCGAGATGCGCGGCGACGATCGTGCGGATCGCCGCGACGAGAGCCGCCGCGACGAGAGCTTCACCTGCTACGTCCGTAACGACCGCATCACCGACTTCCGCTTCGAAAGCGCTTACGCAGGTCGCTGATTGGTCTTGCGACCTGATCCGGTTAGGCTGGTCTCCTGCCCCCCCTACAGGAGACCAGCCTTTGTCCGTTCGCGAAGATTCCGCCGCCGTTCTTCATTTCTGGTTCGATGAACTGACGCCCGAACAGCACTGGACGAAATCCGACGACCTAGATGCCGAGATCGCCCGCCGCTTCGGCGCACTGCGCGACCGGGCGCTTGCTGATACCTCGCCCTGGACGCGCGACGCCGATACGCTGCTCGCCGCGATCATCCTGCTCGATCAGTTCTCGCGCAACATTCACCGCGATACGCCGCGTGCGTTCGAGGCGGATCCTGCCGCGCTCGATCTCACGCTCTTCGGCATCGGAGAGGGCTGGCACCGTCAGATGGAGCCCGTGCGGCGCGGCTTTTTCTACATGCCGCTGATGCACGCCGAGGATCGCGGCGTGCAGCGGTTCGCGCTGCGCTGCTTCGCGGAAGCGGGCCTTGAGAAGCAGATTGATTTCGCGCGCGATCACGCCGCCGTCATCGAACGCTTCGGCCGCTACCCGACACGCAACGCGATCCTCGGGCGCACTTCCACCCCGGAGGAACTTGAATACCTCAGCCAGCCCGATGTCGGCTGGTAGCCGCGCTCAGCGGGCGCCGATGTCCGCCATGTCGAACGGCGTGGTCTGATAGAGCTGGTTGATCCAGTTGCCGAACAGCAGGTGCGCGTGGCTCCGCCAGCGATTCTGCGGCGTGGCCGAAGGATCGTCGCCGGGGAAATAGTTCTTCGGCACCTCAATGGGCTTCCCGGCGTCGCGGTCGCGGAAATACTCCTCGGCGAGCGACGTCGAGTCGTACTCCACGTGATTGAACATGTGCAGTGATCGGTGCTGCGGGTCATCGAGCAGGCAGAGCCCCGTCTCGGCGCTTTCGGCAAGCACGACGATGCCGTGATCTTCGGGCAGATCCTCGCGCCGCACTTCGGTCCAGCGCGAAACGGGGATCGCGAAATCGTCCGAAAAGCCGCGCAGATAGGGGGAGGCGGGCGCAAGGTTGTGGTGATCGAAAACGCCGAACGCCTTCTTGTCCAGCGCATGTTTCGGCACGCCGTGGAAGTGGTGCACCGCCGCCTGCGCGCCCCAGCAGATGTTGAAGCTGCCGTGCACGTTTGTCTGCGTCCAGTCGAACACGCGGCGCAGCTCATCCCAGTAGCTCACCTCCTCGAACGGCAGCAGCTCCACGGGCGCGCCGGTGGTGATGAAGCCGTCGAAATATTCGTCCCGAATGTCGCTCCACGGCCGATAGAACGACAGCATGTGGTCGGCAGGCGTGTTGCGGGGGATGTGGTCGCTCATCCTGACCAGTGTGAGTTCCATCTGCAGCGGCGTCGCGCCGATCAGCCGGGCGATCTGCGTTTCGGTGCGGATCTTGTTGGGCATCAGGTTCAGAAGGCCGATGCGCAGTGGGCGGATGTCCTGCCGCACGGCGTCCGCCTCGCCCAGGATCATCACGCCTTCGCGCTCCAGCGTGCTGCGGGCGGGCAGGTCGTCGGGAATCTTGATCGGCATCGACGCGTCTATCCTCGGTCGCTTTCCGGGTAAGACGCGGTGGCTTGATCCGTTTGGTTGCCGGCTCGGCCACATCCTCCCCAAAGGGAGCGCCACCTTGCCCGGAAAGCAGGTTGGCGTTGGGCTGAACCCAACTCTTGATGTGAGGCCGTATGTAGGCGGGTTTGCGCCGTCTCTCAAGAGGGAAGGCGTGTCCCCGCCGCGCACATGCCCGGCGGGGACGGAGAGGTCAGATGGCGCGGCGGCGGCGGGCGATGCCGAGCGCGCCGAGGCCGAGCACGACGAGCGCGAGGCTGGCCGGTTCCGGCACGTCCGCGCTGTTGAAGCGCACTTCCGAAAGGCCCGAGGCTTCCCAGGCTTCGTAGATCGTGCCGTAGGTGTAGTTGCTCAGGATATCGAGCTGCACGAAGCGCGCGGCGCCCGACAGCGCAATGGTCTGCGCGGTGATCGGCGAACCGTCCAGCGAGCGGTCCAGCGTGCCCGTGAAGATTTCGCTGAAGCTCACGCCGTCGAGCGAGACGAGAACGCGGAAATCCTTCACGCCGCGGTCGAGCGTGGAGATCACCGGCGTGTTGGTGCCGAAGTTGAACTGCCAGATGTCCGCGCTCGCGAGGTTGAAGAGGCCGCCGAGGTCGAACGTCACCTGCGCCTTGCTCGCGCCGAGGTCGGTCATCCACATGTTGGCGAAGTTCGAATCGTGCTGGCCGCCCGAAAGGCCGCTGCCGTCGATCAGGTTTTCGGCGTTGTAGAAGCCGTTGTTGAACGTGCTGCTGGCGGTCGCGGAAACCGGCGTGATCACCGCCGCCTGCGCTGAAGCGGCGAAAACGGCGGCCGTAGCGGCGCCGAGGAGAAGCTTGAGCATACGAATACCCCTGTAAGGACGGTTGGCATTGCGCGGGCGGTCATCGCCAGCGTTAACCATGTTTCGGGGCCGCGTCTGACAAGGGGATGACGATTCGCGGAAGCTTTTGTGAGGCGCTTTTGCGGTTCACCCACGTACAATGATCTCAATGCTATCCAGAGGAACACCCAACCCAATGGATAAACCTTCTTTCGCCTGAGCAATTGTTAGGCCCGCTTGCGGCGCACGGTGTGGGGGAGGGTCACCTTCATCGGCGCCATCGTAGTAAAATGTTACCATTTCCGATTTCAGGTCCACGTCGCCGGTTTTCCAGCCTGCGCTTCTCCAAGCCGAGCTCTGCGAATGTCCACCGCCATTTGCCCACCACGCTTGATAAAGGCGCGCACTCGCTGGCAATGGAAACTGCAGAATCTCTTCGATCTCATCGAAAGTCGCTCGCCATTGAGAGCCTTCAAGACTGGCAAGTTTGAAGGTAAGATTTCTATACTTTGACATGGTTATCCCTTTCGTTTGATCGAACTTTACCAAAATATAAAGTACATACTTTTGTATGTCAAAATATTTTTGATTGAACATTCGAGCAGGTGGCGGCATGGCTGGACAGGCCCCCCGCGCAGCGTTAACCCGGCCGGCATTCCCACGTTCTGACCATCGAGGCCCCGCGTGACCGTTCCCCACGGCGATTCCATCCTCATTCTCGATTTCGGCAGCCAGGTGACGCAGCTCATCGCCCGGCGCGTGCGCGAGGCGGGGGTTTACTGCGAGATCGTGCCGTTCTCGGGCGGCGAAGCGGCGGTGGAGCGCCTGAAGCCCAAAGGCATCATCCTCTCGGGCGGCCCGGCCTCCGTCACCGAAGGCGCCAGCCCGAAGGCGCCGGGCGCCATATTCGCGGCGGGCGTGCCGGTGCTCGGCATCTGCTACGGCGAGCAGACGATGTGCGCCGAACTCGGCGGCAAGGTCACGCCTTCCGATCACCGCGAATTCGGACGCGCCTTCATCGAAATCGTGCGCGATTGCCACCTGTTCGACGGGCTCTGGAACAGCGGAGAGAAGCATCAGGTGTGGATGAGCCACGGCGACCGCGTGGAGGCGATCCCGCAGGGCTTCGAGGTCGTGGCGAAGTCGGATGGCGCGCCCTTCGCGGCCATCGCGGACGACGTGCGCCGCTTCTACGGCGTGCAATTCCACCCGGAGGTCGTGCACACGCCGGACGGCGCGAAGCTGCTTTCGAATTTCGTCCGCCACGTCGCGGGCTGCTCTGGCGACTGGTCGATGGCGGGCTACCGTGACGCCAAGATCGCCGATATCCGCAAGCAGGTCGGCAAGGGCAAGGTCATCTGCGGCCTGTCGGGCGGCGTCGATTCGGCGGTCGCGGCGGTGCTGATCCATGAGGCGATCGGCGAGCAGCTCACCTGCGTGTTCGTAGACCATGGCCTGATGCGTTCGCAGGAGGCGGAGGAAGTCGTCTCGCTGTTCCGCGGTGCCTATAACATCCCGCTCGTGCACGTGGACGCGGAGGAACTGTTCCTATCCGGCCTCGCCGGTGTTTCGGACCCCGAAGCCAAGCGCAAGTTCATCGGCAAGACCTTCATCGATGTGTTCGAGGCCGAAGCGAAGAAGATCGGTGGCGCGGATTTCCTCGCGCAGGGCACGCTCTACCCGGACGTCATAGAAAGCGTCTCGTTCACCGGCGGGCCGTCCGTCACGATCAAGAGCCACCACAACGTCGGCGGCCTGCCCGAGCGCATGAACATGCAGCTCGTCGAGCCCTTGCGCGAACTCTTCAAGGACGAGGTGCGCGCGCTTGGCCGCGAGCTCGGCCTCCCCGAGGCGTTCGTGGGCCGCCATCCGTTCCCCGGTCCGGGCCTTGCCATCCGCATCCCCGGAGAGGTCGACAAGGAAAAGTGCGACACGCTGCGCAAGGCGGACCGCATCTATCTCGAGGAAATCCGCAAGGCGGGCCTTTACGACGCGATCTGGCAGGCGTTTGCCGTGCTGCTTCCCGTCCGCACCGTCGGCGTGATGGGCGACGGCCGCACCTACGACCGCGTCTGCGCGCTGCGCGCCGTCACCTCGGTCGACGGTATGACCGCCGACGTCTACCCCTTCGACGCCGCCTTCCTCAGCCGCGTCGCCACCCGCATCGTGAACGAAGTGCAGGGCATCAACCGCGTCGTCTACGACTACACCTCGAAGCCGCCCGGCACGATCGAGTGGGAATAATTTTTGCCCATCCGAGGGTATCCGAAACTACGCCAAAATACGATGTAACCACCTGAAAAACAAAAATATTTCAGCCGAGACCTATCGAGAGCTATCGGTGGGCATCAAACGCGTCTGTCGTGCCCGCTGACGGACCCTGCCCCCGTTGATCATCCGGAAAATCGAAAGTACCGTCATAGCGACCGAGGCTAATGACGGTACTTTTTTCAGCCTAACACGCTGAACATAAACAGATATTCCCGTCAAAAGCCTTCAAAAACCGCGTGACGGTACTTTTCCGCGAGGAGGCCCAGAATGTTGACGGATGCGGCACTCAAGTGCCTGAAACCAAAAGCTAAAATGTACAAGGTGACCGATCGTGACGGCATGTATGTGCGTGTCGCGCCGACAGGCGGCATCTCGTTCAGGCTCGACTATCGGCTGAACGGCAGGCGGGAGACCGTTCATCTCGGCAAGTACGCCCGAGATGGGATCTCGCTCGCCCGGGCGCGGGAATTGTGCCTGGACGCGAAACGCATGATCGCCGAGGGGCGGTCCCCCGCCATCGAGAAGCAGCGGGAGAAGCGCCGGATCAAGGAGGCCAAGAGCTTCGGCGAGTTCGGCGAGAAGTGGCTGACGGGCGCGCCCATGGCGGACAGCACGCGCGCCATGCGCCGCGCCATATTCGAGCGTGAACTCAAGCCGGTCTGGCAGAACCGTTTGCTGACCGAAATCACGCCTGATGACCTGCGCGCCCACTGCGCCAAGATCGTGGAACGGGGCGCGCCCGCGACGGCCATCCATGTGCGGGATATCCTGAAGCAGATCTACGCCTTCGCCATCCTCCACGGCGAGAAGGTCGCGAACCCGGCCGATGACGTCGGCCCGGCGTCGATCGCCACATTCACGCCCAAGGACCGGGCGCTTTCGCCGACCGAGATCCGCATCATGCTCAAGCAACTGGAGCATGTCGCGACGCTGCCGACGATCCGGCTCGGCATGAAGCTCTACCTCCTCACCATGGTCCGGAAGAGCGAACTACAGGACGCGGTCTGGGATGAAGTCGATTTCGAAAACGCCGTCTGGACGATCCCGAAGGAGCGCATGAAGCGATCGAAGCCGCACAATGTCTACCTGTGCCGGCAGACCCTCGACATCATGATCGCGCTCAAGACCTGCGCCGGTAATTCCCGGTATCTGCTGCCGTCCCGCTACGATGCGGATGCGCCGATGTCGCGGGCGACCTTCAACCGGGTCACCTACGCGGTCGTCGAACAGGCCAAGAAGGAGGGGCTGCCGCTGGAGCCGTTCACCGTGCATGACCTGCGCCGCACGGGCTCGACGCTGCTCAATGAGCTGGGCTTCAACCGCGACTGGATCGAAAAGTGCCTGGCGCACGAGGACGGGCGTTCATCACGCGGGGTCTACAACAAGGCCGAATACGAGGTTCAGCGTCGCCACATGATGCAGGAATGGGCCGACACCGTCGATGCCTGGGTCGAGGGGCGGAAGTATGGTCCGACGCTGCTGCCGACAGTCATGCCGTCTATCACGCTCGATCCTGCCCTTTGACTGGGCGGGACTTGCGCTTGGTGACGTCGGGATGCTGTGCGCGAGGGATTGGCTTCGCGCGCCGCGCTAGCAACCAGGCGTGGACCTCGGCGAGGTCCCAGACGATGCAGCGCGGCGACAGCGCGAAGCGGCGTGGGAATTCGCCGCGCTGCTCCATCTCGTAGATTGTGCTGTCGGCCAGGGGCACCATCTCGCGCAGTTGGTGCCGCCGGATGGTCTTCCTGATCTCCAAAGGCTCGCTCTGACCCATACCCAATCTCCTTAGCGGCTGTCGCTGGCGATTGAGAACGATAGGTGCCGATGCCGGAAGTCCCTCCCGAGTGGCGTGCGGCAATTTCGGGCTCTGGCGTAGAAATCGGCGGGTCATTTTCAGTCCTGACAGCGCGGCCGGACATCCGTCAGCCCACAGAATCTGCACGACTCGCCGCACGCGTTCCGCGCCGTAATTGCGCTGTTCAGATTACGCACCATTTACTGCTTGCACCGGCGAGATGCGATCCGGAAGTCCGCTAGCGACGTAACAACAGTCGAATGTGTGACACTTAAGGATTTCGTGGGCGGCGGTAGCGAGGAGACGGAGAAGATCCATAATCTGATTGGAACAGTTCTCGGGGGCTGACGGGGCTACGTTTGCAAAGACCTTTGCATCATGGGGAACCATCGTGCCGAGATCGAAGATCGAGCTACGCCATGTGCGTTACATCATCGCCGCTGCGGAAAGCGGCAGCTTCCGGCGCGCGGCGCAAGATCTCGGCGTCGAGCAGTCGGCGATCAGCCGCCGCATCCGGGATGTCGAGGATGAGATCGGCGCACAGCTGTTCCGCCGTCATCCTGCCGGCGTCGACCTGACGGACATCGGCAAACAATTCCTGAATCAGGCCGCCCCTGGGGCTCGCCAGATCGGATCGGCGCTCGACGGCGCAAGAACGGTGGCGAACAGAGGACGGCATCTTCGGATCGGCGTGTTCGGGCCTCTGACCATGGGCTTTCTGTCTGAGCTCTTCGGGGCCTTTCGGGGTGACCGCCCGGGGGTCAAGCTGCGGTTCAGCGAGGGCAGCTGTCCCGAACTTATCGCGGCCGTGCGGCGGGGGCAGCTTGATGTCGGTGTCGTCGCCGAAGCATCGCCCGGGAAGGGCTTTGACGTGACGCATTTGTGGGCCGAGCCCGTGTACGCGGCATTGCCGGACGGCGACCCACTCGCCGATCAGAAGGCGCTCCGGTGGGATGACCTGCGTGATCGGCACTTTGTGGTGACTGATTTACCGACCGGCGATTTCGCGAAGGGTTACCTGATGCGAAACCTCCAGACTTCGCCCGGAGACCTCCAGATCGAGCAATTGTCCGTCACTCGGGAATCTCTGATGCAGATCGTCGCGCATGGGGACGGCATCACCATCGCAGGCAGCGCGCATGTCCGTCACGGTCTGCCAGGCATTGCTTTTCGCCTGATCGAGGATGCTGTTCTCCGCTATGGTGCTGTCCACCCGCGAGGGGCGCTCCATCGGAACCTCGAGCGCCTGCTGGCGCTGGCAAAGTCTTTCTCGGAGCGAGATGACGCTTGGTTCGCCCGGCAACGGCTCATGCGCCCTGAGCATCGGCGCGTGCCGCACGTTGACTGCCATCGCGGCGCGCGCGGGCGAACCCCCGATCGGTTGCAATGAAGCGCTCGAGCATGGGCACAATCAGCTTCGTCGGGTCGCCGATGGTCTGGCCTTGTTCGCGGCCGAGTGCTGCGGCGTAGGCGACGAGGTCCCGATGCAGCGGCGCAGGGAGTTCAATCGTCACCTTGACCGGCTTGTCGTCGATGATCGGGCCGAGCTTCAGCTTGGTCATCACAACCCTCCATAAGGTTCGAGCACGAGGTCGCGGGTGACGATGACGCGCACGGGGAACCCCGGTCTGATCGTCAGGGTCGGCGCGACATTGAGTTGCCGACGGATGATCTGCTGCCCTGCGTCGTTGATGGTGTCCTGCCCGCCGTTGCGGATCGCCCGGAGCAGCCGATCCTGATCGTCAACGGCGAGTTCGGCGCCGACCGACAGCAGTGTCGACAGGCCGGCAGCCTTGGCGAGATCCCACCAGTGATAGTCGACGCCATCCTGAAGACCCGCATAGCCTTGCGCGTCGGCTCCGGGTTGACGTTCCAGGACGATCGAACGGCCATTCGGAAGGATGAGCCGCTTCCAGACGAGCAGCACCCGGCGCTGACCGAAGCCGACATCGTTGCTGTACTCGCCGATCAGCCGCGTGCCTTGGGGGACGAGCAGGATGCGCCCGGTCGGGCTGTCGTAGACATGCTCCGTGACCTGCGCGGTGATCTGGCCCGGCAGGTCGGATCGGATGCCGGTGATGAGGGCCGCGGCGATGACGGCGCCGGTCTGAAGCACATAGGGCGATGCCGGACCCATCACGCGATCTGGCGAGACCGTGCGGCGGTCCACGCCCGCATTAAGGAACGCGAGCTGGCGATCCTGCGCCGTCGCTGCACCTGGCTGGCCCGGAAGACCTAGCCCAGAGAGGCTCGGACTGCCTGGTCCACCAACTGTCGCAATCGGAGCTGCGACGCGCGCCTCCGTCTGGAAGAAGACGCGGCTCGTTCGGGCAGCTTCTTCTTCCGCGCGCCTGCGTTGCTCGACCGGATCGACGGTGGGCGCTGCTGCCATCGGCGGCGTGACGGGCTGGCCACGATTCTGCGCATCGAGGATGGGGCGCCCCAGATCCCCGGGCAGCGGAGGCCCAAGCACCGGACCGGTGTAGTCGCGTGGCAGGCCGGCGAGCCCGTCCGCGGTTCGCCGATTTTGCGTCGAGTAAAGCTCCTCACTGCCAGGGCCGATACTGCGCGTCTGAAGCGCATAGATGAGCGCACCACCGACCCCAAGGGCGGCGACGAGACTGATACCGCCCAGCACCTTTCGCGACAGTCGGGTGACCCGGGGCGGTTCGGCGCGCAGCCGCATTGGCGCAGCAGCGTCGCCAGGCTGTGTGCCGACCAGCGGTGCGTCGGCTTCGTTGGGCGTGTCGCGCTCGCTCATGACGCGGGCCTCCCATCGGTGCGAACGATCCGGACCGTCTGCTGGCGCTCGCCACTGCCGAGACGGAGCTCGGCGGCGCCGAACAGGCGGTCGACGATCAGTATGTTCTGGTGGATCCTGCTGTTTGCGATCTGCGGTTCGCCATCTGCGCCGATGACGAAGAGCGGCGGCATCTCGCCCTGAACGATCCCACGCGGGAACTCGACATAGACGCGGCGCCCGTCGTCGTAGACCGAGATTGGCCGCCACGGCGGCGCGTCGCCCGTGAGGCCGTAGCGATAGTTCCGTGCCGCAACGGCCGGGAGCACTGGCGGAGCGGGCACTGCCTGTCTCTGCGAGGCGGGCGGCTGCGGATAGGCCCAGGCGACGGCCGGCATATAAGGGCGTTCGCCCGAGCGCAGCTCGATCATGTAGATGCGACGGTCGGTGGTGATGACCAGATTGGTCGTGATGTCTGGCCGTGTCGGCTTCACGAGAACATGGACGCGGCGAGTGATCCCCGAGCCGCTCTCGGTGTCGCCGATGATCCAGCGCGCTGTGTCGCCCGCAGCGATCGGGCCGGCGCCAGTCAGGCTTTCGCCTGGTTCCAGCGCGATGTTGGTGATCTGCCCGGGCGCGGTATAGATTTGATAGAGCGCGCCGTCGCTCCAGGGATAGATCTGGATCGAGTTGTAGTAGCCCTCGCGTCGAGGCTCGACGCGCGCGGCGGCATTGGCATTCTCCACGCGGCCCGCCGGCGTCCCTGCGGCAGCGCCACCGCGCGCGGGTGTCCAGGCGGGCGGTGCGTGAAGCGGCCTTGGTGGCGCCTCCGTGACGGCAGCCGGCACAGGGGGGAGCGGCGGCACATCGGCGTCGTAGCTGACCTGTGGCGGCCGGTTGGTCGCGCAGCCGGCCAGCGCCAATCCGGAGATCAGCAAAAGCGTAGAGCCGGATAGGCGGAAACCGCGGCTCGCGGATCGGCGGAGATGATCTCTCATTGCCCCATCTCCCGCGACCAGTTGATGGCGTTGACGTAGATCCCAAGCGGATTGGCCCGCAGCCGCTCTGCGTCGCGCGGGGATTGGATCACAATGGTCAGGATGGCTGTCCAGCGCTGTGTCGTGGAGAGCTGGCCGTTCTCGTACTGGCGTTCGGTCCAGGCAACGCGGAAGCTGTCAGGCGATGCGCGGATCACGCTCGACACTTCGACCGACACCTGCTGCTTCCCGACGCGGGTGAACGGATCGTTGGCACGGGCGAAGTCATTGAGGGCCGCCGCGCCGCGATCGGTCGTGAACTCGTAGGCGCGCAGCCAATTCTGCCGCACGACGATGGCGTCGGCCGGGATCGAGCGGACCTGCTCGATGAACCGCGCCAGATGCCAGGCCACCTGCGGGTCGCTGGGGCGGTAGTCGGCCTGCGCTGGCGCGACCGCCTGCGCCTGGCCGAGATTGTCGACCTGCACCACCCACGGGACGATGGTCCCGCGCGCCGACTGCCAGACCAGCGCGGCGGCGAAGCCGGCGGAGAGGATCAGGCAGCCGAAGGCCATGAGCCGCCAGTTTCGGGCCTGGACACGCGCTGAGCCGATCCGATCATCCCAGATCTGCGCCGCGCGCTGATACGGCGTCTCGGGCTCGGGCGTCTTTCCATAGTGGGTTGCGGGTCGCTTGAAGAAGCTCATGTGCGGTCGCCTCCGGAGAGATTGATGGAAGAGCCGCCGCCTTGGCTGTCGCCCGATCGGATCGCGTGGGCCGCGAGCGTGACGCCGTGGCTCATGGTCTGCCCACGCCGCATGCGTTGCGCCCAAGGCGGCGGGCTGGCGGCAGAGCCTGTGGCCGCAGGTGCGGCCGAACCGACATCATTCGCGACCGTTCCCATGCTCGAGGAGCCGCCGGTGGCGCCGAAGCCGCTTTTGACGCCGTCGGCGAAGCTCGAGCGAACGCTTTGCGCGGCCCGGCGCAGCGGAGAGGCTGCCGCGCCGCTGGCCGCTCGTGCGACGCCGCCGAGGCCCGACGCGACGCCGGCGGCGCCCGACTGGCCGAGGGAACCGAGACTATAGGCGGCGGAGGCGGCTCCCGCCGCGGTGGCTCCACCGCGCACGGCGGCGGCGCCGCCGGAAATGGCGCTCGCGCCACCGCGCAAGGCGAGCCCGGCCGCGCCGCCGGCAGCCATGGCTGCGCCGCCCGCGACGAGGCCGGTGCCGATGGCGGAGCCTGCGCCCAGTTGCGGGCCGCCGGAAACGATGCCGTTGGCGATACCCGGACCGAAGATGCCGAGACCGAGAAGCGACAGCGCCGCCAATACGACGGCCATCGCGTCGTCGATGGTCGGTGGCTGACCGCCGAAGCCTGCCGTGAACTGACTGAACAGAGTCGAGCCGATGCCGATGATGACGGCGAGCACTAGTACCTTGATCCCAGACGAGATGACGTTGCCCAGCACGCGCTCGGCCATGAAGGCAGTCTTCCCGAACAGGCCGAACGGGATCAGGACGAAGCCGGCCAGCGTGGTCAGCTTGAATTCGATCAGCGTGATGAAGAGCTGGATGGCGAGGATGAAGAAGGCGAGCAGCACCAGCGCCCAGGCGAAGAGCAGGCAGGCGATCTGGATGAAGTTTTCGAAGAAGGCGATCCAGCCCATCAGGTTTGAGATGGATTCGAGCAGCGGCCTCGCCGCATCGAGACCCGTCTGCGCGACCCGGCCCGGGCGCATCAGGTCCTGGATGGAAAACCCGGTGCCAGACGCCTGAAGTCCGAGGCCGGCGAAGCTTTCGAAGACGATCCGCGCCAGGTTGTTCCAGTTGCCGATGATGTAGGCGAAGACGCCCACAAACAGCGTCTTCTTCACCAGACGCGCGATGATGTCGTCATCCGCGCCCCAGCTCCAGAACAGGGCGGCCAGCGTGACGTCGATGACGATCAGCGTCGTCGCGATGAACGCCACCTCGCCGCCGAGCAGGCCGAATCCGCTGTCGATGTAGGAGGTGAAGACCCCGAGGAAATTGTCGATGACGCCGCTGCCGCCCATGGCTCACCGCCCTTCGTCGGCGCGTCGCGTCGCGGTGCGGGTGCCAAGGAAACGGTCGCGGGTTTCGGCCCAGATGCGCAGACACTCGCCGTCCCTGGCGGCGGCTTCCCCCATCTGCTGGCACCGACGCTGGCCCTCGCGCAGCGGGTCCGGCGCCTCCTCAAGCACGGGCGTCGGCCGAACCGCTGGCCTTTCCTCTTTCCGGGTCATCTCGATCGCCGTTGCGGTGATCGCGACGGAGACGAAGATGATTGCGCCCACGCGGGCCAGCGTCTTGCCGTCCATCCTGCTGTCCTCAGTTGCCGTTCGGGAACATCCGGGCGTTGCCGGGCTGATAGCCGGAGCCGGGCGTCAGGAACCGGCGGCGCTGTTCACGGCCTTGTTCGGCGGCTGCGGCGCGCTCGGCATCGACAAGCGCCTGCGCTCGGCCGTTCGCAGCGACGACGGCGACCAGGTCTGCAAGTTGCTGCGCCTGCAATGCGAGCAACTGGTTGCCGGCCTGGGTTGCCTGAAGCGCGCCGGTCGCACCCTGGCTCTGCCCGACCAGAGCCGCCATCTCGGCGCGGTTGGTGTCGATATTGCCGACGACACCGGCCTGCACGCGAAGCGCGTCCTGAAGGCCGCCGACCGTGTTCTGCCAGCGCGATCGTGCATCGGCGACGAGACGCTGATCCGAAGTCGACAGCGAGATGTTGCTGTACTGGCTCTGAAAGGCTTGGTCGATCTGCTGCACGTCGAAGGCGATGCGCTGTGCCTGACCCAGAAGCGCTTGCGTGCGCTGCACCGATTGCTGGAGCTGCTGAAGCGAGGAATAGGGCAGGCTCGCGAGATTGCGGGCCTGGTTGATCAGCATCTGCGCTTCGTTCTGGAGGCTCTGGATCTGGTTGTTGATCTGCTCGAGCGCCCGCGCGGCCGATAGGACATTCTGGACGTAGTTGGTCGGATCATAAACGACCCACTGCGCCGCTGCCGGGGTCACGAACACGGGCGAGAAGGCGACGGGCAGCGACAGGATGGTTGCGGCGAACAGCGCCGCGCGAGAGCGTCGGATCATCATGGCTTGGGCTCCAGGTTGGTGAGATCGGGAATGAGGTCGGCGGCCCATCCGACATCGCGGGCGCGCAGCCAGGCGGACAGGAAGCCGTCGCGGCCATGCTCGGCGAGGATCGCCTCGATGGCGGCCTGATCAGTTTTCGAGGATGCCGCGCAGAGCGCGAGGGCGACTTCGGAGAGCCCCAACTCGAACAGCCGGTTGCCGCGCCGCGACTGGCAGTAATAGTCGCGCTTGGGTGTGGCCCGGCTGAGGATCTCGATCTGGCGGTCGTTCAAGCCGAAGCGCCGGTAGATCGTGGTGATCTGGGGTTCGATCGCGCGTTCGTTCGGCAGCAAAAGGCGCGTCTGGCAGCTTTCGATGATGGCCGGAGCGATCGCGCTCCCATCGATGTCGGCCAGCGATTGCGTGGCGAAGACGACCGACGCGTTCTTCTTGCGCAGCGTCTTCAGCCATTCGCGCAGTTGCGCCGCGAAGCCTTCATCGTCGAGCGCGAGCCAGCCTTCGTCGACGATCAGGAGCGTGGGCCGTCCATCCAGACGGTCGCCGATCCGATGGAAGAGATAGGCGAGGACCGCCGGCGCCGCGCCGCCGCCGATCAGCCCCTCGGTTTCAAAGGCCTGGACCGCAGCTTCCCCTAGCTGCTCGCCTTCGGCGTCCAGCAGCCGTCCGTAGGCACCGCCAACGCAAAAGGGGCGCAGCGCTTGCTTGAGATCGTTCGACTGGAGGAGGACGGCGAGGCCCGTCAGCGTGCGCTCTGTGATCGGCGCGGACGCCAGCGAGGTCAGCGCCGTCCAGAGATGTTCTTTCACCTCCGGCGTGATCGTGACGCTCTCGCGGGCAAGGATGGCGGCAATCCAGTCGGCTGCCCAGGCACGCTCATGGGTCTCGTGAACGCGTGCGAGTGGCTGGAGGGAGACCGACGACGCGGCGCCGTCCGTCAGGCTGCCACCGAGGTCGTGCCAATCGCCTCCCATGGCGAGCGCGGCCGCGCGAATGGAGCCGCCGAAGTCGAAGGCGAAGACTTGGCTGCCCGGATAGCGCCGGAACTGAAGTGCGATGAGCGCGAGCAGCACGGACTTGCCCGCGCCTGTCGGCCCGACGACCAGTGTGTGGCCGACGTCGCCGACATGCAGCGAAAAGCGGAACGGCGTGCTCCCTTCGGTCTTGCCGTACAGCAGCGGCGGCGCTCCGAAATGCTCGTCCCGTTCCGGCCCGGCCCAGACCGCCGAGAGCGGAATCATGTGGGCGAGGTTTAGAGTGGAGATCGGTGGCTGGCGGACGTTGGCGTAGACATGGCCGGGCAGCGAACCGAGCCAGGCATCGACGGCATTGATGGTCTCGGACATCGCGGTGAAGTCGCGGCCCTGGATCACCTTTTCCACGAGGCGCAACTTCTCGTCGGCGGTGCGCGGATCGGCGTCCCAGACTGTGACCGTGGCGGTCACATAGGCCTGACCGGCATAGTCGGCCCCAAGCTCCTGCAGGGCCATGTCGGCATCGGCGGCCTTGTTCGCAGCGTCCGTATCGACGAGGGCGGAGGCCTCGTTGGTCATTACCTCCTTCAGGATTGCGGCGATCGACTTGCGCTTGGCGAACCACTGCCGCCGGATGCGCGTCAGCAGTTTCGTAGCGTCCGTCTTGTCGAGGAGGATCGCCCGCGTGGACCAGCGATAGGGAAAGGCGAGCCGGTTGAGATCGTCGAGAATCCCTGGCGTCGTCGCCGTCGGAAAGCCGTTGATCGTCAGCACGCGCAGATGAGCGGCGCCGAGCCGTGGCTCGAGGCCGCCGGTCAACGGCTCATCGGCGAGAAGCGCATCGAGGTAGATCGGCGTTTCGGGCACGCGGACGCGGTGGCGCTTCGTCGAGACGGTCGAGTGCAGGTAAGTCAGGGTCTCGGCGTCATCGAGCCACCGGCATTCCGGCATGAAGCCATCGACGAGCTGGAGGACGCGGTTTGTGCGGTCAATGAAGGCCGCGAGGGCTTCATGGGGATCGACGCCGGACTGTTGGCGACCCTCGTAGAGCCAGGTCTCCGCCCGCGCGGCGTCCTCGGCAGGCGGGAGATAGAGAAAGGTCAGGAAGTAGCTCGACTCGTAATGCGCGTCCGCTTCCTCGAAGTCGGCCTTGCGCTCCGCATCAACGAGGGCGGAGGCGGCGTCCGCGAAGCGGCTTGCCGGATAGGAGGCGGCTTCGTGACGCTGCGCTTCGACGAAGATCGCCCAGCACGAGCCCAGACGCCGGAAGGCGTTGTTGAGGCGACTGGCGACGGCCACCAGTTCAGCGGCCACAGCTGAGTCGAGATCGGGACCACGAAAACGCGCGGTGCGCTGGAAGCTGCCATCCTTGTTGAGCACGACCCCTTCGCCGACCAGCGCCGCCCAGGGCAGGAAATCAGCAAGACGGGTCGCGGTACGGCGATATTCGGCGAGGTTCATCATGGCCACGCCTCACACCGAGAGATGGCCCGGAATGCGCAGATGCCGGCGGCCCACTTCGACAAAGAGCGGATCGCGCTTTGCTGCCCAAACGGCGGCGAAATGGCCGATCGCCCAAATGAGGAGACCAACCAGCCATAGCCGCAATCCGAGACCGACAGCGCCGGCGAGTGTGCCGTTCATGATGGCGATGCTGCGCGGTGCGCCGCCCAGCAGGATATGCTCGGTCAGCGCGCGGTGGACCGGAACCGAGAAGCCCGCGACCTCATCGGGATGTTGCAGGAGGCCCGCCATCAGACGAGTGCCCCGCCGCCGAATGAGAAGAACGACAGGAAGAAGCTGGACGCCGCGAAGGCGATCGACAGGCCGAAGACGATCTGGATGAGACGCCGAAATCCTCCGCTCGTGTCGCCGAACGCCAGCGTCAAGCCTGTGACGATGATGATGATCACCGCGATAATCTTGGCGACCGGTCCCTCGATCGACTGGAGGATGGACTGCAGCGGCGCTTCCCAGGGCATCGAGGAGCCGGATGCGTGGGCGGCGGGCGCCAGAAGAAAGCTTAGGGTCAGCGCCGTGGCGGCAGTTGCGAGGCGCTGATGGCCGCGCGCGATATGTCGGATCATGCGGGTTCTCCTTTTGGGTCGGGAGGCTGGGTTGCGGGGGAAAGGCGGTAGTCGGTGTCCGTCCCGAGCCCTTCGACGCGGGCGAGTTCTGTGAGACGCCGCGCAGCGCCGCGGCCGGAGAGCACGGCCACCAGATCGATGGTCTCGGCGATCAGCGCCCGGGGGACGGTGACGACAGCTTCCTGGATGAGCTGCTCGAGGCGGCGCAGCGCGCCGAGCGCGGTGCCCGCGTGGATCGTCCCGATCCCGCCAGGATGGCCGGTGCCCCAAGCTTTCAGGAGATCGAGCGCCTCAGACCCACGCACCTCGCCGATCGGTATCCGATCCGGCCGCAGCCGCAGCGAGGAGCGCACGAGGTCGGACAGGGTCGCGACGCCGTCCTTGGTGCGCATGGCGATGGTGTTCTGCGCCCGGCATTGCAGCTCGCGGGTGTCTTCGATGACGATGACGCGGTCGGTTGTCTTCGCGACCTCGGCCAGCAGGGCATTGGTCAGCGTGGTCTTGCCGGTGCTGGTTCCGCCGGCGACGAGGATGTTGGCGCGCGCTGCGACCGCCTGCCGGAGGATGACGGCTTGGTCGGCCGTCATGATGCTGGCGGCGACATAGTCGTCGAGCGTGAAGACGGCGACTGCAGGCTTGCGAATCGCGAAGACCGGAGCCGTTACGACCGGCGGCAGCAGGCCTTCGAAGCGCTCGCCGGTTTCGGGCAGTTCAGCCGAGACACGCGGCCGTCGGTCATGCACCTCGGCACCGACATGATGGGCGACGAGGCGGATGATGCGTTCGCCATCTGCGGCCGAAAGTCGTTCCCCCGTATCGGACAGGCCGTCAGAGAGCCGGTCGACCCAGAGCCGCCCATCGGGGTTGAGCATGACCTCGACGATCGCGGGGTCTTCCAGGAATCGGGCGACCGCAGGCCCCAGCGCGGTGCGCAGCATGCGTGCACCGCGTGAGGCTGCTTCCGATTGCTGATGGTTGACCGCCACGTCGTCCCCGTTCGCTTGCGGGCCCGCGCGATGCGCGGCCCTGGATCGGGGATGAGTAAGAAAGGCAGGAATTGGGGCGTTGCAACAACGCTCAGGGGGTCATCGTACTGTGGCGAAGAAAGACAGGTGATCGGCGGACCGGCGTCGAGCCGCGGCAGCATCTGAGGCTCCCGACCGGCGCGTTTTCCCGAGCGGGAATAATTCAGACCCAGGAGCTACCCTGAGGCGCAAGCTTTCCCGAGCGGGAAATTCTTATAGACATTCTTCAGAAATCCATGATACTTTCCCGTTCGGTAAATATCATGACCAGACGCAACCTCACCACCGCCGAGATCGGCGACATTGTCCGGACAACCCGCAAGGCCGCTGGCCTGCGGCAGGACGAGCTTGCCGGCGCAGCTGGCGTCGGCCTGCGCTTCATCGTCGATCTCGAAGCGGGCAAGCCGACCGCGCAGATCGGCAAGACACTTCAGGTCCTAGCAGCGTTGGGCTGCTCGCTCGATATCACACCGCCGCCCGACTCCAAAGGAGCGCGGAAAGCATGACGCGCACCCTCGATATCTGGTGGGACGGGCGCCTTGTGGGCCAGTTGACGCAGGACCGGCATGGTGAACTCGGCTTCGCCTATGCGCCGGCGTGGCTGCGTGATGAGGCGGCGCAGCCCTTGTCCGCCTCGCTGCCCAAGCGGCCGGAGCCGTTCACTCGCCGCGAGTGCCGCCCGTTTTTCGGCGGCCTTCTGCCGGAGGAAGGCCAGCGCGACGCGGCGGCTCAGGCACTCGGCGTGTCGCGCGCCAATGATTTCGCCCTTCTTGATCGCCTCGGCGGCGATGTGGCAGGTGCGCTCCAGGTTCTGCCGCCCGGTGAAGTACCGACCGCTCCTGCCCGCGATCAACGGCCAACCCCGCTTGACGATGCAGGCTTGATCCGGGTGCTGGACGCGCTGCCCGTCCGCCCACTGCTCGCGGGCGAGGAAGGCTTGCGGCTCTCTCTCGCTGGCGCGCAATCGAAGGTGCCGGTGGTTCTGGTGGAAGGCGCAGTGGCGTTGCCTGCGCCGGGCCAGCCCACGACGCATATTCTCAAGCCCCCAATATCCCGCTTCACGGCCACGACCGAGAACGAGGCGTTCGTGATGCGCCTTGCCGCCGCGATCGGCCTCGATGTTGCCCCTGTCGAGCCGCGGACTGTGCAGGATCGAACGTTTCTACTGGTCCAGCGCTATGACCGCGTCATTGGCAATGATGGCTTCGTGCGCCGGATCCATCAGGAGGATTTCTGCCAGGCGCTCGGCGTGCCACCGGAGACCAAATATGCCAGCGAAGGCGGCCCGACTCTCAAGGATTGCTTCGCGCTGCTCCGCCGCGTCGCCGCAAGGCCCGCTGTCGATGTGCTGAAGCTTCTCGATGCGGTGATCTTCAATGTGATCGCCGGGAACGCCGACGCACACGGCAAGAATTTCTCGATCCTCTACGGCGATGAAGGCCCACGCCTCGCCCCGCTGTATGATTTGCTTGCGACCGTCGCCTATCCCGATCTCTCGCCGAAATTCGCCATGAAGATCGGGAAACGGGCGACGCTTGCCGAACTGGACGCGAAGGGGTGGGCAGCGTTCGCGGCGGAAGCGGGTGTCGGCCTGCCGCTGATACGCAGGCGGATCGCGGAGATCAGCAAAGGCATGATTGCGCGAACAGGCGAGGTTACCGCCGAGTTGGTGCGCCCCGGCTTCGATCGGGCGGCCATCGAAAGCCTTGCCGCGATGGTCCGCGAACGAGCGGAGCGCTGCGCACTGACAGTGGTGGAACCCGGCCGCTCGGCCAGCCAACTGCGCGATGGGGAGAATGTCGAAGGGAGCAATGGCCAATGACATTTCTCTACTTCGCTTATGGCTCCAACATGTTGCCGGCACGTCTGCTTGGCCGTTGCCCGTCGGCGAAGGTCGTCCGGACGGGAGTTGCACGCGCCTGGAGCCTTGCGTTTTCGAAGGCGAGTAAGGACGGTTCAGGAAAGGCGACCCTGGTTATCGCCCCGAATTCTGCCGTGCCCGGGGTCATTTTCGAGATTGATCTGGCCGAACGAGAGCGGTTGGACCGGCACGAGGGGGTAGGCTCTGGCTACCGGCGCGACGACACTTTCGCCATCGAGGGAAGCACCGTTCCGGCGAGCAGCTATCTGGGCACCTCGTTGGACCACACATTACGGCCTTTCGATTGGTACCTCGCGACCGTCATTGCCGGCGCCGAATATCATGGGCTGAAGGCGCCGAACGGTGAGACCGACGCGCGCCTTCGCGTGATCTATTCGAACGGAACCGAAAGCGACCTGCTGCTCCGGTCACTCCAGCGTGCCCTCTACAAAGATGAAGCCGGAAGGCGGATTACGGAGCCGAGTGCCGGTCCGTTATTCGACGACCAGACTGACGACAGTGATCAGGCGAGCGGCACAATCTATGTGTTGCGGAGCAAGTCAGATCACCCGGTTGTAGCTGAGAACCGGGCGGTTCTGCACAAGATTGGTGTCACCGGCGGCAGTGTCGAACGGCGCATCGCGAACGCGCGTCTCGATCCCACCTATCTCATGGCGGAGGTCGAGCTCGTGGCGACATACGAACTCTACAACATCAATCGAGCTAAGCTCGAAACCGTTATCCACAAGGTCTTCGGGGCGGCGCGTCTCGATGTCGAGATAATGGATCGGCTCGGCCGACCGATAGTTCCGAAGGAGTGGTTTCTTGTACCCTTATTTGCTGTGGATGAGGCAGTAAATCGGATCAAAGATGGCTCAATTACCGGCTATGTGTACGACCCGGAGAGTGCAAGGCTGGTTACTCGTTAGCACTAATCTTGATATCGGCGCCGCTGCGATGTCGCCTCACGTGGCAGCACGCAATAGCGCGCGAAGATTGCTTACGATCCGCAGCCCCATGATTTCTTCCGTCTCCCCGCGCAATTTCGCCAGCTCTGCGACAGTCTGCGCTACAGCACGGGGCCGAACCGGTAGGCCCTCTGCCGTCACGAAAGGGCCGTCTGTCTCGGTGAGCAACCGATCCGGAGGCAGGCCTGCCACAAGCTGGCGGTGCTTCGGCGAGCGCAGCATTTCCGAATTGATCGAAAAGTAGCAGCCGCGGTCGGAGGCTCTGCGCGCCTCTGCCACAGTTCCAGTAAACCAGTGAAGGATGACCTGCCCGCGGTCCGGCGGCAGGGCGCGGTCGAGATGTCCGAGCACTTTGGCGACGGCGCGAACGCTATGGAGCGTCAAGATCTTGTCGCCATGTTCGGCGCAGGCGGCAAGAACGCGCGCGAACACGCGCTCCTGCGCTTCGAAGCTCCGGTAGAAGCGGGGACCGGCATCGAGCCCGACCTCCCCAATATAACGTGCTTCCCCAAGGTATCGCTCGAACAGAGGCAGCTCGGCCTCGCGTTCGGCGACCAGCTGCGGATGCAGGCCGAGCGCGACCCGCACATGGGTCGAGGCCTGGGCCAGATCGCGATTGCGCGGCCACGCCTTCGGCGTCGTGGTCACCGCGAGCGTGGCCACGCGTTCGCGGTCACATTCGCGGATGAGCGCGACATGGTCCGGATAGAGGTCGAGATGACAATGGAAGTCGACCAGGCGCGGGCGCGCCGCTTGCGGGAGCGTCATCGCGGCCGAGCCCGCACACCCTTCAGCAGGCGTCCGACCTCCTGCAGCCCGTCGACATAGACCTTCTCATAGGCGGCGAGATCGCCCGGGTGGTCGGTGAGGGGGCCGGGCCGGTGGATGTCGAGCCTCGCACGAGCCGGCTTCTTGGCTAGCCGCGACAGGGCGATCTGGAAGCCGCGCACATGGGCGCCCTCGGCCTTGGCGCTGTCGAGGACTTTCGACTTCAGATCCGGGATCTGGTAGGGCGTGTCGTCGGCGCCGAGCCCTTCGACCATCGCGGCGCGGCGGATCAGGCAGGGCACACAGTGGCCGCAATGCTTGGGCTGGCGGGCGTTCTCATCCTTGGCCCAACGCGCCTTGGCGGGCGAAGAGCACGACATGGTGTGTCGCGCTTCCTTGTTGAGCAGCGCCGCGTCGGCGCAGTTCTTCGCCATGATCCCCTTCGTCTGGAAGCGGTAGCGGTTCTCCAGGCGGATCGGCAGGCCGAGACCGGCCAGGATCTCGTCGAAGCGCGCCATGTAGAAGGGGTGCGTGGTTCGGGTGCTGAGGGCGCCGAGCCGTGTCGGGTCGAGAGGGACGTTCAGGGATATCAGCCCATTCTCCGGGACGTGGATAAGCCCCACGCCGAGCGCATCGGCCGCCATGGCGGCGAGCGCGAAGAACAGGAACGAGCGACCCCGCAGGGTGTTCTCCCCCGCCGATCCGTCGACCAAGTCGTTCGGGAAGCCGACGCGGGCGCGCAGGTGATGGAATCGCTGCTTGGGGAAGCGCTTGGCGATGACGTCGGCGCAATAGGTCTGGTGGGTGCTGGTGATGCCATCCCAGTAGTGGCTGACGAGCATCGGGGCCTTACCGTCCGCGAGCAGGTCGATCGCGCCGATGAAGCTGTCGAGGCCGCCCGAGAATAGGCAGACGGAGTCGGCGGTCGCGGTCCGGAGCTTGGTCGGGGCCGGCGCGAGGGCGGCGAGCCCCTTGGGCCGCGCGCGGAACCGCACGCCCCAGCGATCCCCGGTGAGGAAGTTGAGCGTCGTGATGATCAGGGGCGCCAGGCCCTCCCACAGCTTCGGCTCCGCAACGGGCAAGCAGAGGTCGATCTCGCGCGTCCAGGCGTTCTGCGACTCGGTCGAGCGCGAGATCCGGGTGTCGGCCGCTGTCAGCGCCGCGGCAAGGAGGGCGAGATCGATCGTGCGTTCGGAGGGGCGGAGGCCGAGCTCGCGCAGCTGATCGAGCGCCTGGCCGAGGCCGTATCCGAGGCGATGATCGCCATCGACGAACGAGACCTCCGTGAGCTTGCTGTCGGATCGGGAGGGTTTGACGGTGGCGGTATCGCCCGGGCCCAGCCGGCAAATGAGGCTGTGATGGTTCATTGCGCGGCCTCCCCTGCGGCTGCCACGAGCTCGAAGGCGGCTTCGTAGATCTCGTTGACGACGCGCTCGACGTCGCGGTCGCCGAGCCGTTCCACCCCGTCCAGTCGACCGGAGAGTTCGCTCTGGGTGCAGCCGGTGACGAAGTCGTGGAGCTGCTGCTGCGCCGCCTCGACGGTCGCAACATCTGCCGGCAGCGTCACCCCGCGGGCGCCGAGATCGGCCATGACGCGGCCCTCGATCGAGCGGGCGACGAAGTCGAGGAAGAATTCCTGCATCTGATCGGGCGTCATAGCATCGAAGTCGCCGACGCCGGCCTCGGCGAGATCACCGATCGTCTCAAGCATGGCCTGACGCGCGATGGCCTCGTCGACCGCGCCGCCTGGGGGGCAGATGAACTCGAGGATGGCGAGGAAAACTTCGGCGGCGGGGCGACCTGCCAGGCCGGGCAGGTTGAGCTGCCGGAGCGTTTCGGCGGCACCCAGGCGCTGGACGTCGCGGACGACGCCGAGGAGGCGCGCCCCCGCCGCTCGCGACGCCCCCATGCGGCGCGCGGCGCGACGGGCACCGCCGGTCCCGCTACGGACATAGCTCGACATCGCGCTGCCGAGAGCGCTGCGGCTGCCGGTCTTGGCGAAGCGGGAGAAGGCGCCGCGGGCTCCCTGGAAAGAGCCCGCTCCGGAGGTGTCCGGTCGCGGCGGCGTGCGGAGCGGTGGCGGCGGCGCTTGGCCGGGACCCGGCAGGGGCGCTCCGCCGCCTGGCGGCGGCGTCGGCGCGGGTCCGGGCGCGACGCCGGGCGATGGGTCGTCGACCCAGGAGGGGACGAGCCCCGAACCAGCGCCGCCATAGCCCTTCGACGTCCCCATGCCCTCAGGTCCTCTTCAGCTTCGCAACGCCCCTGGATGCGACCTGGAGGACGGTGTTCTCGGACTGCTCCGCCCAGCCGGCGGCGATCTGAGCGAATTCGCCCTTGGCGGTCGCGTCGGTAAAGGCGGTTCCCCAGCTCGACACCGCCCAGGCCCCAAGCTTGGCGACCGGGAGCTCACGCAGGAACTCGAGCAGTCGCCTCTGGAGGCCGGGATGCGCTTCGACCACGACCACTAGGCCCTGGACACCGTCCGGGAGCTTGGTGAAGTTGTCTTCCTGCAGGATTCGGCCCCGGATCGCGTCGAAGACCTCCTCCGGTTCCGGACCGGTCAGTTTGGCGACCTCGCCGGCGGCGGCCCGGGCCAGCATCCGCGGTCCCATCAGGCGTTCGACCAGACCCTCCAGATGGCTCGCGGCGACGAGGCCGCCGAGCGCGCCACGCTTGTCGCGGGTGACGAAGACATAGGGTCGTAGATCGATGTCCTTCAGGAGGGGGTCGATTGCCGCCCATCCCTTGATCCAGTCGTTCTTGGCCCATTCTTCGGCCTCGGACGGAAGGGCAGAGGGCTTGGCGGCCGTAGGCTTCTTCGCCCCTTTCCCGGCCGGCTTCGGATCGTCGTCGTCATCGTCAGGGAGCGCGGGGGCCCGGACGTGATCCTCGAACCGGCCGAGCGCTTCGACCTTGCCGTCGGGATCGGCGGCCGCCAGCCGGGCGATCTGCTCGTAAAAGTCCGGGTAGAAGCGTTCCGCCAGCATGATCTTGGCGAGCACGGGCCGCTGGACGTCGCCGCCGAAGCCGCGTTCCTCCGCAATCGCGTGGCGCAGCATCAGCGAGTTCAGGAATCGCTTGATCTGCCGAGGATTGCCCCGCGTGCCCTCGCTGAGGATCTTGGTCACATGGGCCGCAAGCGTCAGGGCCTGGCCGACCTCGGCCGGGACCGTCCCGCCCATCGCTGCCTCGACGGTCTTCCGATCGAGCCCCCGGCTCTTCCAGGGCCGGCGCATGTCCTCCCGTGCGGCGGCGAGAAGCTTCGTGAACCTGGCATCGGTCCGGCCCAGAGCATTCTCGGCGAGGAGCAGCGTGACATAGACTCGCGTCTCGGCGACGCCGAGCGCCGGGATCCGGAAGGGGACCTGGATCAGCTTCTCGAGATAGTTGCGCGCGTAGCTCAGCGGGCCGGAGCTGCGCGGCAGGTCGGGGAAGTGTTCCCGCACCGCATATTCGATCATCAGCTCGTCGGCGCCGATGACGAAGGCGGTGCGCTCGACGAACAGGAAGAGCCGGATCGCTTCGAGGGTAGCGATCGCGGTCTTGGGCAGACAACGGTCGAGATCGTCGACGATGACCACCAGCTGGTCGATGTCGGCGGCGTCGAGCAGCTCCTTGAACTCCTCGCGGAAGGCGTGGATGTGCTCGGGCAGGTGGTCGCTTTCCTCAGGCGCCTCCTTGACGAACTCGCCGGCCTTCTCGGCGACACCCTTCAGGTCTTCGAGAGAGATGTGGTCCTGAGGTTTTGCAAGGATCGAAGTGGCGAGACCGTACAGGTCCTTCATCTGATCGAAGGTCGGAATGCCAGTCGCCGCGGTGAACGCGAGTCCGCCTGCCTTGCGGGCGATCTTGAGCCAGTCGACGCGTTTCAGGACCTTCTTCGCCGCTTCCGCCACCTTCTTCGAGTTGGGACGTGCGCGACGCAGTTCATCGACGATAGTCTCTATGACGATCGTCTTGGCGTCTTCGAAGCCTTCGAATGTCCATCCGTTGAACCAGAGGCAGAGGACGCGATCGTCGCCGGCGAAGGCGCTCTCTGTCATCTTCAGGACGCTGGATTTGCCGGCGCCCCAATCGCCATGCACGCCAATAGTAATCGGCACGTCCGGCGTCTGGCGGATCAGCTTAACGACGGTCTTGGCGATGGCCTCGTAATAGAGAAGATCGGTCGCCGTCTCGTGATCATTCAAGAACATGCTGTTCCTTACCGGTTCGCCTTACACGACTCGACTCGACCAAATCAGTCAATTTCCCAACTCGAAAGTTTATAGCGATCTTTGCTGAGACAAAAAACATCTGAAAAGCTATCGCATGGCGGGTGCCTTGAGCGGGCCAGGAATGCTGGAGCAAGCACTTGTCGCTAAGTGCCGGCCAGGAAAAATGAGGATGCCTACCCAACGTAGATGCGGCCGTTTCTAGGTCGAATGAATAAGTCATTCGTCATCATTATACCGTCGCCTGCCGTGACCGGATATCAAGCAACCATTTCTCCAGTGTGTCGATTTCGGCCTCGATGACCGTTGGCGCGGGTAGTCGGGGATTAATCTCACCAGGCTGACTGTGTAGGAGCGCTGAGCAACGCCCGAACGCATTCCGCATGGCCGTGCAATCCGCATCGGTGAGGACGGTAAGCTTGATGAGACCCGTGGTGTCCACTTTGCGAGATAGGCGCCGGATCACAGGGCCGACAATCTCTTCGACGCCGCGCTCCCAACTAGTGCGAAGCTGGTCCTGAAAAGACGTAACTTCGCGCAGCCATTTCGCCTGATCCCCGCGTTCATGGTGGATTTTCACGTTGCCCAGATGCGTCTTCATTCCGTCGATCACTTTGTCGAGCGGCATGACGGTGGCCGGCGGGTCCTGATGACAATAGCCCGCGTTCTCCGTCCCGCGGCTGATCAGGCGATATGTTACGGGCGTCGCCTCACGGTCTTTGGTCGCTCGGCAGGCTTCATCGAGGAGAAGCAGGAACGCCATGTCGTGGGTGAAGACGATGACTTGGCGCGTCTGGCCAGCCTCTGCCAATCGGGCTGCCACTCTGTCGCGATGTAAATGGTCTAGGGAGGAGACGGGATCATCGAACACGATCGCGGATTGCGCATCGATGGTCGACAACTCGGCAAGAAAGGCGGCAAGCGCGACGCAGCGATGCTCTCCTTCGCTCAAAACCTTGCCGACCGGTTCGCTCGGTTTGTTTATCAGTCGGACTTGAAAAAAGGGGACGCCCGCTGTGGTCTTGGCCTGCTGAAGTTCGATAGCGAGCCCCGCGACACCGAGCTTGTCTACTTCGACTGCGAACCTCCCGCGCAGGCGATTGGTGACCAGCGCTTGCGCGATTCGGGCGCTCTGGCTGGTAATCTTGTTTGTTGCCGTGTCCTTGGTGGCTTTCTCGATCGCTTCGATGACCTTTAGGCGCTCGATCTGGGCAAGCACATCGGCCTTCACCAAGCCGAGCCATTTGCGGTCAGCAAGGCCATCTCGCTCGGCGATAAGCGCGGCGCGCTGTGGAGAGCTCGCTTCCGACTGCATACCTTCGATGCGCGTCGCGATGCCGCTGAGCGCCGTGCGCAGGGGATCGAGCGATATTGCGCTTGGAGGCGGAAGATCAGGCAGGACCGCAAGGCCGTGGGTTCTCAGAATGGCGCGCAGTCGCCATGCCAACTGGAGGATCTGGCGGCGAAGAACGCTTGCGGCTTCCTCTTGGCCGGTATCATCGCGGATCGTGGCAACGATTGCCTTGAGATCTTTCATGGAGATGGCGTGCGCCGAAATCCCGTCCAGCTTTTCGGCATATGCGGTTGCCGCCTCGTGTTCGCGACGCTTGCTCTCGTTCTGCACGAAAGCCTCGAAACTGCTAAGCCGCTTGGAAGCTTCCTCGCTGAGAGGCTGCTGACACAGGACGCAATGGGCCCCAATCTCGGTTACAGGGAACGGGCGGCCTGCATAGGCAGAAGCCCGAGAATAATCGCGGGCCGCCTCCCACAGGGCCTTCCAGACGTCCGACCCGATGTCAGGCAGAGGTTCATCGGCGAACAGGTCGGCTGAGGCGGCCGCAACTGCAGCACGCGCCGTGTCAACTCGCGTGCGGGCCGCGCGAAGCTCCCCACGGCCTTCGTCGGTCGCGGCAGCTATCAGCTGCTCGAGCTGTCCGATCGCTGACTTGATCCGGATTTCTTGGCCTTGGAGCTGACGGACGGTACGCGCCGGGTCGCTCGCCAGGTCGGTGTTGAGCGTCTGAAGTCGGATTTCTTCCTCTGCCGACAGACCAGCAAGTTTCTCTATGGTTTCCGGTTTGGTCTTGCCCGACAGGCCGGAGATCAGCTTTCCGACTATGGTCTCCGGCTTGCATTCGGGTTTGGAAAGAACCGCCGGGGTCTGTTCCTGCAGCGCCTTCACCTCGGCCGCCAGTTTGGCTTTGACGTCCTGACAGGCCTGCGCCAAGCCCGCGAGGATGCGCAGCGGCAGCGGTGTGTAAGCGAGGTCGTTGGTGTTCTCGACATGGACGTTGGCAGTCCGCGAGTCGAACACGCTCACGGCGGAGAGCATGGCGTCCGGCGGGCTACCCTGGGTCCATGACGCGCTTCGCTTTTGCGCGCCGATGAAGAAGTCGATGTTGGCGGCCGGAATGCCCGAGCCGGCCACATAGATGTTGGGGAGGATTGCATCGCCCTTCATCGACCGCGCGCGGCAGAGCTGCTTTAGGACCCTGGCGTAGCCGGACTTGCCGGCGCCATTGTCGCCATAAATGACGGTGAGACCGGATTTGCCGAAGGTCAGCCGCTCTCCAGGTGCCAGGGCATTGACGTGCGAGAGGCCATGGAGTGCGCCGAGGCTGACAACGGCGTGGCTGGCTGCAGGGTCCCTGATGTGGTTCGCATCGAGCGGACTACCTCCGGCGGCGCCTTTGCAGATCGCGACGAGCGCGGTGATATCTTCGGTTTCCAGCTTGGACTGACCGCACAGCCGCCTCAGCGCATCGCGCTGCCAGGCAGGCAGATCCGTTGACCACTTGAGGATATCCGCCAGTGCTGCGGCTTCGTTCGAGAGATCAGTCTCCTGCGCGTCCATGTCGTCTGCCCCGATCCTGCCCGCATAGTCTGACGGGCCGTTTTCCATGATGCTTGTCTTCCGCTGTCGCTGTTTCAGGTGCCGCCTATGACGCGTCGCTCCTGGCCTAGCGGAATGATCCAGCCGCCGGCACGGTCCGATCGTGCAAACTCGTCCGGGCTCGCCTTGTCAGCGAGACGGCTGCGAATGGCTTGCGGCTCGGCATCGATAGCGGCGCGAATGAGCTCGTGTTCGACCCCGACGAAGACCGGCCGAAGATTAAGGCGGGAGAGTGCTTCCTGATCGGCAGGCTCAACGCCGGTATCGGTGAGCGGTCCGGCGCGGGTGACGATGCCACCGATCAAACCGTCCATGGCGGCGCTCGCCTTGTCCACATCCTGCACCGGGGATGCGTCGAGCAACGAGCGCGCCCGCTGGGTCTCACCTTGGAGCCTTCGCGGAATTGATTGCAGTGTGAGGCTGCGAAGCGCGTCTGCCAGTTCGGCATGGCCGAGCGGTTTGATGAGATTGGCGATATGGAGGCGAAGCATGCCGATGAAGAGCGCATCCTTCTCTTCCTGGGTGTGCGGCTCGCCTTCCTCGATGGGGTCCCGAACCGAAAGATGGGCATCGGCTGGACCGGCCGTCGCCATCCCCCAGCGCGTTGCGATTGCGATACGTTTTACCGTGACTTTGCGGCCTCGGGCGGTGACGTCGATCCGTCGGGCCTGCGCCCATGCCCTGTCCAGCGCTTTCGTGGGACCGCCGACATCGTGGCATCCCTTGGCTTCGGCGACAGTCAGCGAAGACAGGTCGGCTGCGCAGGCTATCCAGTCGGGCAGGTCGCCCCGTGACAGGCGCGTGATCTTGATCTGACGGCGGCGATCAATGTCGATCGTGCGGTTGCCGAGATGCGCGAAGATCGAGAGGTTGAAATAGCGCTCGAGGTAGGCACGCGCGACGAACCGTCCGAACAGGCCGGAGAGCGCGACCTTGACCTCACGAGATTGACCGAGCGGCTCCCTGAACACGAACGGCGTGCCTGCGCCGGTCGGGGTCAGCAGCGCATCGAGAATCGACCAGGCGCCATAGGCCGCGCCCGGTGTCTGAAGCACCTCGCGGATACCGGCATCCTCGATCTCGGAGACTTCCAGATCGACGGTGGCCCCGGAGATCGGGCTTGCGGCTGGCGGATCGAAGCTATGAAAGAAGGTCCTGGTCATAGCGCCAGTGCTCGCGTGAGATCTTCGTGCTCGAAGGCGCTGGCCATGCGGGAGATCTCGGCCGACCGGGCGCCAACGGCCTTCGCGGTCTCGCGCCATGTCGCGGTCACGGCCGCGACCTCTTTGATGATCGCGCGGGCCTGAGCCAGCGTGAGCGCGAAAAATTCCGACGCCTGTTCGAGCAGATCCAGCGAGCAGGTGCCCTCATCGAGGTCGATGTTCGTTGTCAGCACGCGCGCCTTGAGATCGGTGGGCACCGGATTGAGGTCGTAGGCGGGTGAGAGGGACCACCCTGCCTTCCCGAGCCAGAGAAAGCCGTGGTTGCGCAAATGATCGTCGACATTGGAGATCAGCACATTGAAGGCGACACGCCGATAGAGTGCGTGTGCGTCCGTCTTTCCCTGCGCGCCATGCCGGGTCAGGGCGTCAACGATCTCGGGATAGCTGCCACGCTCGCCGTCCCTGGCGCCCATCATCGCCATGGCGGACAGGAACGGGATGCGGATCGCGCCATCGCGATCGAAGCGTCGCGATAGCATCACCGATTTGCCGGCCACTTCAACAAGTTCGTGTTGTGGGGTGGCGATGCCCGCTTGGCCGGCCAGCCGCAGCGCGATCTCCTCCCAGGTTTCCATGCTGTAGTCGTCGGTCTCTTTCGGAAACTTGGCGATGGAGAGATGACCATGTTGGTCGATGACCGAGGCCTTCGGCCGCGCGCCGCCTAGCGAGGAGCCCGGTGCGAAGATCAGTTGTAGGTCTTCGTCCGTTTCCTCGTCCCGGAGAATCCGCTCGGTGATCTGAAGCAGACGGCCAAGTTCGATCAGGGCCGGCACGCCGGCCCTGATCGGTGCCTGGAAGACCTCTTCGCCGACCCAGCGAAACCGTAACGCGCCAAGCCGCGTCTCATCTGCGACCCCGAGCAGGTAGTCACTTTCCGCGAGCGTGCGAACTGCGCGGCCCTCGCGGTCGGCGAAGCGACGCTCGGCGCGCTGCATCAGGCGGCGGCCCCAAGTATCTGGTGCGGAGTCGCCGATTGAGCCGAAGGTCGCAAGGCCAGCAGGAGGAGCGAACGCGCCACGCGTCAATGCAAGTGCAGGTTCCAGCGAAAAGCGATCGGGATCCTCCAGCCATGTACGGTCGTACTCGAAGAGAACGGTCTCCGTGCCACGGACACGATTACTCCTAGCCAATCCGATCGGGCGTGTGCGACCGTGGAGATCGATGTGGACCTCGAAGTCAGCCATCGCGAGAGGATCCAGCCGGCCGTTTGAGATGAACGTGCTTGGGAAGATCGGCGCTAGCTAACGCCTGGCCGACGATGTCATTGCCGATGTCGGCGACTTGGCTTAGCCCCTCAAGCAAACCGAGGGCCTGGAGGACGCTGGCATAGATACCGATGCTGACATTGGCGTCGCCAGATTCGACCTTTTGCAGGGTTGAGCGGGAGGTGAAGGCGCGCTCCGCCACGACTGCCATCGGTAGTTTGCGGCGTCGTCGGGCATCGTGGATATCCGCTCCGAGCTTCCGCAAGCTTCGGCGAACTGCTGCTGGAGGAGTATGAGGAGTAGGCATTGCCACCTTCGCGCTACACAGATCAGGAATATGTAGCACGAAGCCTACATTTATCCTAGCGCGGATTGCAGTCGCATCCGAAGCTGATCGTCGGCGGGAAGACCCAATTTCATAGGCTGCTCGATCCGAAGTGAGTATCCTGATATGAAGCGTTGACGGTACTTTCGTGCAGCCCTCTGAATGACTCTATGCAGCCAGAAAACTGGGCCGGAGGGTCGATTGACCTCGATAGATGCCGGAACCGCAAAAATATTTTTTCTGGCATTTTTCCCAATAAAATCAAAAGCGTAGCATTTTGACGGCCTCACAGTCGGAGAATGACCGTCAAACCGGGTTCTTACCATCGACTTTTCAAACGCTTATGCGAGATTCAGACAATCGAGTGGGAGTGACGGGTAGTAGAAACGGCGGGAACCGACGGCTGTAGCGGGCGATTGCGAAAAGCTCATGAGCGAATGCTGGCGATAGTCTTTGCGAGTTCATCTGCCGTCTCAATGCGGTTTGATGACGGTATCTGGCGGGATACATGTTCGTTCGGGCTCAGGTGATCGGCTTTAAGCTCGACCGGCTCGCTCGGTGCCGGATGCACGGGCCATCGCCGACAGCTGATGAAACGCGGGGTGAAGCTCGAGATCGGATCGACAATCCACGATCCGACCGACCCGATGGGCAAGATGTTCTTCAACATCCTCGCTACCTTTGCCGAATTCGAGAGCGACCTTATCCGGCTGCGGAGCCGAGAGTGAATGGCGGTCGCTCGGGCAGAAGGGAAGCTGAAGGTCAAGAAGCCCAAGCTGTCGCAAGCGCAGAGCAAAGAGCTGCGCCGGATGTAGGCACTGGCGATTACTCGATCAGTGACTTGGGCAACCTGTTCCAGGTATCGCGGCCGACAATCTACCGAACGCTGACTCGGCAGCCTGCAACCGAGTGACCATGGGCTAATAGTTGCGCCGTGCAAGCCCAGTATCTGCTTTGAACAGCTTCTACCACCGGCTAAAGGTCAGATGGCAGAGAATTGCTCGCTCAGTCCTGTTCCAATACTTCAGGAAGGGACGAAATGTTGGTAGCGATGCGGTCGAGCATTGTTTTGAGGGCCGCCACATCTGCGTTGGTCAGACCATTCCATGTGAGTTCATGCAGCCAGTCTGCTTCCTTGCGTAAGAGAGGGACAAGGTCATAAGCTGCTGGAAGGAGATGCACCTCCCACACTCGGCGATCGGTCGGGCATGGGCGCCGTTCGACTAGTTGCTGGTCTTCCAGCCTGTCAATCGCCTGGCCGATCGTGGCACGCTCGAGATCGAGAAGACGCGCCAGTTCGGACTGCGACACGCCTTCGCACCTCAAAAGGTAAGCGAGCATGCGCCATTGGGTTCGCGTTAGCCCCGACTGTGCGATACGCCGTTCGAACGCCTGCCTTAATGTGCGGGTGATCTCCTCCATCCGGAAAACGATCTCATCACGGTCGGTCACGAAAGGAGCGGCGGCTGCTGAGCCAGGATAGGCGCTACGACTTGGCATGCTTGGGAAATAGCTGCCGAATTGACTGGATGGCAAGACGAGATAATGTAAGGTGGTTTACAGAAAGAGGTGCCGGCGGTGAGGCGAATCCAGTTTAGGGGAGCAGAGGGACAGACACTGGTGGCTGATGCGATGGGCGTTGATGACGCCCTACCTGTCATCCTGGCCCATGGCGGCGGGCAGACCAGGCTCAGTTGGCGCCGCACACAGGAAAGGCTGGCAGCTGCTGGCCTGAGGGTCATCGCGATAGATCTTCGCGGCCATGGCGAAAGCCAATGGTCATTGTCTGGCCACTATCGGATCGAGGATTTTGCTGATGATCTTCTTTGCGTGGCGCATGCCTTGGGAACGCCCCCCGTTCTGGTAGGTGCCTCGCTGGGCGGGCTGTCCGGTCTGATTGCCGAAGGTGAAATCAGGCCGGGCAGCTTTGCGTCGCTAACCCTGGTCGATATTGCGCCCAACATGGAGCCGGCAGGAGTCGCACGGGTGATGGGCTTTATGGCGGCTCATCTCGAAACCGGTTTCGCCTCTGCCGAAGAGGCCGCCGAGATAGTCGACAGTTATCGCCCCCGGGAGGGGCGTCGGACGACGGCCGAGCGGATCGCACCCTATGTGCGGAAAGGGCAGGACGGCCGCTGGCGCTGGCATTGGGATCCCAGATTTATCAGTTCGGTGATGTCGAGCAGGGGGGAGGCGCGCATGGAACGTCTTGCCGAAGCAGCGCGCCGGCTCGCCTGCCCGGTGCATCTGATCCGCGGAGGATCAAGCGATCTCGTCTCGCCAGAAGGAGCGGCAGCTTTCCTCGACCTCGTGCCACACGCCTGCTTCACCGACATTGCAGGTGCCGGCCACATGGTCGTGGGCGACCGCAATGATGCCTTTGCCGATGCCATCCTGCAATTCCTGCAGGACCCCGATCAATCAAAAAGAGGATTTGCATGACCGTTGACAGGAGTGCGCTCACGACGCTCGATGGACTTCAGGCGGCGCTTCACATCGCCCCTTTCCATCGCTGGCTTGGCCTCGAGCTGCTATCGGTATCTCACGGCGGCATCGTGATTGCCATGCCGTGGCGCGACGAACTGGTGTCGAACCCGGCGCTCGGTGCGGCACATGGTGGCGTGCTCGCCTCCCTCGTTGACCTTGGTGGCCTGTATGCGGTGTTGGCGGCCGGCGGACTTGCGCAGGCGACCGCCGACCTTCGGGTCGATTATCATCGTCCTGCGCTGGCGGGCCGGATTCTGGCACGCAGTCGGGTGGTCAAGCTGGGAAAGCGCCTGAGTGTTGCTGATACGCTTGTCGAGAGCGAGGCCGGTGATCTGCTGGCATCTGGTCGCGGGGCATATCTCGGTGCCTGAGCTCTCCCGCGCACTTAAGCGCGTTCCGATCCTTGGTCTGTTGGGTGCCGCTGCATGGGCTCTTGCTGCCTGCTCGGCCGAACCAAAGTCCCAGGATGCGCCGGTGGCAGCCCCGCAAGCCATCGACGTTCAGGTTGTGCCGGCGCGTGCCGAACAAGTGTCTACGCCGATCCGGGCATCGGGGACCATTGCCGCAATGCAGACAAGCAACGTGACCGCCCTTGTCGAGGGGCCGGTCGATCGCGTGTTCGTCCGCGTCGGAGACCGTGTGACCCGGGGGCAGCCCTTGCTGCGCATCCGGCAGGCCGATTATCAGCGGCGGGCCAGCGAGGCGGAGGCCGCACTTCGTGTTGCTGAGGCCGAAGTGGTGCAGACCGAGCGGGCCTTCGAGCGGGTGCGCCAACTGAAGGACCGCAGTTTTGCACCAGCGGCCCGGCTGGATGAGGCAGAGGCCGCGCGCGACGTGGCACGGGCGCGCCGCGATCAGTCCCGAGCGGCGTTGGCGACCGCTCGCCAGGCGCTGTCGGATACGGTGCTGCGCGCGCCCTATGACGGTGTTGTCACGCAGCGCATGGTGGATGAAGGCATGTTTCTGAACAGCCGTTTTTCCATGGGTGGGCAGTCGTCCGCGCTGCAGCTTCAGGAATTGCGCGTGGTGGCAGCGATCGTGGCGGTGCCCGAGGCACGGGTGTCAGAACTGCGCAAGGGACAGCCTGCGCGCCTGTTCATCACCGGTCAGGCCGGGGCGTTGCCGAGCGAAGTGTTCATCATCAATGATTTCATCGACCCCAGGGCTCGGACCGTTGAAGTGCGGCTGCCGGTTCGCAATCCCGACTACGCCATCAGCAGCGGCGTTTCGGTCGTGGCCGAGATTCTCATCGATCCGGTCAATGCCATTGTTGTGCCACGTCGCGCACTGCGCGGCGAAAGCGCAAATCCGCATCTGTTTGTTTTGATCGGTGACGTTGCGCGACGGCGTGCCGTGGAGACGGCGGATATCGATCTTGACAGGGTGCGGATCGTCCAGGGCGTGGCGGCGGGCGACCGCGTGATCCTCGATCCGCCCACGACACTGGCCGACGGCATGAAGGTCCGGGTCCGTGAAAAGGACGCGGGATCGCGCCCTGCGGCCGCCAGCGCGCCGGGCAGCAGGTAGGAGAACAGTCATGTGGCTTGCCGATGTCTCGATCCGCCGTCCTGTTTTCGCCACCATGATGATTGGCGCGCTGGTCGTCCTCGGTCTTATCAACTTCACGCGGCTTGGAGTCGATCTCTTTCCCCGGGTCGAGTTTCCCTATGTCTCTGTCAGCACCTCTCTCGAAGGCGCCGCGCCGGGTACCATCGAGACCGAAGTGAGCGACGTTCTCGAAGAAGAACTGAACAGCATTTCCGGCATGCGCCAGATGCGATCGGTCAGTGCGGAGGGACTTTCGCAAATCTTCCTGGAATTCGAGCTCGGGGAAGACGGGGACGTGAAGGCGCAGGACGTGCGCGACAAGGTAAGCATCGCGCTGCGCGGTTTGCCCACCGACGCCGATCCGCCTGTGGTCGAGAAGGTCGATCCCGATGCGAGCCCGATCCTGTCGATCATGCTGTCTGGCGACATGCCGATCCGGGAACTTACGACTTATGCGGATGAGGTGGTGAAGGAACGCATCCAGCGCGTCCCCGGTGTCGGATCTGTGACCCTGGCCGGCGGGCGCGAACGCGAGATGCGGATCTGGCTCGATGCCACCCGTATGCGCGCCGTCGGTGTCACTGCGGACGATGTGGTTCGGGCCGTGCGCGGTGGCAATGCCGAACTTCCGGGCGGCCGGCTCGAGATCGGCGGAGCGGAGCGCGAATTGGGCGCGCGCACCATGGCTGAGGCGCGTACGCCAGAAGAATTCGGCGCGCTCGTCATTCTCTGGCAACCCAACGGAGCTGCCGTGCGGGTCCGCGATATCGCCCGGATCGAGGATGGCCAGCAGGACGAGCGCAGCTTTGCGCAGTTGAACGGTACACCCGGGGTCGCGCTCGAAGTCAGACGGCAGTCGGGGCGCAACACGGTCGAGGTTGCGCGGGCCATCCGCGCCGAAGTGGAACAGCTTTCGAAAACTGCACCAGCGGGCGTTGAGATGGTGATCGCCCGCGACACCTCCCGCTTCATCGAATCCTCGATCGGCGACGTGCAGTTCGAAATTGCCGTGGCGATCGTGCTGGTCGTTCTCGTCACCTTCTTCTTCCTGTTGAGCTGGCGTGCGACAATCATCGTCACGCTCGCAATCCCGACATCGCTGGTGGCGACATTCATCGCGTTCGGTGCGTTCGATCTCACCATCAACATGATGACATTGCTGGCACTCACAGTGGCGATCGGCCTGCTGGTCGATGACGCCATCGTGGTAACTGAGGCAATCCAGCGAGACATCGACGGGGGTGCCGATCCCCGGAATGCCGCCTTTGCCGCCACCAAGAGGGTGGCACTCGCCGTGCTGGCCGGCACCTTTGCCACGCTTGCGGTGTTCGTGCCGATCGCCTTCATGGAAGGCATCGTCGGTCGATTCTTCTTTCAGTACGGCCTCGCCATTGTCTTTTCGGTCAGCGTGTCGCTGCTGGTCGCCTTTACGCTAACCCCGATGCTGGCAGCCCGCCTGCTAAAGGCGGGCGATCATGGCGGGGCATGGCTGTCGCGTATCGAACAGTTCCACCAGTCGACCGAGCGACGGTACGGGCGCGTTGTGCGTTGGGCGCTCCAGCGCCGTCTGTTGGTGATGATGATCGCGCTGGGCAGCCTAGTGATCGGCGGAATTGCCGCCTCGATGGTGCCTTCTACCTTTATGTCATCAACCGACCGCAGCGAGTTTCTTGCCACGGTCAAGCTGCCGCAGGGAACCGGCATCGCAGGGTCTCGCCGAGCGGCAGCACGCGCCGATGCGGCGCTGCGCGGAATTGACGATGTCGAACTCGTGTTCGTCACGGTGGGAGCCGGCAGCCGCCAGCGCAGCAACGAGCTGGAACTCTATGTCGCAATCACGCCCAAGCAGGGACGGTCGACCCACCAGATGGTGGTCATGGATCAGGCGCGCGTCGCGTTGCGGCAGGCACTTCCCGAGGCAACCGAGATTGTTGCCGCCGAAGTCCCATGGGTTTCGGGTGGTGGCATCGGTCAGGCCGCTATCGAACAGGTTATCATGGGTCGCGATCTGGCCGAAGCCGAAGCCTATGCGGCCCGGCTGGCGGCGGCGATGAAATCGCGCCCCGAATTCGCCGACGTTCGCTCCAGTTACGAAGGCGGCCGGCCCGAATTGCAGCTCCGCATCGATCGCACGCGTGCTGCCGATCTCGGCGTATCGGCACGCGACCTGGCGAACACGACCAGGATTCTCCTCGGCGGGGTGGAAGCCGGGACCTTCGAGGAGGGCGGGCGGCGCCATGACGTCCGGGTCCGGCTGGAAGAGGCACAGCGCCAGTCGCCAGATGCGGTGGCCATTCTGCAAACCCGAAGCCTTGAGGGACGCCTTGTTGATCTGGGCCAGGTAGCCGATTCAAGGATCGGCACCGGCCCTGTGCAGATCGACCGCCAAGACCGCGCCCGCAAGGTCTCGGTGCTCGCCAACAGCGCGACCGGTGTGTCCCTCGGCGCCGCCGTGCAAGCAATGGACGCAATCATTGCCGCCAATCCACCGCCCTCCGGCATCGAGCTGGTGGTGGAAGGGCAGGCGCGGCGCATGGCGGAGACAGCGACCGCAATCGGCTTTGCCTTCTTGCTCGCGCTTATCGCGCTCTACATCGTGCTTGCCAGCCAGTTCGACCGCTTCGGCCAGCCTTTCCTCATCATGCTGACGGCGCCCCTATCCTTCTCCGGAGCATTCGTGGCGATGTTGATCGGTGGACAGGAAATGAGCCTGTTCGGTCAGATCGGCCTCCTGGCGCTCATGGGCATTGTCATGAAGAACGGGATCCTGCTGGTCGACCGGGCAAACCAGCTTGTCGAAGCCGGTGTGTCACGCGCCGACGCCATGGCCCAAGCCGCTCCGGAACGGCTGCGTCCGGTGCTGATGACGGCACTAGCCGCAATCTTCGGTATGATTCCGGTGGCCTTGGCATCATCCGATGGATCGGAATGGCGCAACGCGATGGGCTTCATCGTGATTGGCGGGCTGATCACATCGACGATGCTGACCCTTGTTGTCGTCCCGGCGGCCTGGATGCTGCCGGAAGACGCAGCGCGGATGTGGCGGCAACTCGTCAGAAGGTCGCCGTCACTTGATAAAGGACATATCAGAAGTGCCGATAGCCCGGTCGAGGTCCCGATGGATAGCGAGAAGCAGCAAGCGATAGCGTCTCATCCTCCCGCCGTATCGTGGGCACTTGAAGACCGCTGATTGCGGGTCTCGAAGCGATGCAGGGCGGCAGAGCTGCCGAAGCCCGCTTCGGCAACGCTCGATGCGCTCGATCCGACGGCGGAAGGCCCGCACTTTGCAAGACATTTGCTCGGGCCGGCTCAACTGGAAGTCTTGTACGGTACAAGAGTTTAGGGACTTCCGGCCTGTCCGAAAGGGGACCCTTATGGCAGCATCAGGGTGGAAATCCGAATAGCGACTCATGCATCCTCGCGACCTCGGACCGTCAGCCCTTGTCGGTCGCAGGCTGATCGGGACACAAGAGCGTTACAGTTCTGGACTCGAAATCGTACGTAATCGACGCGCAATGCGCAATCGTGTCCATTCCGATGTAGAGCCGTTGGTTGGGGACCTTGCGCTTGCTGTCGGCCGAGACAGCGATCTCGTTGGGGTCCTGTTCGGGCGTGGCCCTTCCGCAGTGCCTCGTGAATTGCCTTTGCAGAAACGGGTTGGTGACGGTACTTTTTGCGAAGATTTCGGCTTTAGGCCGGCGGCAAGAATCGGCATCAGTGTCGGAATAGGAGTCGATAGATGCCGAAACCTCGAAAAAAATTTCGCATCGATTTCCTAAATGATTTCAACAGCGTGATTAAATGACGGGCGTTGAGCCGGCCTGCAGTACCGGCAAGCAGCAATATCGCAAATAAATCATAGGCTTAAGAGTGATTGGAACGATCGAGTGGGAATAAGGCGCCCAGGGCCTCGATAGGCATTGGCGTTCGCACCCACCGGGTGGCAAGTTTGCGGACAGACGTTTGTCGAGCAGCTTGCAGGAGGGTGGGGCATGAAGCAGGGATTTCGCGGTTCAGCGTTTGTCGTGGGGCTCGCGGCGTATCTCGCGCTTCTTCCGGGTGCGGCAGCTGCCGCTGAAAACGCCGCGCTGAAAGCTGAAGTCGCCAAGGCCGTCGAGGCGCGCGGAAAACTCGCGCAGCAGATGACCGATTCGATCTTCAGCTTCGGCGAGATCGGTTTCGAAGAATCCGAAACCAGCCGCTACGTTACCGACATTCTCGAAAAGAACGGTTTCAAGGTCACGCGCGGCGTCGCCGGGCTGCCGACGGGCTGGACCGCGACATGGGGCAGCGGCGGGCCACTGATTGCGCTCGGCAGCGATATCGACGGCGTGCCGCAGGCCTCGCAGAAGCCCGGCGTTCCGTATCATGATCCGATCGTGCCGGGGGCGCCCGGCCACGGCGAGGGGCACAACAGCGGCATCCCGCTCGTGGTGGTCGCCGCGCTCGCCGCCAAGGAGGTGATGCAGCGCGATAACATTCCCGGCCGTCTGCTGATCTGGCCGGGCGTTGCTGAAGAACTCCTCAGCGGCAAGGCGTGGTTCGTGCGCGCGGGCGTGTTCAAGGATGCCGACGCGGTGCTCTTCGCGCATGTGTCGAGCGGCTTCACGACAAGCTGGGGCGAAGCGGCCGGCACGGGCATGATTTCCGCATCCTACACGTTCGACGGCAAAGCCGCGCACTCGGGCGCGTCGCCGTGGTTCGGCCGCAGCGCGCTCGACGCGGTCGAGCTGATGAACATGGGCTGGAACATGCGGCGCGAGCATCTGCGCCTGCAGCAGCGTTCGCACTATGTCATCACCAACGGCGGCGATCAGCCCAACGTGGTGCCGCCGCAGGCGTCGGTCTGGTATTATTTCCGCGAACAGACCTTCGATCGCATCAAGGACAATTTCGCGATCGGCAACCGCATCGCAGACGCCGCCGCGGCGATGACCGATACGAAGGTGACGCGGCGCATCCTGGGTGTCGCGGCGCCCCGTCACTTCAACAAGCCGCTCGCGGAGGCGGCGTGGGCGAACATCAACGCGGTGGGAATGCCCACGTGGAGCGCGGACGATCAGGCCTTCGCGAAGACCGTGCAGCACAATCTCGGCGCGCCCGAGGAGGGCCTGAAGGCGAAGGTCGATGCGCTGCGTCCGCCGCCTGAAGAGAATTACATCGGCGGCTCGGACGACATCGGCGACATTTCGTGGACGGTGCCGACGATCACGCTCACCTATCCCTCGAACATCCCCGGCATCCCCGCGCATCACTGGGGCTCGGCGATCGCGATGGCGACGCCGATCGCGCACAAGGGCGTCGTGAACGGCGCGAAGGCGATGGCGATGACGGTCCTCGATCTGATGACGAAGCCCGCGCTTCTCACCGAGGCAAAGGCCTATTTCACCGACGTGCAGACGAAGGACCAGAAGTACGTGCCCTTCCTTTCGGCGGAAGACACGCCGCCGATCCTGCTCAACCGCAAGCGGATGGACGAATTCCGGCCGGAGCTGCGGAAGCATTATTACAACCCCGCCCGCTACGGCACCTATATGGAGCAGCTCGGCGTCCGCTATCCGAACACGGAGCGGAAAAAGGCCGACTGATCGGCAAAGAGGACGATGGAACAGTGATCACGCTCTACGGCATTCCGAACTGCGACACGGTGAAAAAGGCGCGCACGTGGCTCGAAGCAAGCGGCTTCGACTATGCCTTCCACGACTACAAGAAGGCGGGCATCGATCGGCCTCGCCTGGAAGCGTGGGTGAAGGAACTCGGCTGGGAAACCGTGCTCAACCGCGCCGGAACCACCTTCCGCAAGCTGCCGGATGCGGACCGCGAGAACCTTGATGCGAACAAGGCAGTCGATCTGATGCTGGCCCAGCCTTCAATGATCAAGCGTCCGATTCTCGACAACGGCAAGACGCGGTTGGCGGGGTTCAAGCCAGAGGTTTACGCAGCGGCGCTCCGCTGAGCTTTCCACGCTTGCATGGAAGCGTTACAAGCCGCCCATGTCTACGACCTCGATGACGCTCACGCTCGACACCTCGACGAGCCGTGCCAACCCCACTCCGGCACCGATGAAGCGCCTCACGGTGCCGCGTATCCGGCAGCGCAAGGGCGGCGAGCCGCTCGTGATGCTTACCGCCTACACGGTCCGCATGGCGCAGATCATGGACCCGCACTGCGACATGCTGCTCGTCGGCGATTCGCTGGGGCAGGTGATCTACGGTCTGCCGCACACGGTTGCGGTGACGATGGAGATGATGTGCGCGCATGGCGCGGCCGTCGTGCGCGGCAGCTATCACGCCGCCGTCATCGTCGACATGCCGTTCGGCAGCTACGAGGCTTCGCCCGAGCAGGCATTCACCAACGCCTCTCGGCTTCTGAAGGAAACCGGCGCCGCCGCCGTCAAGCTTGAAGGCGGCAAGGTGCTCGCGCCCACGGTCGAGTTCCTCACCTCGCGCGGCATCCCGGTGATGGCGCACGTCGGTTTGACGCCGCAGGCGGTGAACATCCTCGGCGGCTACGGCGTGCGCGGCAAGAGCGATGTGGAGGCGCGGTCGATCGTTGCCGATGCCACGGCAATGGCCGATGCGGGCGCCTTCTCGATCGTCATCGAAGGCGTGATGGAGCCGATCGCCATCGAGATTACGCAGAAGGTGGCGTGTCCCACCATCGGTATCGGGGCCTCGGCGCAGTGCGATGGGCAGGTGCTGGTCACGGAAGACATGCTCGGTCTCTTCGATCGGACGCCCAAGTTCGTGAAGCGCTACGGTGCGATGTCGAAGATCGTGGCCGATGCGGTGAAGGCCTATGCGGCCGATGTGCGCGCGCGGACCTTCCCCACGGAAGACAACCTCTACCGGGCCGACGAGGAAAAATAGGGTTTTGCTTGCGCGCGTGGCCATCGCTATGGTCCCGCGCACATTTTGAGAGGCACAACATTGGCCAGGGAACCATCGGGCACGGCGCCCGAAGACGTCTTCTTCCGCGAGGTTGATGAGGAAGTTCGCAAGGATCAGCTTGCGGGCTTCTGGCACCGTTATGGCCGCTGGATCGTCATTGCGGTCGGCGCGGGTCTTGTCGCGCTCGCCGGATTCCTCTGGTGGCGCGAAGAGCAGATCCGCAAGGTCGGCGTGCTCAGCGAAGAATATTCTGCGGCACAGAAGGGGCTGGAGATCGGCAGCGCCAAGGCGGTCCAGGAGATCGATCGCTTCGCTTCGGGCAACTACGGCGGCTACACGGCGCTCGCGCGGTTCACCAAGGCGTCGCGTGCCGTTGAAAACGGCGACAACGCCGCTGCGCTTGCCGAGTATAAGGCGCTCGCCGCCGACACGAAGCTGCCGCAGCCGCTGCGCGACCTTGCGACGATCACCGCCGTGCGCGTCGAATATGATACGCTCGCACCCGCCGATGTCGTGACGCGACTGAAGCCGCTCGCGCAGCCCGGCGCGCCGTGGTTCGGCGTTGCCGGAGAGATGCTTGCGGTCGCCTATATGGCGCAGGGCAAGCCCGAACTCGCGGGGCCGATCTTCGCGGCGATCTCGTCAGATGAAACCATCGCACCGTCGCTGCGCCAGCGTGCGCAGCAGCTCGCCGCCTCGCTCGGCAGCCTCCCTGACGTTGCACCTGCGGCGGCTGCTCCGGCAGCCGAACCGACAACCGGAAAGAATTGATGCGTAAATCGCTTATCGTCGTCGTGCCGCTGGTCGTGGCGCTTGCCAGCTGCGGAATTTTCCGCGGCGGCGGAGACAAGAACAAGTCGAAGATCGCCGGAGAGCGTCTTGCCGTGCTCAGCTACGAGGCGCGGACGACCGCTGACCCCGACCTTGCGAACATCGCAGTCACACTTCCGCCGCCCGTCACCAATGCGGAGTGGACCCAGCCGGGCGGCAGCGCGTCGAAGGCGCTCGGGCATCTCAGCCTGCGGGACAATCCGTCGCGGGCCTGGTCGGTGTCGATCGGCAGCGGCAGCGATCGGACAAAACGGCTGACGTCGGGCCCGGTGGTCTCCGGCGGGCGCGTCTACACGATCGATACACAGGCGGAGGTTCGCGCGTTCAGCGCCGCGAACGGCGGCCAGCTCTGGTCGGCGACGCTCCGCAAGGACGGCGAATCCCAGAACGTCGCGTTCGGCGGCGGTGTCGCGACTGATGGCGCCCGCGTCTACGCGACTTCGGGCTACGGCCTCGTTGCCGCCTATGACGCCGCGTCGGGTGCGCAGGCGTGGCGCGTGGACATCGGTATGCCACTGCGCGGTGCGCCGGCTGTCGAGGGCACGCAGCTTTTCGTGATGACGCAGGACAACCAGTTGCAGGTGCTCTCCACCGCGACCGGTGAAACGCTTTGGGAAAACGCCGCGACCGTCGAACCCGCCGGTCTGCTCGGCGCCGCGTCGCCCGCTGTTGCGCTCGGCACGGCGGTTGTCGGCTTCTCGAGCGGCGAACTCATCGCGCTCCGCGTCGAAAACGGCCGCAGCGTCTGGCAGGATGCGCTCAACCGCACCGGCTCCACGACCTCGCTCGCCGCGCTCAGCGACATCGATGCGTCGGCGGTGATCAGCGATGGCCGGGTCTACGCGATCGGTCACGGCGGCCGCATGGTGGCGCTTGATCTTTCGACCGGCCAGCGCGTCTGGGAGCGCAACCTCGCGGGCACCTCGATGCCGTGGGTGGCGGGCGAATACATCTTCGCGGTGACCGTGGACGGCGAGCTCGTTGCGGTGCAGCGCTCCGACGGGCGCGTGCGCTGGGTGACGCAGCTTCCGCGCTGGCGCAACGTCAAGAAGCGCAAGAATCCGATCATCTGGCAGGGGCCGGTGCTGGCGTCGGATCGCCTCTATCTCGTCAACAGCGAGGGTGATCTCACCGCCGTATCGCCGGCGGACGGCGCCGTCCTGTCCACGAAAGAGGTCGGGAAGGACATCTTCCTTGAGCCTGTGGTGGCCGACAACACGCTCTACATCCTCTCCGAAGACGGCCGCCTGAGCGCATACCGTTAGAGCCATGACCAACAAAAAGCCCAAGGTCGTCATCATTGGGCGCCCGAACGTCGGCAAGTCGACGCTCTTCAACCGGCTCGTCGGCAAGCGCATCGCGCTCGTCGACGATACGCCGGGCGTCACGCGCGACCGCCGCGAGGGTGAGGCAAAGCTGTTCGATCTCGATTTCATCGCCGTCGATACGGCGGGCCTCGAGGACGCCGGGCCGGAGACGCTTTCCGGCCGGATGCGCCTGCAAACCGAAGCGGCGCTCGAAGACGCGTCGGCGGCGCTGCTCGTCATCGATTCGCGCGCCGGTCTCACGCCGATGGACCGGCATTTCGCGGACTGGCTGCGCACCGCGAAGGTGCCCGTGGTGCTCGTCGCCAACAAGGCGGAAGGCCGCTCGGGCGATTCGGGCATCCTTGAAGCCTATGCGCTCGGCTTTGGTGAACCGGTCGGCATCTCCGCCGAGCACGGCGAGGGTCTCGCGGATCTGTTCGAGGCGCTGGCCCCGCACGTTGACGCCGCCACCGCCGCGGCGGGCGATGCGTTCGAAGGCGAAGACGAAGAGGCGGGTCCGCTCAAGCTCGCCATCGTCGGGCGCCCGAACGCCGGCAAGTCCACGCTCATCAACACGCTGCTCGGTCAGGACCGTCTCGTCACCGGGCCGGAGGCGGGGATCACGCGCGACAGCATCGAGATCGAGTGGAGCTGGGAAGGCCGCCCCGTGCGCCTGATCGACACCGCGGGCGTTCGCAAGAGGGCGAAGGTGCACGAGAAGCTGGAAAAGCTCTCGGTCGCCGATACCCGCCGCGCCGTCGATTTCGCCGAGGTTGTCGTGCTGCTGCTCGATGCGACGCTCGGTCTCGAAGCGCAGGATCTGCGCATCGCCGACATGGTGATCGAGGAAGGCCGCGCACTCGTCATCGCGCTCAACAAGTGGGACGCGGCGGAGGATCAGTCGCGCCTGTTCCAGGGCGTCCGCAAGGCGCTCGACGAGGGGCTCGCGCAGATCAAGGGCGTGCCGCTGCTCGCGGTTTCGGGGATGACCGGCAAGGGTCTCGATACGCTGCTCAAGGCGGCCTTCGAGCAGCGCGACGCGTGGAGCCAGCGCGTGCCGACCAGCCGCCTCAACCGCTGGTTCGAAGGCGCGCTCGAGCGCAACCCGCCGCCCGCGCCCGATGGCAAGCGCCTGAAGCTGCGCTATGTCACACAGGTGAAGGCGCGCCCGCCGTCATTCGTGATCTTCGGCAACCGGCTGACCGAGCTTCCCGAAAGCTATCGCCGTTACCTCGCGAACTCGCTGCGCGATGATCTCGGCTTCACCGGCGTGCCGATCCGCCTGACGCTGCGCGGCGGGAAGAACCCCTTCGACCGTCAGAGCTGAACGGCTCTATCGCGCCGCCACGGCTTCGGCCGTGAAATCGCTGAACAGTCCGTCGATGCCGGTGGCGAGGTAGGCGCGAATCTCCCCGGCAAGTTCACCGTGCGCGCGCGGGTCTTCGCCTTTTCGATGGTCGGCGGGGAGGAAATAATTCTCCGCGCGGAATGTCCACGGATGGACCTTGAGCCCCGCCGCGTGCGCGTCCGCCACGAGCCGGGTCGGTGATGTGAGGCGCATGTCGGGTCCGCGCGGGATCACCAGCGTCTTTTCGGGGCCGATGCCGTCCGCATAGGCCGCGACGGCCTTGAGGCCCTCCGGCGTCAGCATTTCTGCATAGCTCCGATACGTGCCGTCCGCCGGTCCGCCCTCTGCGGCGACGAGCTGGATCAGGCGCACGCCCGTCATCCCGTCTAGCCGCTTCAGATTGTTCACTTCGAACGATTGGATGAAGACAGGCGCATCGGCATCGCGCCAGCCGGCGGCATCGAGCGCGGCGACCAGTTTTGCTTCAAGCGGCAGGCCGATCGCGGCAAAGTACGTCGGGTGTTTGGTCTCGGGGTAGATGCCCACACCGCGCGCCTTGGCGAGCGTGATGATCTCATCCAGCGTTGGAATCTCGAATCGGCCGTCGTTCGCTGTGCCGCGCAGCTCGGGCAGGCGCTCGCGGGCGCGCAGCGTTTTCAGTTCGGCGAGCGTGAAGTCTTCAGTGAACCAGCCGGTGACGGAAGCGCCGTCGATGGTCTTGGTTGTCTTGCGATCCGCGAATTCCGCGCGCGAAGCCACGTCCGTGGTGCCCGAAATCTCGTTTTCATGCCGCGCGACGAGCACGCCGTCGCGTGTCGGCACGAGGTCGGGTTCGATGAAATCCGCGCCGTCGTCGATCGCGCGCGTGTAGGCGGCGATCGTGTGTTCGGGAAGCAGGCCGCTTGCGCCGCGATGCGCGATCACGATGGGGCGGTCAGCAGCGTTCACGCCCGAAGCAAGCATGAGCGAGAGTGAAAGGGCAAGGAAAAGTCTCATGCCCCTTCGTTAGCGCGGTTGTATTCAGATTTTGCGACGCAGGAGATATTTGCGGCCGCCGATCAGGCCTGCCGCGCCAAGCCCGAAGAGGGCAAGCATGGCGGGTTCCGGAACAGGGTTGGTTCCGCCACCGCCGGGTTCGCCGCCACCGGGCTCGCTGCCACCGCCGCCTTCCTGGCCACCACCGCCGCCGGAACCGCCCGGCAGGATCAGCTCGGCATATTCGGGAAGGTTGGTCGCCTCGAAGTCGCTGGGGATTTGGGCATCGCGCATCATCTGGTCCTGCACGATGTAGGGCTCGCACGGGAACTGCACGACCTTGCGAGCAGGGTTCTTCGATGCCGTCTTCACGGCCTTCGGTTTGTCGGCATTGTGGCGGGCTTCGTTCACCCCGGCACCAACCACGGCGCCGGTGCAGATGCACAGCGCCAGCTTTCCAGCAGCAGCGATATTCATAACCAAACCTGCCCTATACGCGCCGCGCTAAGCGTGGCGGGCCCCGTTGATACTTTGTGTCATTACGCTCGCGACACGGCCCCGCTACGAGCGTTGATTGGTTACTACAGTGTTATGGATTAATACCGGATTTACAAGCCTGACGCGGCTTTCAAGCGGTATTAACGCGCAACAAATTGTATTCTGTTGCGGCGAATATACATAATGTTGGTGGTTAATTGCCAGAGCGCCGACTTGCGGCATGCCGCCGCAGTTGTCGGTCGCCGAATGAATGGAGCATGCGTGAAATGTCCACGGAAACCGCGATCCTCGCAGGCGGATGCTTCTGGTGCGTTGAAGCGATTTATGATGATCTCCAGGGGGTTAGCGCGGTCGAATCCGGCTATATCGGCGGGCACACCGCGAATCCCACCTACAAGGAGATTTGCGGCGGCGACACCGGCCACGCCGAAGCGATCCTGATCCATTTCGATCCGGCGATCGTCAGCTACGAAGAGCTGCTCGACATCTTCTTCCACATTCACGACCCGACGACGCTCAATCGGCAGGGGAACGACGTCGGTACACAGTACCGCTCGGCGATCTTCCCGCAGGATGATACGCAGCGGGCGGCGGCGGAGGCGGCGATCGTGAAGGCCGCGGCGCTATGGCCGGACCCGGTGGTCACGACCATCGAGAGCGGCACATGGTATCCGGCCGAGGACTATCACCAGGAATATTACGCCCGAACCGGCGATACGACGCCCTACTGCAACTTCGTCGTCGGCCCCAAGGTCCGGAAGTTTCGCGAAAAATACGCGGATCGCCTTAAAAGCGCGAACTGAATCAGGGGTTTGCCGGCTACTCGGCCGCGATCGCCTCCGGCGCGCGCTGCGCCGTCGCATCCGCCGCCTTGCTGAAGCGCAGCACGCCGTCGTCGACGGGCGCGTGGCGGAACATCTTCACGTCGCCGGCATAGTTCTGGTTGAGCCGCCACGGCAGCGCCTTGCCCTGCTTCGGGAACTGGTGAAGCCCGCGCTTGAAATAACCCGAGGAGAAGTCGATCCACGGCTCCGATTCCATGGCGGGATCATCGAGTGTGGGCGTTGCGACATCGGTGCCGGTTTCCGTCATGTGATTGAGCACGCGGCAGAGATACTCGCTGGTGAGGTCCGCCTTCAGCGTCCACGAGGCGTTGGTGTATCCGAACGCCACCGCGAGGTTCGGCACGCCCGAGAACATGATGCCCTTGTAGCCGTAGGTCTTCGGGAACTCGACCTTGCGGCCGTCGAGCGTCACGTCGATCCCGGCCATGAACAGCAGTTCGAGGCCTGTGGCGGTGACGATGATGTCCGCCTCCAGCGTCTTGCCTGATTTGAGCAGGATGCCGGTTTGCGTGAAGCGGTCGATATGGTCGGTCGCGACCTCGGCGCGGCCTTCGCGGATCGCATCAAACAGGTCGTGGTCCGGGACGAGGCAGAGCCGCTGCTCCCACGGGTTGTACGTCGGCGTGAAGTGCGTCTTCACGTCATAGTCGGGGCCGAGAAGATCCTGGACGCCGCCCAGAAGCTTCTTTTTCAGCTTCTCGGGCTTGCTGCGCGCAAGGCGGAAGACCCACTGTTGCAGCGCGACGTTGCGCCAGCGCACGATGTTGTAGGCGAGCATCGGCGGCAGCCAGCGCCGCAGCCAGTTCGCGAAGCGGTCTTCGGCAGGCCGCGAGACCATGTAGGTCGGCGAGCGCTGCAGCATCGTGACATGCGCGGTCTTCGCCATCTCGGGGACGAGCGTGACGGCGGTCGCGCCCGAACCGATCACGACCACGCGCTTCCCCGCATAGTCGAGGTCTTGCGGCCAGTGCTGCGGATGGATGATGCGGCCCCGGAAGCTATCCGCGCCCTCGAATTGAGGCGTATAGCCCGCGTCGTAGCGATAGTAGCCCGAGCACATGTAGAGGAAATTGCAGGTGAACCGCACGGGCGTGCCGTTGGTTCGCGCCGTCACCGTCCAGCGCGCGGCGCGCGAATCCCAGGCTGCGGCCTCGACATGGTGGCCGAAGCGGATTTTTTCGGAAAGGCCGTATTCGCGCACGGTTTCATCGAGGTAGCGCAGGATGGAATCACCGTCGGCAATCGCCTTCTGGTCCGTCCACGGTTTGAAGTTGAAGCCGAGCGTGTACATGTCGCTGTCGGACCGGATGCCGGGATAGCGAAACAGGTCCCACGTCCCGCCGATGCCCGGGCGGCCTTCGAGGATCATGTAGCTGCGATCCGGGCAGTGCTTTTTCAGGTGTACGCCCGCGCCGATGCCCGAAATGCCGGCGCCCACGACGATCATGTCGAAATGTTCGGTCATGCGGTCCCTCTTCCGCTGATTTGAGCAGAACATAAATTAGGCGCGCGTGAACGGAAACTCTTCTAATGCGCAGCGCAAATCACGGCTGCGCGAATGCCTGCGGCGATCACCGAAAGCGGGGCCGCCGCAGGATTGTCGCAGAGCCGGACGAGTGCGGACGGGTCGGGTTCGGCGCCGTCGAGCCCGATCGCTTCCAGCAGTTCCGCCTCATGCGGCAGCAGCGCCGCGCAGCAGGGCGCGCCGATTTCCAGCCGCTGCGTGCCGTGCATGGCGATGCCCGTCAGCAGGCAGCGTAGCAGGTGTTCGATCCCGCAGGCACTGTCGCCGTAGGCCTCGATCAGCGCCGCGTGGAGGCAGGGCGGGCGCGGCCATCCGATCACGAGCCGCCGCAGCGCCCACAGAATCGTCCGGCTGTCAGGCGGCAGGTTCAGCCACGGCCCGCCACGGTAGTCGGCTATTTCGGCAATCGTCGCCATGATGCGATCCCTGTTGCGAATATATTGATAATCATTCGCAACAGGGCATCTGTCAACGCATCATTCGTCCCAGACTACTTTGTATACAAAGCCCGCAACCAGAGCGCCGACAATCGGGTAAACCCAGAAGAACCACAGCTGCTCAAGCGCAATCCCGCCCTCGATCAGCGCCGGGCCCGTCGAGCGCGCCGGGTTCACCGACGTGTTCGTCACCGGAATGCTGATGAGGTGGATGAGCGTGAGCGCCAAGCCGATCGCGATCGGCGCAAACCCCGGCGAAGCGCGCTTCGCCGTCGCGCCGAGGATGACGATCAGGAACCCGAAGGTCATCACGATCTCGGTCCACAGCGCCGAGGTCATCGAATAGCCTCCCGGCGAATGCTCGCCGAAACCGTTCGAAGCAAGCCCGCCCGCGTAGCCGGCCTTACCGCTCGCGATCGTGTAGAGCACGAGCGCGGCAAGGATCGCGCCGACGACCTGCGCGAGGATATAGCCGGGAGCATCCTTCCAAGCGAAGCGTCCCCCCGCGGCGAGGCCCAGCGTGACGGCCGGGTTGAAGTGCCCGCCCGAGATCGGTCCCAAAGCAAAGGCCATCGTGAGTACGGTAAGACCGAACGCGAGACTGACCCCGGCAAGACCGATGCCGACGTCGGGAAACGCAGCGGCAAGCACTGCGCTGCCGCAACCGCCGAGAACGAGCCAGAAGGTACCGAAGAGTTCCGCTGTGAGCTTCTTGAGATCGAACATGCCATACCCTCCCCTGAAGGACCGCGTCCTGCGCGGCGGGGCTGCATAACACATTCTGGACGCAAGGAGAATCAGCGCGGCGCGGCGGCGCGGCGAAGCCTGTCGTTGATCGCGGCGCCAAGACCCTCACGAGGCACGGGTGCGACGGCGATGGCGTTTGCTCCGCTCGCGTCGGCGGCGTGCAGACAGTCGAACAGTCGGGCGGCGGCTTCGACGGTATCGCCCGCCCGGGACAGGCTGATGTCGCCCGCGACAGCCCCAAAGCCGATCAGGAACTCGCCTTCCGATGCGGTTTCCGCGTCGAGACGGAGCAGCTTCGTGGGCGCATAATGGCTCTCCATCATGCCCGGCGCCTCGATGCCGCCACCGGCGAGCGACACTGGGGCATAGGCCTCCAGCGCCTCGCGCGATACGCCGCCGGGGCGAAGCAGGCGCAGATGGTCTCCGTCAACAGCGACGATGGTCGATTCGATCCCGCCCCTGCAGCGGCCGTCATCGATGATGAGTGGAATGCGGCCACCCAGGGTTTTCAGGACGTGTTCGGCACGCGTTGCGCTGATCCGTCCGGAGGCATTGGCCGAAGGGGCGGCGAGCGGGCGGCCGAGCGCCGCGATCAGTGCTTGCGGGACGGGATGATCGGGGCAGCGCACGGCGAGCGTTGGGAGGCCGGCGGTGACGATGGCAGCGATGGGGCTGCCGGGTTTGTGCGGCAGGACGAGCGTCAACGGTCCCGGCCAGAAAGCATCGATGAGGCGACGCGCGAGCGGCGACACCTCGACATGCTCGGCCGCCATTTCGGCGTCGCTGACGTGGGCGATGAGCGGGTTGAACGAGGGTCTGCCCTTGGCGGCGTAGATGCGGGCGACGGCGTCTGCATTCGTGGCGTCGGCGGCGAGGCCGTAGACGGTCTCGGTGGGGATCGCGACGACCGAGCCGGTGCGCAGCAGCGCGGCGGCGAGCAACACGCCTGCGGTGTCCGGCGGCACGGTTTCAGTGCTCAAAAGATCAGGTTGCCCGCTCACAGCCCCCCGCTATACCCGCGCCGTTTCCTCTCACAAGCGATAGATGGCCGCCCATGACTTACACCGCCCCGATCACCGAGCAGCGCTTCGTCCTTGAAACCATCGCAGACCTGCCCGGTCTTGCGCAGCTGCCGCACTTCGAAGCAGCGACCGCGGATCTCGTTGACGCGATTCTGGAAGAGGCGGGGAAGCTCTCCGCTGGCGTTTTCGCGCCGCTGAACCGCATCGGCGATACGGAGGGCGCGAAGCTCGCGAACGGCGTGGTGACGCTGCCCGCAGGCGTTCGTGAAGCCTACGCCGCCTATGTCGAAGGCGGATGGATGACGCTCGGCGCCGATCCGGCGTGGGGCGGGCAGGGGCTGCCCTTCGTGCTGGCGACCGCCGTTCAGGAGCAGACGACGAGCGCCAACATGGCGCTGTCGCTTTGTCCGATGCTGTCGCAGGGCGCGATTGAGGCGCTGACCGCGCACGGCTCCGAGGACCAGAAGCAGACCTACCTGACCAAGATTATCTCGGGGGAATGGACCGGCACGATGAACCTCACCGAGCCGCAGGCCGGGACGGACGTCGGCGCGCTCCGCACTGTGGCGACGCCCGCGGAGGACGGCACGTGGCGCATCAAGGGATCCAAGATCTTCATCACGTGGGGCGAGCATGACGTTGCGGACAACATCATCCACCTCGTCCTCGCGCGCACGCCCGGATCGCCCAAGGGCACCAAGGGCATCTCGCTGTTCATCGTGCCGAAGTTCCTCGTGAACGCGGACGGCTCGCTCGGCGCGCGCAACGACCTGCGCTGCGTTTCGATCGAGCACAAGCTCGGCATCCATTCCTCGCCGACCTGCACGATGAGCTACGGCGACAACGACGACTGCGTCGGCTTCATGATCGGCGGCGAGAACGCCGGGATGCGCGCGATGTTCACGATGATGAACCATGCGCGCATCAACGTGGGGCTGCAGGGCGTTGCCATCGCCGAGCGCGCGTACCAGCACGCGCTCGCCTACGCGAAGGACCGCGTGCAGGTGCGGCGCATCATCGAATTCGCCGACGTGCGGCGGACACTGATGACCATGCGTGGCCTTACCGAAGCGGCGCGGGCGCTGACCTATCTGAATGCGGCCGCCGTCGATCGCGCGCACGCTGAAATAGACGAACTAGCCCGGCGCGAGGCGCAGGCGCTTGCCGATCTGCTGACGCCGGTGACGAAGGCGTTCTCGACCGATGTCGGCGTCGAGGTCGCGAGCCTCGGCGTGCAGGTTTTTGGCGGCATGGGCTTCATCGAGGAGACGGGCGCGGCGCAGCACTACCGCGACGCGCGCATCGCACCGATCTACGAGGGAACGAACGGCATCCAGGCTATGGACCTCGTGGGGCGCAAGCTGCCGCAGGGCCGATGGAAGAGTCTATTTGCGGACATGCGCTCGGATTTTGCGGAAACGGCCGGGCTGGCGCCCTATCTGGAGGACGCGCTTGCGGCACTCGAAAGCGCGACCATTTGGCTCGCGGAAGGCGGCGGCGATGACAATGCTGCGGGCGCGACGCCGTACCTTCGGATGTTCGGCCTTACCGTCGGCGGATGGCTGCTCGCGAAGCAGGCGGCGGCGGCAGCGCAGCGTCTTGCGGCGGGCGAGGGTGATCCCGCCTTCCTGAACGCGAAGATCGTGACGGCACGCTTCTTCGCCGAGCAGTTCCTGCCGCAGGCGGCGGCACTGCTGGGGCCGGTGACGCGCGGCGCGGAGACGCTCTTCGCGATACCAGACGAGGCACTTTAGAGACCTCTTTCCCACCCGATATGACAGTTTAACGGGCGCTGAACGTCGTTTGTCGAAGCCCGTATGTCGTTCGTCCTGTTTCCGACGGTCGTTCGCCGAAGCCGTGATTCGTCGCCTTTTCTCGGCCGCAATTCGCCACCACCTGTGCCGCCGTCCGCAAGGCTCTCCCCTCGCGGGCAGTGCAATCTTTGTAGAGGTGAGTTCATGAAAAAGCTTATTCTTGCCGCGCTCGCGACAGCCCTCCTCCCGGCGTCCGCGCTCGCTCAGGACGCAGGCACCATCGGCGGTGCATTCGTCGGCGGCCAGATCGGCTGGGGCAAAAGGTCGGTCGATCTCGATTACGGCCTGCTCGGCGTGGATGATTTCGACAAGAGCCGCAACGGCATCGAGTACGGCGTCTTCGCCGGCTACGACTACGGCGTCGGAAGCAACATGATTGTCGGTGTCGAGGCCGGTATCGGCATGGGCGGCAAGACGCTGCGCGACACGCCCGTCGCCGGGCTGACCGCAGAGGTCGACCCGAAGTGGAACTATGATGTGAGCGCGCGCGCAGGCTTCCTCGCGACGCCGAACCTGCTCGTGTACGGCCGGCTCGGCTATGGTGCCGAACGCACGCGGGTTTCCACTGTCTCGACGCTTCAGGGCGTTGCGTCCACCAGCGAAAAGGGCTGGTCGGATGGCCTGCTCTATGGCGGCGGTCTCGAATACGGCCTCAACGAGTCGGCGAGCATCCGCACCGAATACCGCCACCGCGACATGGACGGCGGCTATGCGGCCGATCAGGTTCTGGCGGGCCTCGCGTTCCGCTTCTGAACGACTGTCGGTCCGAAAACAGTTGGGCCGGAGGCATCGCCTCCGGCCCTTCTTTTTTGGCTTCGCTCAGGTGAAACGTTTTATTCCCAGGCGCGGTAGGCGAGGCCGAGGTCGTCGGCGACCGCCTTGTAGGTGATGAAGCCGCCCGCGACGTTGAGGCCGTTGCGTAGGTGCGGATCGGCGCGCATCGCGCCCTCTGCGCCGAGCTTCGCCAACTTCACGATGAACGGCAGCGTCGCGTTGTTGAGCGCGAAGGTGGAGGTGCGGGCGACGGCGCCGGGCATGTTGGCGACGCAGTAATGGATGACGCCCTCGACCGTGTAGACCGGGTCGCTATGCGTCGTCGCGTGCGAGGTTTCGAAGCAGCCGCCCTGATCGATGGCGACGTCGACGAGCACCGAACCGCGCTTCATCGTCTTCAGCATCTCGCGCGTGACGAGCTTCGGCGCGGCGGCGCCCGGGATCAGCACGCAGCCGATGATGAGGTGCGAGTTCTCCGCCGCGCGCGCCACGGCGGCGCTGCTTGCGTAGACGGTCTTGATGCGGTTCTGGAACAGCGCATCGAGTTCGGCGAGGCGGGTCGACGACACGTCGTAGATCGTCACGTCGGCGCCGAGGCCGACTGCCATCTGCGCGGCATTGAAGCCAGAAACACCGCCGCCGAGGATCGAGACCTTGGCGGGGGCCACGCCCGGCACGCCGCCGAGCAGGATGCCACGGCCGCCCTGTTCCTTTTCAAGATAATGCGCGCCGACCTGCACGGCCATGCGCCCGGCGACCTCGGACATCGGCTGGAGGAGCGGCAGGCGGCCCTGCGCGTTCGTGACGGTCTCGTAGGCGATGCAGATCGCGCCCGATTTCATCAGCGCTTCGGCCTGGGGCTTGTCTGCGGCGAGGTGCAGGTAGGTGAAGAGCGTATGGCGCGGCTCGAGCCATGCGATCTCGTGGAGCTGAGGCTCCTTCACCTTCACGATCATGTCGGCGGCGGCGAACACTTCCTGCGGCGTCGCGAGGATCTTCGCGCCGACCGCGATATAGGCGTCGTCACCGAAATCGATGCCGCTGCCCGCGCCCGTTTCCACGAAAACCTCGTGGCCGGCCTGCGTAAGCTCGGCGACCGAGGCCGGCGTCATGCCGACACGATATTCGTGAACCTTGATTTCCTTTGGTACCCCGACGCGCATGACTGTTCTCCCTCATCCTGATGAATTGAGGGGAATCTACCGGAAATCGCGTCGGAGAAGTTTGCGAAGTTGCTCGCGGGGAGGCGGATCGTGTAGAGAATATTCGAATAGAGATGAGGATTTCGGGAAATTGTCCGAACTGGATCAGATCGACCGCAAGATTATCGCCCAGCTTGCAATCGACTCGGGATTGACGAGCGAGCAGCTGGGCAGCCGCGTGGGGCTTTCGGCGTCCGCCGCGCATCGGCGCGTGAAGATTCTGGAGGAAACGGGATTCATCCGCGGCTATCGCGCCGTGCTGTCGCCCCAGGCGCGGGGCAATCCTTCCGCCGTCTACGTTGCCGTCACGCTCACCGACCAGCGCAAGGAAACGCTTTCCGCCTTCGAAACCGCCGTGGCGCGTGCGCCTGAAATCGCCGAGGGACACCTGATCACGGGCGATTCGGACTACATGCTGAAAATCCTGGTGAAGGAAGGCGACAGCTTCGAGCGCGTGCACCGCGAGCTGCTGGCGGCGCTGCCCGGCGTGCAGCGGCTGGTGACACAGGTAAGCATCCGCAGGATCGTGGGTGAGTGAGCGGTTTCGCACGCCTGTTGTGCAGTGCGGCACGCTATGCTAGTCGCCGCCGCCGCTTCGGTTCAGAACAACGCAGCTTGAGACATGAGTCGCATGACCCGGCAGAACAAGGATTACAGGGGTTCGTGCCGCTAACCGCGGCACCGGCGCCCCGCATCCGTCCATGACCGGACCCCACAACCCGCACGGGCCGTCTTCAGACAGCCATGACGGTATCGCGAAGCTCGCGGTCGCCGCGATCGGCATCGTGTTCGGCGACATCGGCACATCGCCGCTCTACGCGTTTCGCGAGACGTTCGCGGGGCATCACCCGCTCGCGCTCGATGCGGTTCACATCTACGGTGTCATCAGCCTCATCTTCTGGTCGATGATGCTGGTGGTGACGATCAAGTACGTCACCATCATCATGCGCGCGGACAACAAGGGGCAGGGCGGCAGCCTTGCGCTGCTCGCGCTGATTTCGCGCAGTACGGGACACGCGCGGCTTGGCGTGGTGATCGTGATGCTGGGCGTATTCGCGACCGCGCTGTTCTATGGCGACAGCATGATCACCCCTGCGATCTCGGTGCTTTCGGCGGTTGAGGGTCTCGTGGTGGTGAACGACGCGTTCGAACCGCTAGTGCTGCCGATCGCGGTGTTCATCCTCGTCTTCCTGTTCCTCATCCAGTCGCGCGGCACCGCCAAGGTCGGCGCGCTGTTCGGCCCGATCATGGTGCTCTATTTCCTGGTGCTCGCCGTGCTCGGGATCGTGAACATCGCGAAAGACCCCGAAATCCTGACGGCGCTCAACCCGTGGTACGCCTTCCAGTTCTTCCTGCTCGACGGCTGGCTCGCTTTCCTCGCGCTCGGTTCCGTCGTCCTCGCCGTGACCGGCGCGGAGGCGCTCTATGCCGACATGGGGCACTTCGGGCGCCGCCCGATCCGCTTTTCGTGGCTGTGGTTCGTGATGCCGGGGCTGATGCTCAACTACATGGGGCAGGGCGCCATGATCGTGAGCATGACACCCGCCGAAGCCGAGGTGGCGATCCGCAACCCGTTCTTCATGCTGGCGCCCGAAGACCTGCGGCTGCCGCTCGTCGGTCTTGCGACACTCGCCACGGTGATCGCCAGCCAGGCGGTGATCTCGGGCGCATTTTCGGTGACGCATCAGGCGATCCAGCTCGGCTTCATGCCGCGCCTCACCATCAAGCACACCAGCGCCTCGACACAGGGGCAGATCTACATCCCGGTGATCAACTGGCTGCTGATGTCGGCCGTGATCCTGCTCGTGCTGATGTTCCAGAATTCGAGCAACCTCGCCGCCGCCTACGGCATTGCCGTGACAGGCGCGATGCTGATCGACACGTGCCTGCTCGGCGTCGTGCTGTTCTCGCTGTGGAAATGGAAGCCGTGGCTCGCCATTCCGCTGCTCGCGGCATTCTTCATCGTCGACGGCGCCTATTTCGCCGCGAACCTCACCAAGGTTCCCGACGGCGGCTGGTTCCCGCTGCTCATCGGCGTTGTCGCCTTCACGATGCTGACGACATGGTCGAAGGGTCGCCTGTTGATGCGCCAGCGGATGCAGGAAGCCGCGATGCCGATGGAAATCTTCGTGAAGTCCGCTGCGAACAGCGCCATCCGTGTGCCCGGCACCGCGATCTTCATGTCATCGGAGCCGACCGGGGTGCCCCACGCGCTCCTCCACAATATGAAGCACAACAAGGTGCTGCACGAACGCGTGATCGTGCTCACCGTGGCGATCGAGGATATTCCCTACGTCGAGACGTGCGACGTGGTTGAAACGCAGGATCTGGGGCAGGGCTTCTACCGGATGAAGCTGCGCTACGGCTTCATGCAGGAAACCGATATTCCGAAGGCGCTGTCGCCGGTGAACACCTGCGGGCCGAAGTTCGACATGATGCAGACGAGCTTCTTCCTTTCGCGCCAGACGCTGATCGCGGCGCCGAAACCCGGCATGGCGCTGTGGCGCGAAAAGCTGTTCGCCTGGATGTTGCGCAACGCGGCGACCGCAATGGAATTCTTCAAGCTGCCGACCAATCGCGTGGTGGAACTCGGCAGTCAGGTCGAAATCTAGCGGCGGGGTTCAGCCGAGAGTGCGTGCCTCGCGCACGTAGCTGAAATCGCCCGCGCCGGACCAGGTGCGCCCGTCCGGAAAACGCAGTTCGATGCCGGCGAGATCCTTCTCGTCCGCCAGCCACATGTTGACGCCCATCATGCTGTTTCCGAACTTTGAGACGGCGCTTTCGGTTAAGGTGAAATGCGCTGTCGCGCCGCACGCGGGGCAGAAGTGGATTGCCGCGGCGGGATCATCCTTGTCCTGCCGGGAATAGGTATTCGTCGCGCCTTCGACGCTGACCTCCGATGGATGATAATAGGCCCAGCGCGCGCCCGACTTCGTGCAAAGCGTGCAGTTGCATTCGTGGATGTAGTCGGGCCGTTTTTCGGTCGCGATGCGGACCTGGCCGCAGAGGCAGGAAAGCTGGAGCATGGGCGGGGCCTATACTGTGTAGGCCGGCGGCCGGATAGCCGCCATTCCGGCCTGGACCGGAATGGCGGCTCTATCGGACGCTTATTTCTTCGACGCGATCCAGTCGTCGATCTTCTTTTCCAGAACGGCGAGCGGCAGGGCGCCGGTCATCAGCACCTGCGCGTGGAAATCGCGGATGTCGAACTTCGGCCCGAGCGCCTTTTCGGCGCGCGCGCGCAGTTCCTGGATCTTCATCGCCCCGACCTTGTAGGCGAGCGCCTGGCTGGGGATGGCGATGTAGCGCTCGACCTCTGCGGTTGCATCGGTGCGGCCCATGTCGCTGTTGGCGAGCATGTATTCGATCGCCTGATCGCGGGTCCAACCCTTCGAATGGAGGCCGGTATCGACGACAAGCCGCATCGCGCGCAGCATCTCGTCCGACAGCGTGCCGACACGTTGGTACGGGTCATCGAAGAAGCCCATCGGGTAGCCGAGCGTTTCGGCATAGAGCGCCCAGCCTTCGATGTAGGCGGTGTTGCCGCCGAAGCGCATGAAGCTCGGCAGGGCGGTGTTCTCCTGCGCGAGGCTGATCTGGAAATGATGCCCGGGCGCTCCTTCGTGGAGGTAGAGCGTCGTCATGCCCGGCGTGGTGCGCGAGGGCAGATCGTAGGCGTTGAAATAGAAGATGCCGGGGCGGGTGCCGTCGGGCGTGCCCTGCTGGTACGAGCCGCCCGCCTCGTGCTTCTCGCGGAAGGGTTCATAGGGGCGGATTTCGAGCGGCGACTTCGGCACCGTGGAGAAATACTCCGGGACTTTCGCGTCCACGGCCTTGCCGATCTCATAGTATTTTTCGGTCAGCCATTCTCGCGACTGCGGCTTGAACTGCGGATCGGTGCGCAAATAGTCGAAGAACGCGGGCAATGTGCCCTTGAAGCCGACCTCGGCCTTAACCTTCTCCATGCCCGCCTTGATGCGCTCCACCTCGGAAAGGCCGATGTTGTGGATGTCTTCGGCTTTGAGCGGCAGCGTCGTCGTGTTCTCGATGAGCTGTGCGTACAGCACGGGCCCGCCCTTCATCGCGGAAAGGCCGACCTGATCGCGCGCCAGGGGGAGGTACTCGGTCTTCAGGAAATCGTGGAGCCGCTTGTATGTCGGATAGACCTTGCCTGTGATCATCGCGCGGTATTCGGCCTTGAGGCGCGCCTGATCCGCGGCGGAGATGCCTTCGGGGAACTTGGTGACAGGGCTGTAAAACGGGGAGTCCTCCGGCGCCTGCGCGAGCTGGGTGGCGAGCTGTTCGATGACGTTGTTGATCGTGAGCTTCGTTTCGACGACGCCTGACGCCATGCCTTCACGGAAGCGGCCGACAGAGCGGTCGAGCAGCGTCACGTAGTCCTGATGGCGCTTCAGGTTGTTCTCGTAGTCGGCGAGCGTCGCGAAGGGCGCGCCGCCGGTGGCCGATGCGAACGACGGGTAGAAGGTGTGGAAGCCGCTGAAGTGGTTGATCGGGCGCACGACGGTGAGCGCGAGGATTTCGGGGGTGAGGCCCTTGAGCGTCTCCTCGGTCTGCCACTTGAACACGTCGTAGGCGATGCGGTCGGTGGCATCGAGCGCGTTGCGGTCGATCGCCTTCAGGCGCGCAAGGTCGCTTTCGCCGGCGGCACGCTCGGCATTGTAGTACGCGTCGGTGATGTAGTCGCCGAGCCGGTCCGCGTAGCGCATGTCGCCGCGGAACAGCGCCTGGATCGGATTGCGCTTGAGGCTCGCTTCGTCCGAATCCTGGAAGAGCTGCCAGAGCGCCTGATGGGCGGGGTTCTGCGCCGCGGCAGAGGCCGTCGCCGGCGTTTGGGCCGAGACGGGGGCGGCGAGCGTGAGCGAAAGCGCGATGGCGAAAGCCGACGCAAAGGTGCGCGTCATCAATGAAGTCCTTTCGGGAAAAGCGATCATGACGGGTTCATACGCTGCGCTGCCGGGAGTTGCTATACGCCCGTCGAACAGCGTGAGTGGTTCATCGAAGCGGGGTGGTGATCCTCCCAGCATCGCTAGGGCGGTGTCCGCGCCCCAACCGATAAGCTGGGCTGTGTGACCCGGCTTCCGACGCGCACGCTTGCCGCCTATGCGGGCCCCGGCCTTCCCGTCGCCGCGCTCGGGCTTCCGCTCGTCATTTATCTGCCGCCTTATTACGCGGGCACGCTGGGTCTCGATCTTGCCGCGGTGGGGTTCGTCTTCTTCCTCGTGCGGATGCTCGACATGCCGCTCGATCCGCTGCTCGGGCATTTCATGGACGGCACGCGCAGCCGCTGGGGACGGTTCCGGCCGTGGCTGGTGGCGGGCGGGCTCACGCTCCTTGTCGCAACGGTCGCGGTGTTCTTCGCGACGCCGGGCATCACCGTTTGGTATCTGTTCGGCTGGCTGATGCTGCTGTTCGCCGGTCATTCGATGCTGAACGTCTTGCACATGGCGTGGGGCGCGACGCTGTCGGGCGATTATCACGAACGCTCGCGCGTGTACGGCTGGTGGATCGGTGGGCATCTCGTGGGGCTGATCGCCGTGCTCGTGCTGCCTGCCGTGCTCGGGCAGGTCATGGGCGCGGATGCGCCGAGGCCGGTGCACCTGATGGGCGCCTTCATCCTCGCCATCATTCCGCTCACGGTGATCGGCGCCATCGTGGGCGCGCGGGAGGGCGCGGCGCAGGCGGAACACCCGCGGATCACGTGGGCGGATGTCCGCAGGCTGTTTTCGAACCGGACGCTGGCGATGCTGCTGCTTGCCGACGTGCTGGTGAACCTCGCGCCGGGCGTGACGGGCGCGCTGTTCGAGTTCGTCTTCGTGCGCCTGCTCGACTTCACACATGCCGGGGCGGCGGTGATGCTGCTCATCTACTTCGGCAGCGGCCTCCTTGCGCTACCGCTGTGGCTGCACCTTGCCGCGCGCCTTGGCAAACAGCGCGCCGCCGCCGCCGCGTGCGTGATCGGGGCGGCGCTGCATATCGCGGCGTTCCTCGTCTTCGATCCGGCGCAGGCGTGGCTGTCGTATCTCGCGATCGGGCTCGCCGGGACGCCCTATGCCGCGCCCGGCTTCCTGCTGCGCGCGATGCTGGCTGACGTCGGCGACGAGGAGCGGCTGGCGGGCGGCGCGGACCGGATCGGACTGCTGAATGCCGTGCTGACGACGGCGATGAAGCTCGGCTACGCGCTGCCGGTGGGGATCTTGTTCCCGATTCTCGCGCTTGTCGGGTTCAGTGCCGAAGCGGCGGCAGAGAGCGCCCCGGGTGCGCTGCTGTGGGTCGAGGGCTTCTGGATCGTGCTGCCGCCGGTGATCCTCGTGCCCGCCGCGCTCGTGCTCGTGCGATTGCCGCTCAGCGCGGTGCGGCACGCCGAAGTGCAGGCTGCACTCGCCCGTGCCGGAAAGAACTGAGAACGCGTCTTTTTCGCTCGCAGCTTTTGCGAATCTCCTGTAGGCTGGCGAAGTTCATGTCAGTTTGAGACTGGTACGAACGTTCATCATGAATGTCCGTGGGCGCACGGATTTTGTTTTGGGAACAACAGACTGTCGAACGCCGCGAATAGAATTTGGCCGAGAACGACAGTGCTGTGGCGGCATGCGCCCGGCTGCCGACGTCATTCAGACTGGATATCACGACATGGGTTTTGATGGCCGCAAGCGCGGTGGGGACCGTGGCTATGACCGCCGCGGCGGAGGACGCGATTCGTTCGGCGGTGGCGACGATTTTTACGATTCCGGCCGTAGCTTCGGCGGCGGCGACCGCTTCGGCGGCGGTGGCGGCGGCGGTGGCTTCGGAGGCGGTGACCGCTTCGGTGGCGGCGGCGGCGGTGGTTTCCGCGGCGGCGGCGCCGGTGGCGGCGGCGGGTTCGGTGGCGGCGCAGGCCGTGACGCCGGCACCTCGCTCGGCACGGCTTCGGGCACGGTCAAGTGGTTCAACGCCACGAAGGGCTTCGGCTTCATCGCCCGCGACAGCGGCGAAGACGTGTTCGTGCACATCAGCGCGGTCGAACGCGCCGGTCGCACGACGCTCGATGAAGGCCAGCCGGTCACGTTCTCGATCTTCGATCGCGGCGGACGCCTCTCGGCTTCCGATCTCGTGGTCGACGGTGAGGCGCCCGAGCGTCCTGATCGCCCCGAACGTCCGGCCCGCGACCGCGGTCCTTCGGGCGGTGGTGCCATGGACGACGACTTCACGCCCGGCGAACGCATCGAAGGCACGGTCAAGTTCTTCAATACCATGAAGGGCTTCGGCTTCATTTCGCGCGGCGACGGCAAGCAGGACGCGTTCGTGCACATCAGCGCGCTCGAGCGTGCCGGTCTCACGAGCCTCGCCGAAGGCCAGCGCGTCAGCTTCGAGCTGGCACGCGACCGCCGCGGCAAGGTCGCTGCAGGCAATATCGAACTGCTCTAAACGAGCAGCCGCAATCGATTCGGGGAGGATCGAACGCAGGAGGGGCCGGCGCGAATACGCGTCGGCCCTTTTCGTTTGATGATCATGCCGATTGCACACGCACTGTGCGGTGATCGCTTTCGATCGCATTGCAGTTGAGCTTCTCCCCGTTCAGGCTGGTGGCATGAAAGCGCATTCGACAGTGCAGGACGTTGGCGATCAGGCTCGAGCTGACTTGGCAGATCTGATCGATTTGCAAATGTCTCCATTAGGCTTGGTCGCTATGGACGCCTTGGCCCCAGCCGCCGGGCAAACGATTTTGGACGTCGGTTGCGGTGCAGGAGAGACGATCCTGCAGCTGGCTGATCGAGTAGGTCCGACCGGCCGCGTCATTGGCGTGGATGTAGCCCCGCGTGTTCTGGCTGTTGCGGCTACAAGGGCGGCTCACCTGTCTCAGGTAACATTGTTGCAGGAGGATGCTGCGAGTCTTGCACTGCCTGACCAGAGTGTCGATGGCGTCTTTTCCAGGTTTGGAACGATGTTCTTTGCTGACCCGACGCAAGCATTTGCGAACATACATAGAATACTGAGACGTGGCGGCAGGGTCGGTTTCATCTGCTGGCGATCTATGCAGGAAAACGAATTGGATTTCTTTCCCGTTGAAGCCGCGGGTTTGAAAATTACAGTCGATGCGACGCCATTCAGCTTCGAGAATGCCGATACCATCAATCTTGTTCTTCGATCCGCAGGCTTTGAATGTATCTGTGTCAAGGCATACGACGCCGACATTTCCAGTGGTGACGCCGACGCGATGTTGAGGGTCATCACGCGTGTTGGCGCCCTGGGAAAGGTCTTGAGGGAAACGCCTGCACTTCTGTCGAAAGCTGAACCGCAGGTCCGTGCCGCACTGCGAGCGCGCGAGCGGGGCGGCAAGGTGAGCTTGGGTGCGGCAACATGGATCGTCACTGCAACTGCCGCATGAAGGCAAAAAAATAACCACATTAGCTTTGCCTGCGGCCGCGACGTGCAGCCGGGCTGTATCTCTCGACACAGCCCGGCCTTGTGTCATGCCCCCTGATTGTCGAGCTGCGCGCGGACGGAGATGCGGCCGCGCTTCGAAATTCGATAGGGGCTGCCCGACCGGGATTCGATCAGACGTTTCCGCCGCAACTGGTGGAAAACCGTCAGGTCGAAGCCGGCCAGGAACATCCCTTCACGTGTGACGCAGGCCACGGACGTGATTTTGCGGCCATCGCCGCGCTCATGCAGAATGCGGCCGCCAAGGGCCAGAACGTGCAGCGCACGCTGCTCGTTTCGTGAGATATTCATGGAAGTCTCGTAAGATAGACGTGAAAAATACCCCGAGCGCATTGCGCCCGGCGGCTTTGAATTCACGAGGCTCTCTGAGGTTCAGAGAGCCTTATCGTACAAGCTCAGACATCCACTCTCCGGTTACCGCGAAGCGAACAGGGTCGCCGCGTATCCCGCCAATATAGGGATCGCGCGTTCCCGCTGACAAATAAAAAGCTGGCATGGCCCGATGCGTGCGGCGCGCGCTGAAACTTAGCTGATCGGCGAAGTTTTTGCTTGCGCGACGTCGGTGTCGTGAATTACTTAGCAACATGACTAAGCATGATCCCGAACTTTCACGGCTGTTCCATGCGTTGGCCGATCCGACCCGGCGGTCGATCCTCTCCCGCCTCGCGGCGACACCGGCGGGCGTGACGGATCTGGCGGACCCCACGGGGCTGCGGCTGCCCACGGTGATGCGGCACCTTTCGGTGCTCGAGGACGCGGGATTGATCACCTCGTCCAAGGACGGGCGGGTCCGCACCTGCGCGCTTGTTCCCGAGGCGCTGGAACCGGCGCGGACGTGGCTCGATGAGCATCGTGCCATTTGGGAAGAGCGGCTGGATCGGCTGGACGCATTTGTGATGAACGTGATGAAGGAGCGCAAAGAATGACACAGACCTTCGCTGCAGACGCACACCGAGCGTCCGATGACGGCAGCCCCTTTGTGACACTCACCTTCGAACGGAATGTTGCTGCGCCGCCCGCCGTGCTGTGGGAAGCGTGGACGGCCCCGGCCGCACGCGCGATCTGGGCTTCGCCTTCGCCCTCCGTGACTGTCGAAATGCTCGAAAGCGACACAAGGGTCGGGGGGCGCGAGATTTCGCTCTGCAAGGTGGAAGGCGAGCGCGATATCTGCTGTGAGAATGGCTGGCTCGTGCTGCAGCCGGCGGCGCGCAGCGTGAATTACGAGGTGATCTCGTGCGAAGGCGCGACGCTGTCGGCGGCGCTGGTGACGGCGCAGATCGAAGATGCGGACGGGCACAGCCGCTTGGTTGTGACGGTGCAGCTGTCCTCACTCGCGCAGGATATGGCGGCCGGCTACCGGGAGGGCTTCGGCGCCGGTCTCGACAATCTGGCTGCCGTCGCCGAGCGAACCATGATTTTGCAGCGCGTGATCCAGGCGCCGAAGTCGATCGTTTGGGGCGCGTGGATGAATGCCGAAACGCTGCCGCAATGGTGGGGCCGGACGGATTTTCATGCCGCACGACGCGGATCGATCTGCGCGCGGGCGGCGAGTGGGTGTTCGACATGATCGGGCCGGACGGCACCGTGTTCCCGAACCATCATCTCTATAACGAGGTTCGCCCCGAAGAGCGGATCGGCTACGCGCTGCTTTGGGGCGAGAACGGCCCCAAGCACGCGGATGCCTGGGCCGCGTTCGAGGAACAGGACGGCGCGACGAAAGTAACGCTCGGCATGGTCTTCAGCACGGCGGCGGAATTTCAGGATGCGAAGGGGTTCGGCGCCGTGGAACTGGGGCATCAAACGCTGGGCAAGCTGGAACGCTTCATCACTGCCCGCTGAAGCGCCAGGGCGCATCGACATTCAGTTCTGACGGCCTGCAAATGGCGGCTTTCCGCGCTTCCGGTGCTCACGTACCTTTCGTACGCTCCGCTCCGGGTCGCGAAAACCCACCATTTTCGGCACGTCATCTTCTGAATGTCGACCCGCCCTGGAGCGGGCGCGCGCCCGCTTTCGGAAATCAGCCCCGGATGGGAACGATGCGCGCGGCGGCGGGGCGTTCGCTATGGCGCGCGGTTTCGCGCCAGCTGACGACGCCGAAGACCACGTCGATCGCGCCGCCGTTCGTGGTGAACGGCATCAGCAAGGCGCGGTAGATGCCGGGGTGGCCCGTGGCGGTTTCATAAGGCGTTTCGACCGACAGCGGCACGGCGCGGCTGAGCAGTTCGGGCAAATAGCTGCTAATGCGCATCAGAAGCGAGCCCGGCGGCGCTTCGGCGAGGCCGATGACATCGGTATCGACGCCGCCTTCGGCCTGGAGCGCCTCGCCGATGAGACGGAGGTGCGGACCTTCGTTTTCGTCGAGATCGATGACGAAGCTCTGCGTGCAGCGGTCCTCGATCAGCATCGGATCGAAATCGCTCCAACGGGGCACGCTGCCGGCGCGCGGCAGCGTCGCCCAGTAATTGTGCGCCTGCATATGCAGGCGGCGTTCCTGCGAACCCGTGCTGACCGGAGGCAGCGCCTTTGCGCGGCGAAGCGCGGAAACCTTGCTGCCGAGTGTCATGTACGCGCTCCCTTAATACAGTGCGCGCGACCCTGCCCCAGCAGGCGTTAACAGGTTGGAAACAGAAGCGCCGCTTCAGCCCGCCGCGACGGTTTGTTCGATCGCGCCGAAGACGCTGTGGCCCGTGGCATCGTCCACCCAGATTCGCACCGTGTCGCCGTATGTGAGGAACGGCGTTTCGGGCTTCCCCGACAGGATCGTTTCGACCATCCGCACCTCTGCCAGGCACGAATAGCCGAGGCCGCCCTGCACGATGGGCTTGCCCGGCCCGCCGCCGGCGTCGCGGTTCGAAACCGTGCCCGAGCCGACGATCGAGCCCGCTTCGAGATCGCGCGTCTTGGCGAGGTGCGCGATCAGCACGCCGAAATCGAAGGTCATGTCGACATCCGTTTCGGCGCGGCCGAACGGCTGGCCGTTCAGATCGACCTTGAGCGTGCCGATAAGCTTGCCGCCGTCCCACGCGGCGCCAAGTTCGTCGGGCGTCACGAACACCGGCGAGAAAGCGCTCGCGGGCTTGGACTGGAGGAAGCCGAAGCCCTTGGCGAGTTCGGCGGGGATGAGATTGCGCAAGGACACGTCGTTGACGAGGCCGACGAGGCGGATGTGCGCGCGCGCGTCCTCGGGCGAAATCCCTTGCGGCACGTCGCCCGTGACGACGACGACCTCGGCTTCGAGATCGCAGCCCCAGCTTTCGTCGGCGAGCACGATCGGATCGCGCGGGCCGACGAACGAATCGCTGCCACCCTGATACATCAGCGGATCGGTCCAGAAGCTTTCGGGAAGCTCTGCGCCGCGCGCTTTCCGCACCAGCTCGACGTGGTTCACATAGGCGGAGCCGTCCGCCCACTGATACGCGCGCGGAAGGGGCGAATGCGCCTCACGCTCGTGGAAGCGCATCATGGGAATCGCTTCGTGCGCGAGATCGGTGGCGAGGGCTTCGAGCTTCGGCGCTGCCACATCCCAATCGTCGAGCGCGGCCTGCAGCGTCGGGGCGATGGCGGAGGCGTCCGCGCACCACGCAAGATCCTTCGAAACGACGACCAGACGGCCGTCGCGTCCGCCCTTCAGGCTGGCAAGCTTCATTTCTTCCCTCCGGCAAGCGTTTTGATGAGGTGCGGCCAATAATCGAGGCCGTTGTAGAAGGAGGCGACGGGCGCGTTCTCGTCGAGCCCGTGCGCGCGCATTTTCTTCATGTCCATGAAGACGGGCGAGACGGCAAAGGTGGGAACGCCCGCGATGCGGAACCACATGCCATCGGTGCCACCCGATTCCTGATAGGGCGTGATCGCGACGCCGGGGTAATGCAGCGCCAGCGCCGATTTCACGGCTGCGGTCACGTCCGGGCGGGGTTCGGAAACCGGGCTGGCCGTCGGCGTGCCGCGCACCTTCCATTCGGCCTTCGGATTGCCACCCGCCTGCTCGAGCGCGGCCTGCACGGTGGCAACCTCGACGCCGGGGAAGATGCGGCAGTTCACTGTGCCGATCGCGCGCTGCGGCAATGCGTTTTCGGCGTGACCCGCGTTCAGCATCGTGGCGACGCAGGTGGTGCGCATCTCGGGCTCGAATTCCTCGCTCGAAGCGAGCGCGGCGGCGGCTTCGGCATCGTTCGGGTTTTCGGAGAAACGGCGCAGCATCTCGGCGACCTGCGGCTGCGAGGCTTTCAATTCCTTCGCCATCGCACCGAACGAGGCGCGCGTGACGCTGTTCGCCTGGATCGGGAACTTGAGCGCCTCGACGTTCTTGAGGAGCGCGGCGAGATCGTAGATCGCATTGTCCTTGCGCGGGCGGCTGGAATGACCACCCTCGTTGCGGATCGTGACGTCGAAGGTGGCGAAGGTCTTCTCGGCGACCTGCATCCCGTAGCCGAAGGGCTTGCCGTCCGGCGTGAGCGCGCCGCCGCCGGCATCTGAATTCAGCGCATATTCAAGCTTCACGGGCTTCAGCGCGTCGACGAGCGCGCGCGTTGTCGTCATGCCGGTTTCCTCGTCGCCGGAGAAGGCGAGGTAGAGGTCGCGGTCCGGCACGAAGCCGCTCGTTTTCAGATCGGCGAAGGCGCGCGTGAGGTGGGCGACGCCCATCTTGTTGTCGAGCGTGCCGCGGCCAAGGAAGTCGCCGTCCTTCTCGCGCAGAACGAAGGGATCGAACGACCAGTCCTCGGGCTTCGCGTCCACCACGTCCATGTGCGCGAGGTAAGCGACGGGCGGCTTCTTGCTGCCCGCTTTGCCGGGATAGCGGGCGAGGAGGTACACGGTCTCGCCCATCGGCACGACCTTGATGTCCGCGTCGGCAAAGCCCGCCGCCTTCAGATCCTTGACGACGCGCGCCGCAACCTCGGGCACCTTGCCGTGACCGGCGGCGGAGCGAATCTCGACGATGTCCTTGTAGAGGCTGAGCGCTGCGGTGCCTTGCGGCGAATTGGGCGCGGCGGCATTCGCCATCGGTGCGGCGAGGCACAGCATCGCCGCGGACAGGATCATGGGTTTCATGTGGGGCCCCTTCAGGATTTGCTTTTCCAGCTATCCTTGTAACCGGTCCATTCGACAGCGGAAGCCGCTTCGCCGATTTCGAGCGGATCGCGCGTGTCGATCATCACCGCATACTCGTCGGTCATCGGCTTGGGCTGCTCGAACATGCGGGTGAGCGCCTTGGGGTGGGGGCCGTGCGTGAAGCCGCAAGGGTGCAGCGTCATCATGCCGGGGTGGATGTTGTCGCGGCTGAAGAAGTCGCCGTCGTGGTAGAACAGCACTTCGTCGTAATCGTCGTTGTTGTGAAAGAACGGCACCTTCAGCGCCTTCGGGTCCGTTTCGAACGGACGCGGCGCGAAGGTGCAGATCACGAAACGATCAGCCAGGAAGGTCGTGTGCGCTGAGGGGGGCACATGGTAGCGGTGGCTCATGATCGGGCGGATGTCGCGCACGTTGAGCCGCGCAACCGAAAGCTCGCCGTGCCAGCCCACCGCATCGAGCGGGTTGAACGGATAGGTCATCCACGAAACCTGCCCGCGCTTCTTCACCGCGACGCGTGTTTCGGTGTCGCCCTGCTGCGCGCGGAAGGCCTCGTCGATCTCGGGCGTATCCATCACCGCCGGATCGAAGATCGCGTGCGGCCCCAGAAGGCCCTTGTCCGGGAGCGTGTAGCTGCAGTTGGTCGCCTCGACCGCGAGGATCTGCATCGGTTCGGTGGGCACGATGCGCCACATCGTGCCGCGCGGGATCACGACATAGTCGCCCTGTCCGATCACGAGATGACCGAAATCGCAGAAGAAATCGCCGCTGCCGCGGTGCACGAACAGGATCTGATCGCCGTCGCCGTTGCGATCGAGCGCCGTCATGGCGTCGGCGAGGCGCCACAGGCGGATTTCGGTCGCCTTGTTGTGCAGCACGACCGGGGCGGACCAAAGCGAGTTCGGCGCTTCGTTGATCTGCGTGAGATCGAAGGCGCGGGGCGCGAGCGGCCCGTCGAAATCGGTCCAGCCCGTGGGCGGATTGCGGTGATAGAAGAAGGCGGCGGGGCCGAAGAAGCCTTCCTTCGACATCTCGCGCTCGTAGGTGCCCTCGGGAAGATCGGCGTGCGCCTGACGGCTCGCTTCGCCCTTCACCAGCGGGAAATTGAGGTAGCGCTTCATGGCTCAGCCCTCCGCGGTTTCGAGCACGCCGCGCTCGATCTGGTCGCGCTCGATTGATTCGAACAGCGCCTTGAAATTGCCCTCGCCGAAGCCTTCGTCCTTCTTGCGCTGGATGATCTCGAAGAACACCGGGCCGAGCACGTTGCCCGAGAAGATTTGCAGGAGCAGGCGCGGGTCGTTGTTCTCGGTGGAGCCGTCGAGCAGGATGCCGCGGGACTTCATCGCGTCAACGGGCTCGCCGTGGCCGGGCAGGCGCTCGTCGAGCATTGCATAATAGGTTTCGGGCGGTGCGGTCATGAACGGCAGGCCGAGCGCTTTCAGGCTGTCGATCGTGGAATAGATGTCGGCCGTGGAGAGCGCGACATGCTGGATGCCCTCGCCGTTGAAGGCCATCAGGAACTCTTCGATCTGGCCGCCGCCCTGCTTGGCTTCCTCGTTCAGCGGAATGCGGATCTTGCCGTCCGGCGCCGTCATCGCCTTGCTGGTGAGGCCGGTGTATTCGCCCTTGATGTCGAAGTAGCGAATCTCGCGGAAGTTGAAGAGCTTCTCGTAGAACTCCGCCCAGAACTTCATGCGGCCGCGATAGACGTTGTGCGTGAGGTGATCGATGATCTCCAGCCCCGCGCCCTTGGGATGGCGGTCAACACCTTCGAAATAGCGGAAATCGATGTCGTAGATGTCCGCATCGTCGCCGTAGCGATCGATGAGATAGATGAGACTACCGCCGATGCCCTTGATGGCGGGGAGCCGAAGCTCCATCCAGCCGGTGGCGGTCGGCATGGGTTCGGCGCCGTTCGCGACGGCGTGCGCATAAGCCTTCGCGGCGTCCTTCACGCGGAAGCCCATCGCGCAGGCGCCGGCTTCATGTTCCTCGGCGAAGAAGGCGGCGGGCGAGCGCGGCTCGGCGTTCAGCAGGAAGTTGACGTGGCCCTGCCGGTAAAGCGTCACGTCCTTCGAGCGGTGCTTAGCGATGGGGGTGAAGCCGAGCTGGCGGAACACACGATCGACGACCGCAGGATCCTGCGCTGAGAACTCCAGGAATTCGAATCCGTCGAGCCCTGCCGGGTTTTCGAAAAGGTCGGCCATTGACGCTCACTCCCTCATTTGCTTCGAGTCGCTATTCCGTGATATTAGTTTCATATGAAACTTGTTGCAAGTGGAACGATATGCCTCCGATCCGTCTCGACACGTTCCTGCCCTACCGCGTCGCGGTGCTCTCCGACCGGCTGAGCCAGCGGCTCGCGCGGGTCTATGAAGGCTGCGGCCTGTCCTCGCCGCAGTGGCGCGTGCTTGCGGCGGTCGCCGAGAAGCCGGGGCGGAGCGCGCAGGACGTGGTGCGGATGACCCCGATGGAGAAGGCGACGGTAAGCCGGGCCGTTTCCGCGCTGATCGCGCGCGGTCTGATGCGCCGCGCGGCGGACGACCGCGACGGCCGCACCTCGCGCCTGACGCTGACGACGGAGGGGGAGCGCCTGTACGGCGAGATCGCGCCCGGCGTGCTCGCGATCGAGGCGGATATCGCGGCGCGCTGCGACAAGGCGGGGCTGCTCGCCGCGATCGATGCGATCGAGAACGGGCTCGGCGCGGAGGACGCGGTGGACACCGTTTCGGTGCGCCGTTAGGAGACAGGCCTGCACGGTGTGCCAAGGAATGGACTCGCATGAATACGGTCGCAGCTCTGCTCGGTATCTTCACGATGGTCATCCAGCTCGTGATCTGGATCATCATCGCGCAGGTCATCATCAGCTGGCTGGTGGCGTTCAACGTCATCAACACCAGCAATCAATTCGTCCGCAGCCTGCTGACCGGGCTCGACCGGCTGACTGAGCCGATGATGCGGCCGATCCGGCGCGTGCTCCCCGATCTCGGCGGTATCGACCTTTCGCCGATGGTGCTGATCCTCGGCCTCATCCTCATCCAGCGGCTGGTTCCGGCGCTGGTTTTCGACATCATGGCGGGCTGAAAGTTTTCAAATGACGGCTGAGCGTATCGACGGCAAGGCATTTGCCGAGGGTCTCCGCGGACGTGTGTCCGCCGCGGTTGCGCCATTTCTCGCGGCGACGGGGCGCAGGCCCGGCCTCGCGGTCGTGCTCGTGGGCGAAGACCCGGCGAGCCAGGTCTATGTCGGATCGAAGCACAAGGCGACGGTCGAGGCCGGCATGGTGAGCTTTGAGCATCGGCTGCCTGCCGACACGCCCGAGGCCGATCTGATCGCGCTCGTCGAAACGCTGAACGCCGACGAGAGCGTCGACGGCATCCTCGTGCAGATGCCGCTTCCGAAGCACATGCGCGAGAGCGCGGTGATCGAGGCGATCGACCCCGAAAAGGATGTGGACGGGTTTCATATCGTGAACGCGGGGCGGCTGGCGACCGGGCTTCCCGGGCTCGTACCGTGCACGCCGCTCGGCTGCATGATGCTGCTGGAAGACCGGATCGGCCGCGACCTTTCGGGGAAGCGCGCGGTCGTGATCGGCCGATCGAACATCGTCGGCAAGCCGATGGCGCAGCTTCTACTCGCCGCGAATGCAACCGTCACCATCGCGCACAGCCGCACGGCTGACCTGCCTTCGGTGGTGCGCGAGGCGGACATCGTGATTGCCGCCGTCGGTCGCCCGGAAATGGTGCGCGGCGACTGGCTGAAGCCGGGCGCGGTCGTGATTGATGTCGGCATCAACCGCATCGCGGCGCCGGAACGCGGCGAGGGCAAGACGCGGCTCGTCGGCGACGTCGCCTACGCCGAGGCCATGGAGACCGCGAGCGGGGTGACGCCGGTTCCGGGCGGTGTCGGGCCGATGACCATCGCCGTGCTTCTGCGCAACACGCTCGTCGCCGCGCATCGCCGCGCCGGGCTGCCCGCACCCGAAGGGCTCTGATGACCGAGCTGTTCATCTCGGCGCTCGCCACGCTTTTCGTGGTGATCGATCCGCCGGGGTGCGCGCCGATCTATTCTTCGCTGACGGCGGGCGCGTCCGCGCAGCAGCGGCGGTCCATGGCGATCCGATCGGTGCTGGTGGCAGCGGCGGTGCTGCTGTTCTTCGCCTTCCTCGGCAAGGGGATGCTCGCGGCGCTCGGCATCAGCCTTGATGCGTTCCGCATCGCGGGCGGCATCCTGCTGTTCCTGATCGCGTCCGAAATGGTGTTCGAAAAGCGTACCGAACGGCGCAATTCGCGCGCGCAGGAGGTGGCATCGAAGGAGATCGAGGACGTCTCGGTGTTCCCGATGGCGATCCCGATGCTCGCCGGGCCGGGCTCGATCGCGAGCGTGATGCTGCTCACCTCGCAGGCGAACGGCTGGATGGAGCGCAGCGTTGTGCTTCTTGCGCTCGGCATCGTGCTGGCGCTGACATTGCTCGCGCTTCTGACCGCAGGGCCGCTGATGCGGCTGCTCGGCGAGAAGATCGAGGCGATGATCACGCGGCTGCTCGGCGTCATCCTTGCCGCGCTCGCCGCGCAATACGTGATCGACGGAATCCGGGCGAGCTTCAGCCTTTGATCCGGTAAAGCCGCAAGGGGGACCCCTTGGGCATCGGCACGGGTTCGAGCCACGCCGGAACCTCTCCGCCTTCCAGCCGTGCCCAGAGACCCCCGGGCGCTTCTTTCTTCGCGGCGGCGAGGTCGTTGGTGCCGACGCAGCCGAGCACATAGGTCGCGCCGTAGCGCGTGGCGATCATCTTTGCCTCCTCGTCGTCCGCGCGCCACAGGCGGACGGAGTCAGCGATGGAGGCCGCATTGCGGTGGTAGGGGCCGGCGATGACGCTGTGCGGTGTGTGGACGAGGATCGCGGGCCCCATGTCGAACACGTCGGCGATGATGCCCTCGGGCACACCGTTCAGCGGTGCGAGTGTCGCGGATGCGGTGCACGAGGCGAGAGGTGCGGCCGCTGGGGCGGCATTGCCGGAGCCGCCCAGGCGCTTTGCCGCGAGCGCGGCGAACATGGGTAGCGCGCTGGTGAGGCCGACGAGCACGAGCATGGTTGCGCCGATACGCGGCAGTGTCGACGGGATCGCGCGGGCGCGGGGCAGCAGCATCGCGGTGACGGCGGCTGCGGCGATCGCGGCGAGAGCGTTCGGCCCGGTCGCGGCGCGGAGCTGCAGGAACATCAGCCATGTCGTGGTGGCGAGCAGGCCGAACACGAGGCTCCAGCCGAAGCGGCTGTCCGCGTCCGCGCGGCGCAGCATCACGAAGGCGCAGGCGATACCGATGAAGGGATAAAGGCCGAACGCGATCGCGGTTTCGGGCTCGGTGCCGAGATAGCTGATGATCGAACGCGCCTCGCTGATGCGGGCGAGGACCGGCAGGAACGCTGGGTCGAGCATCGCCATCGGGCCGCCCGCGCAGTGCGGGAAAGCGACGAGCACCGCAACGCCGACGCTCGCGAAGCCGATAGCCGCGGCGATAGCGCGCCTCAGCGGTGACGTGAGCACATCGATCTGCGGCAGGATCGCGGCGAGCGCGCCGCCGAAAACGAGCGGCGCGGCATAGACGGGCGAGAAGGCATCGCACGCGGCGAACCACCAGCGCGCGGGCGGCACGAAGGCCGGAAAGGCAAGTGCCGATCCCACCACTAGCGCGACGCCGTAGCCTGCGAGCATCCGCCCGAGTGCCGGCTCACGGCACCAGCCGAGCACGAGGATCGCGCCGACGACCACGAGGTGCGGGAGCATCTCAAGTCCGATGACGAGCGCCGCGACGGTGGCGAGACCAGCAAGGACACCCGACGAAAAGCGGCGGCGCGGATCGGCAAGCGCTGCGACGGCGCACAGCATGAACGCGATCTGCCAATTGTGGTGATCGATCCTGAGCGGCTTGAACAGCGACAGGATCTGGCCGCTTGCCGCGATGAACACCGCCGCGAGGATGGCGGCCTGCCGCTCGGCGAGACGGAATGCGGCGAGCGCGGCGGCGCCCATCGTGACGAGAAGCGCAAGGAGCGGCACGGCGGTGCCTGCGATGCGCTCGGCAACAGCGCGGCCGAAAACGGGCTCGGTGAGGGCGATGATGCCCGCGATCGGCAGGTCGACGAGGCGCGACCAATGCATGTTCGCGCCTGCGGGCGGGTTCATGCGGTGCTGATCGACATCGCCCCACGCCTGCCCGCCAAGCCAGTCGCGCACCTGCATCAGCCGCTGCGCGTCGTCGGTATCGGGAAGGTCGAGCGCGGCGATATCCGCGCGGTTCACGATCGTGAGCGCGAGCGCGGCGAGCAGCCAGATGATGAGCAGCGGCACGAGGAAGCCGCGGGTCCGATCCGTATCCATGTGCGCTGCTCTACGGCGTACGTGGTTAACAGTCGGCTTCGAAGAGCCGCGATATTAACCTGTTGGAAGCCATCGCCGCCCTAGAGTTTCGCCAATCGGAACTTTCCGCCCGAGGAACAGTCATGGTCTCGATCCCCTCAGCCTCGCAGTTCGACACCGCGCAGTCGCGGGTCGGCCTTGCCACCGCCGTCGTGCTGCCGTGCTACAACGAGGCGGCGACGATCGCGCATGTGGTCGCGAGCTTTGCGGACGCGCTTCCCGGCGCGGTCATCTACGTGTTCGACAATAATTCCTCCGACGACACGGCGCGCGTGGCGGAAGGCGCGGGCGCGATCGTCATCCGTGAGGAGCGGCAGGGCAAGGGCCACGTCGTGAGGCGCATGTTCGCCGAGGTGGATGCCGACATTTACGTGATGGCGGACGGCGACGGCACCTATGCGGCGGCCGATGCGCCGATGCTGGTGAAGGCGCTCGTCGAACGCCGGCTCGACATGGTGGTGGGAACGCGGCGCGGCGTGCGGCAGGACGCCGGGCGATCCGGCCACGCGATCGGCAACCGCCTGTTCAACGGCGTGTTCCAGTGGATGTTCGGCGACGATTTCAGCGATATCTTTTCGGGCTACCGCGTGTTCAGCCGCCGCTTCGCCAAGACCTTTCCGGCGGTAAGCCGCGGCTTTGAGATCGAGACCGAAATGTCCGTCCACGCGAGCCAGCTGATGCTGCCGGTCGCTGAGATCGAGACCGATTACGGCGTGCGGCCGGAAGGCTCTGTGAGCAAGCTCCGCACCTTCCGCGACGGCTTTCGCATCCTTTCGGTGTTCTTCCTGCTGCTGAAGGAGACGCGGCCTGCGTTCTTTTTCGGCGGGCTCGCCGCGCTCTTGACGCTCGTGTCGCTGGCGTTCGGCCTGCCGGTCGTTGCCGAGTATCTGGAAACCGGCCTCGTGCCGCGCTTCCCGACTGCGATCCTCGCCGCCGCGCTGATGATCATTGCGGCGATGTCCGCGATGTGCGGGCTCATTCTCGATTCGGTCTCGCGCTCGCGCGTGGAACTGAAGCGCATGTTCCTGCTGACGCAGCGCGGGCTGCCGACGCCGTGAAGGCGCGGCTTCGCGAAGGCGCTGCGTTTCTGGCGATCGGGGGCGCCGCGTTCGTTCTCGGCGCGGTGAGCCTCGAAGCGCTGGTTCGTGCGGGTGTTTCTCCCTATGCGGCGCAGGTTCCGGCGCTCAGCCTTGCGATCCTGACGACGTGGATGGGTAACCGGCGCTGGACGTTTCGCGTGGATGCGCCGCCGACGTGGCGGGAATTCCTCCGCTATGTCGGCGCCTCGCTTGGCGGGCTGGCGGTCAACGCCGCCACCTTCTCCGCGCTTACCTACGCCGGGCTGCCGACGACGCCGGCATTCGCCGCCGCGACGATCGCGGCGATGGGGTTCAATTTCTTCAGCTACAAGTTCGCTGTTTTCGCGCGCTGACGCCTATTCAGCGAGCGCGAGGGCAGGTTCGCGGTGCGCGCGCGGCGAGCATCACCTCGGCGACGCGACCGCAGACATACCAGATGAGGACAGCGAGCACGGCTGCGGCGATCCCGTCGATCGCATAGTGCCAGCCGAGGTGGATTGAGCCGATCCAGATCAGCGTCGCATAAACCCACATCACCCAGCCGAGCACGCGGTTGATGCGCATACCGCCGAGCGCGAACAGGACGGCGAGCGCATTGTGCATCGAGGGCATCGCCGAAATACCGCCGCCGAGCACGAGCGTGCCGTTGCCGTTGAAGTGGTTGAGGAGCGCCTGCTGGTTCTTGAGTGCGGCGATCCCGACGCCGCCTTCCGCGATGAGCGTCCGGTCGTAGCTGTCGAGCGTGTCCATCAGTGCGGTGAACGTCGGCGCGCCGCCCGCGAAATCATCGTAGAAGCACGGCCCCGCGGCCGGGAGCAGCCAAGCAAGCACGGATCCGATCAGAATCCACGAAACCGCGTAGCTGAGCACATACTGCGTGCGCAGGTGCGAATCGCGCAGGTACGCGCAGACGATGACGCCGAGCGTCATCGGTACGAACCAGCCGTGGTAGAAACTGTCGATGGCGAGCGTCGCGGCCGGGCCGCTCAGAATTTTGTGCGTCACGACCCACGGGTCGGTGCCGAGGAACAGCGCCTTGTCCCACGCCGCGAACAGCGGATCGAGGTGGAAGCCGGCGCGCGGCAGGACCAGCTGCTTGAAGGCATTGAACGACGCCAACATGATCGCGCAAACGAGCGGCGGCGCGGCGAGGCTGAGGAAACGGTCGCGCTGCCAGCGCAGCGCAACGAAGCTGCGGATCACGCCGAACGGGGAGGGGGCGGCGCCTTCGCGGCGCGCGCGGCGCGCGCATTCGACGAAGAGCGCGATGCCGCCCGCCGCGAGCGTGAGAGCACCGAGCGACTGCGCGTAAACCGAGAAAAGCTGGACGAACTGGCCCGCCGGAATGAGCCCGGTGCCGAGCACCACGGCCATGTAAAGCCCGGCGATGCCGAGCATTACGCCCGCCGCGCGAAGCTCGCCGATATCCGCTTTCATCGCCCGTGCCGCCGTTTCCATGGTGCGGCGAGACTAGGGGCGCAGGGTTAAAGGCGGGTTTAAGCGCCCCGGCGCCCCAGAAGGCGCAGGCGCAGGGCGTTCAGCTTGATGAAGCCTTCGGCGTCGCGCTGGTCGTAGGCGCCGGCGTCGTCTTCGAAGGTGACGACCTTTTCGGAATAGAGCGAGTTCGGCGACTTACGGCCGACGACCCAGGCCGAGCCCTTGTAGAGCTTGAGGCGGACGGTGCCGCTGACCTTTTGCTGGCTGTGATCGATGGCGGCCTGCAGCATCTCTCGCTCCGGGCTGAACCAGAAGCCGTTGTAGACGAGTTCGGCGTAGCGGGGGCCGAGTTCGTCCTTGAGGTGGGCGGCGCCGCGGTCGAGCGTGAGCTGCTCGATGGCGCGGTGGGCGATGTGGAGGATGGTGCCGCCGGGGGTTTCGTACATGCCGCGCGACTTCATGCCGACGAAGCGGTTCTCGACGAGGTCGAGACGACCAATACCGTGCGTGCGGCCGTAATCGTTGAGCTTGGCGAGGAGGTTTGCCGGGGACAGCGCCTCGCCGTTGATCGCGACCGCGTCGCCTGCGTCGAACTCGACGGTGATGTATTCGGGCGTATCGGGCGCGTCTTCCGGGTTCACGGTGCGCGAGAAGACGTAGTCGGGCACTTCCTCCCACGGGTCTTCGAGGACCTTGCCTTCAGAGGAGGTGTGGAGGAGGTTCGCGTCGGTCGAGAACGGCGCTTCGCCGCGCTTGTCCTTGGACACGGGGATCTGGTGCGCCTCGGCGAACTCGATGAGGCGGGTGCGGCTGGTGAGATCCCACTCGCGCCACGGCGCGATCACCTTGATGTCGGGGTTGAGGCCGTAATAGCCCAGCTCGAAACGGACCTGATCGTTGCCCTTGCCGGTCGCGCCGTGGCTGACGGCATCCGCGCCGACCATTTTGGCGATCTCGATCTGGCGCTTCGCGATCAGCGGCCGGGCGATCGACGTGCCGAGCAGGTAAAGACCCTCGTAGAGCGCGTTCGCGCGCATCATCGGGAACACATAGTCCTTCACGAACTCTTCCTTGAGATCGTCGATGAAGATGTGCTCGGGCTTCACGCCCATCAGCTCCGCCTTGGCGCGCGCCGGCCCGAGCTCCTCGCCCTGGCCGAGATCGGCGGTGAAGGTCACGACCTCGCAGGCATAGGTCTGCTGAAGCCATTTCAGGATCACGCTCGTGTCGAGACCGCCAGAGAAGGCCAGAACCACGCGCTTGATATCAGACATCCAACCAGACCTTTCGCGAAAAAACGAAGTACGCGCGCCCTTCGCATTGATGAACGGCATATTCAAGGGAGAGTCAGCGCGGGCTGCGTATAGGCAGATAATCAGATGCTGAAACGGAGTACCGACAGTGACCAAATTCCTGATGATCGGCGCATCGGCTGCCGCGCTTATGGCGCTTCCCGCGATCGCGCAGACTGCCGCCCCGGCGCCTGCGGAAAAGGCAGCCCGCTGGAGCGCGCCCGAGACGCGTGCGGACGTTGAAAAGAAGATCGCCGAGCGCTTCGCGGCGGTGGACGCGAACAAGGACGGCGCCGTTACCGAGGCCGAGGTCAAGGCGCACGCCGAAGCGCGGCGCGCCGAAGGCGAAAAGAAAATGGCCGAGGCACGCACGCGCATGTTCGAATCGATGGACGCCGACAAGAACGGCCAGATCAGCCGCACGGAATGGGATTCGCACCACGCCGGGATGAAAATGAAGTGGATGGAACACCGCGAGACGGCAGCGGCCGGCGGCAATGAGCGCCGCGAGATGCGCATGAAGTTCAAGGATGGCGAGGGGCGCAAGGGCCACCATATGATGCACCGCGGCGGAATGGGCTGGGGCGGCTTCGGTGAGAAGGGCTTTGAAACCGCTGACGCCAACAATGACGGACGCGTCACGCTCGCCGAGGCGAAGGCGAAGGCGTTTGCACGCTTCGACGCCGCCGACACGAACAAGGATGGTACGCTGAGCCCCGACGAGCGCCGTGCGGCGCACGAGGCGAAGCGCGCGGAACGTCGCGCGGAGCGCGGCGACAGCTGATCGGCACGTCCCAGTCCGATCTGCTGTATTGAGAGCGCGGGGCGCCGTTTCCGATCCCCCCTGTCGGAAACACGCCCAAAACGCGCGGAGGGCCGGCATTCTCACGCTTGAGAATGCCGGCCCTCTGTCTTTTCGGGGGTATCCCTACGCACAAGACGACTCGACTTCGCGCGCGAGCCCGATAGCTTTGCAACAAAAGCATAACCGGGGAGATTGGCCATGACTGGCGGAATCAGAGTCAGCCTGAAGTGCGAGAACTGCGGCGGCATGGACTTTGCGGTGTCGGAGCGTCCTGCCGAACGCGACTGGATCGTCTGCACCGAGTGCGGCAAACAATTGTCCACGGTCAGCGAGCTGGACGACGAGGTGGTGCGGCTGGCGCACGCGGCTGTTCGGCAGCGGGACATGGCGCGGGGCGCGCACCGCTAGCGGGGATCGATTTCAGCTAACGACCTGAAAATGGCGGCTTCCTGCGCTAGCGGACGAAGACGCTGCGCGTAATCCATGCCTGATCAGGGTTGAATACGAGCAGGCCTGCATCTCCGATCAGGGCAGATTTAAGCACGCAGGATTCTATGGAACCTCCCAAAGGAGGACGCCCTGGAAACACTGCGCAAATGCGTCCGCCGAAGCGCTCGTAGACTTTGATCTCGCTCTTGAGATCATGCATTGGCATAGGGCCCTCTGCCGTGTTCTCCGCACCCATCCACAAGAGGGAGGCAATTGCTCGCAGATCGGGTTTGCCGGCAACAACAAATGGCGGTGATGCGTGATGAGCAAGGAGCTTGGCTTGCGAGACCGGGCCCAAGCCTGCGATCTGGATCTGCTCGCGGTCATATAGAAGGGCGCGCAGGCGATATCTTCCGACTTCCGCCATTTCGTTGCACAACGTTGGTGCATCCGTAGGAGCGCAGGGCTTTTCTCGACCATTCCATTTGAAACTGACCCCGCCAACATCAGAGGCTGGAATTGGGGCCATGACCAATGCTCCGACAGGTTCGAGGTAGCGGGTGGCTGGGTTTGGATCATCCCGTTCCAGAGAGATGACGACTGACGATCCTGCAGGCACATTTCGCCACGTAACCGGAGCACCGATGGCTTCGCCTTTGTGATACTGGCGCTTTTCGGTTTGTCCCACACAGATTTCTGGCCCCGAACTGGGCTTCGCTGCTCCGTCGCAAACAGATTGCGGTGGGATTACATCAACGCCGTATGGGTCGCGGATGAGTTCGGATTTTATGTCATTGCTGGCACAAAACATGCCGTCAAAGTGAACCGGATTATTGTCGAGCGTGATGCTGTTCCAGACGACGACAGCGATCAATCCGAAGGTAACGGTCAAAATGCCTGCTGGGCTTTTCTGATTCGGCCTCAACTCCAATTCCTTACAAGAGCGCGTCGAGGTTAACGGCGCTAGAACCGTGCTCTGAGGCGGAGCGCTGCGCCCATGTCGTCGTCGAGCGAGGCGATGTGGCCGGGGTCGCGGCGCCAGAAGAGGTTTGTGTCGAGGTGGCCGATGCCGGCCAGGGGCAGCGACCACGCGGCTTCCACGCTGATCTCGCGGCCCGAGGGCGCGAGCGTGAAGGTGCGGCGGGTGTAGCCTGCCGTTTCGGTTTCGTAGTCGTAGCTCGTCGGGATATCGGCGCGGAGCGCGCCGCCTTCGACGCGGAGCGGCTGGGCGATTCGCACCGAGACCGTGTCGCCGCGTGCGACCACGCCCGATTTCGTCACGTCGAACGCGAAGGCGAGGGTGCGGAGTGCATTCGCGCCGGAGATGAGGCCGCCTGCGGCGACATCGAGATGGGAGAGCCCGCCGCGTGCCTGCGCCGCGACGCGCCAGCCGTTCCCGGCATCCATCGCCCAGTCGAGGCCGAGGAAATTGCTGGAGGCGCGTGTCAGCCCGAGCGCTGCTGAGCCTTCGGCGCCAAGGATGCTGCCGCTTTCATCGAGGCGGCTCCACGTGACGCTGACGTCTGACGCGCCGATGCGGCGCGCGGCGCTGGCGGCGAACAGCTGCATGGCGTCCGTGTCGCGGCGCCGGTCCCACGCGCTGCCGGGGCTGAGCGACCGGGTTTCGCCCGTGCCCGCCGCCATGCCGAAGGTCCAGCTGCCGATGCGCTGGCTGACCGCCGCGGCGCGCGTGCCCGCGATAGAAACGCCGTCGTCGCGCAGCGCATCTCCGCTCGCGATGAAGCGCGAGCCCGGCGCGCGCGTGCCCGCCATGTTCGCAAGCAGATCGTCCGCGCCGTAACCGGCCGCGAAGCCGACACCCGTGCCGGGGGTGACGCTGCCGGTGACAAAGCCGCGCGTGACGCTGGCGTCCACGTCTGCGCGGGCATCGATGCCGCCCGACTGGGCGAGGCCGAGCCAGGGCCGCGTGCTGACAGCGGCGTTCCACGACAGGCTGTAGCCGGCGATGCCGAAGGCGTCGCGCGCCTCTTCGGTGTTGGTCTGCAGCGCAGCGGCGAGGCGCGGCGCGGGGGCGATGCGCGAAATGCCCGCGCCGAGATCGGCGACGTAGGCGCGGCCGTAGCTGTCGAGAACGACGATATCGGAAAGCGCGCCGGTGAGATCACCGCCGTCGCCGAGCGCGCCGCCGAGCACCGCGAGCGAACCCGCTTCGCTGGTAACGGGCACGCTGCTCCCCGCAAGCGCGGTGGCGCCGATCGGCGAGAAGGCGCGGACGAGATCGAGAATGCCCTGGCCGAAGACTGTGTCGTCACCCGCCGCGCCCGCATCGCGCGCGGTGCGGAACAGGATGTCGATGATCTCGTCGGCGCTCAGCGTGGGGAAGGCGTCCGCCAGCAAGGCGACGGCGCCGGCGATGCCGGGAGCGGCGTAGGAGGTGCCGCTGAACCAGTAGTGGGTACCGGTATGATCGAAGCTGCGCACCCCCTCGCCGAGCGTGGCGATGTAGTGCGCCGCGAAACTGCCCGCGCGGTTGCTGAAGCTTGAAAGCGCATCGGTATCGTTCACCGAACCCGCGATGATGACGCGGCCGCGTGCCGCCGGATCGCTTGCGATCTGAGCGAAGGGATCGGGATTCGAAAGGCTGTCGTTGCCTGCCGAGATGACGACGATGACGCCCGCTGCGGTCGCGTTTGCAATCGCGGTGCGCAGGCGCGAATTGGGCCCCTCGCCGCCGAGCGACATGTTGATGACGCGCGCGCCCGCCGAGACTGCCGTATCGATCGCAATGGCGATGTTGTTGTCCGAATGCGAGCAGCCGTCGGTTGAGGTGCAGGTGCCGGGCGTGTCGGTTCTGAGCGCGATCAATGTCGCGTCGAAGGCGAGGCCGTGGATGCCGCTGTCGTTCTTCGCTGCGAGCGCGACGGCGGAGACGGAGGTGCCGTGGCCGTCGGTATCGTCGACACTGCGCGCGCCTGCGATGTCGCGGCTCGCCGAATCGATGCGGCCTGCGAATTCGGCGCTCTGGATATCAACGCCGCTGTCGATGACCGCGATTTTCACGCCCGCGCCGGTCGCGCCGTCCTCGTAGGCCGCGATCGCACCCGCCGACGCCGCGGCGTTGGAGCGATTATATTCGGCCGTATCGTAAACGGGGCTTGGCGTGGGTGTCGGGGTGGGTGTCGGTGTCGGGGGCGGCGTGACCGTGCCCGGCGCCACGGGGCGCGTGCCGCCTCCACCGCCGCCGCATGCGGCGAGGAATGCAGCCATGCACAGCGCCGAAACGGCAGTGAATCCACGAAGCTGCGTACTGACGCGTCGGCGCATATCCGCCAGCACCCCTATTGTTCCCTTTGCACCCCTGATGGCAGAATCGTCGCTTAAAGGCATTACCAAATGCTTGCGGAATCGACCGGTCGAAGCCATGACCCCCGCATGGACGCCTTCGGCCACATCGAGACGTGGATTTTCGATCTCGACAACACGCTCTATCCGCCGCGCGCGAACCTGTTCGCGCAGATCGACGAGCGCATGGGCGCATACATCATGCGCTTGATCGGGTGCGACGCTGTGGAAGCGCGGCGGGTGCAGAAGCGCTTCTTCCACGATCACGGCACGACGCTGCGCGGGCTGATGGACGGGCACGGCGTGGCACCAGCGGATTTCCTGAGCTTCGTGCACGACATCGACATGGGCGTGCTGGAGGCGGACAGCCGCATGGCGGCGGCGTTTGACAAGCTGCCGGGCCGCAAGCTCGTGTTCACCAACGCCGACACGGCCTATGCCGAGAGGGTGCTCGACCGGCTCGGCCTCGGCGGGGTGTTCGAGGCGGTGTACGATATCCACGCCATGGATTATCGGCCGAAACCCGATCCGAACGCCTATCACGGCTTCTGCACGGCGCACGGCATCCGGCCCGAACGCGCCTTGTTCGTGGAGGACATGGCGCGCAACCTCGTGCCCGCGAAGGCGATGGGCATGACGACGGTGTGGGCGGACAACGGCGCCGAAAGCGGCAGCTATCAGGCCGACCACGACAGCATCGACCACCGGATCGCCGACGTTGGCGACTGGCTTCATTTTATTACGACAGGGGTAGAAGCATGACCGATCTCGCCGCCATCATCGATCAGGCCTGGGAAGAGCGCGAAGGGCTTGGCCTTTCCACAACCGGCGCGGTGCGCGAGGCGGTGGAGGCCGCGATCGAAGGGCTGGACGCGGGCACCTACCGCGTCGCCGAGAAGGTGGACGGGGAGTGGCGCGTCAACCAGTGGCTGAAGAAGGCGGTGCTGCTGTCGTTCCGGCTGAACGATAACGCCATCGTCGAGGCCGGGGCGGGCGGCGCGCCGGCGTTCGACAAGGTGCCTTCGAAGTTCGCCGGATGGGGCGAGAACCGGTTTCGCGCGGCGGGCTTCCGCGTGGTGCCGGGCGCCACGGCGCGGCGCGGCGCTTACATCGCCAAGGGCGCGGTGCTGATGCCGAGCTTCGTCAACATCGGCGCTTATGTGGGCGAGGGCACGATGGTCGATACGTGGGCCACCGTCGGCAGCTGCGCGCAGATCGGCAAGGGCGTGCACATTTCGGGCGGCGTCGGCATCGGCGGCGTGCTGGAACCGCTGCAGGCCGGACCAGTGATCATCGAGGACAATTGCTTCATCGGCGCGCGCAGCGAAGTCGCCGAGGGCGTGGTGGTGGAAGAGGGCGCGGTGCTCTCCATGGGCGTCTATCTCGGCGCCTCCACGAAGATCGTCGACCGCGCGACGGGCGAAGTGATGCGCGGGCGCGTGCCGGCTTACTCCGTGGTCGTGCCGGGCTCGCTGCCGGGCGCGGACGGCGGGCCGGGGCTTTACTGCGCGGTGATCGTGAAGCGTGTCGATGCGCAGACACGGAGCAAGACGGGCATCAACGAGCTTCTGAGGGACTAAGCCGCCGCGCTCTGGATAGCGGCGGCGCGGCGACGTTCGACCGAGGAGCCGATGCCCATCGCCTCCCGGTATTTCGCGACGGTGCGGCGGGCGATGTCGAAACCGGCGTCGTTGAGCAGCTCGACGAGCTTGTCGTCGGAGAGGATCTTGCCGCCGCGCTCGCCTTCGATGAGTTCGCGGATCTTGGTTTTCACCGATTCGGCGGAGACGGCGTCGCCGCCGTCCGAGGCCTGAATCGCCGAGGTGAAGAAGTATTTCAGCTCGAAGAGGCCGCGCTCGCACGAGAGGTACTTGTTCGAGGTGACGCGGCTGACGGTCGATTCGTGCATCCCGATGGCGTCGGCGATGGCGCGGAGATTGAGGGGCTTCAGGTGCTGGACGCCGTGGAGGAAGAACGCCTCCTGCTGGCGGACGAGCTCGGTCGCGACCTTGATGATCGTGCGCTGGCGCTGATCGAGCGCCTTGATGAGCCAGTTCGCGGATTGCAGACAGTCCGACAGGAAGCTCTTCGCCGCCTTGCCGCCCGTGCCTGAAAGTTCCGCATAATAGCTGCGGTTGACGAGGAGGCGCGGCAGCGTCGCGGCGTTGATCTCGACTGCCCAGCCGCCCGATACGGTGCGCGCGACGAAGATGTCGGGCATGATCGGCTGCGGGGGCTCGCCGCCGTAGGCGAGGCCGGGCTTGGGGTTGTAGGCGCGCAGCTCGGAGATCATGTCGGAGAGGTCTTCGGCATCGACGCCGCAGATGCGGCGCAGCGTCGCCAGCTCGCCGCGCGCGAGCAGATCGAGGTTCGAAAGCAGCGTCGCCATCGCGGGATCGTGGCGGTCCGCCTCGATCGCCTGCAGCGCCAGGCACTCGCCGAGCGAACGCGCGCCGACGCCGGTCGGCTCGAACGTCTGGACGATCTTCAGCACGGCCTCGACATCGGCGGTGGGCACCTGCAGGCGTGCGCCGATTTCATTGAGATCGCCGGTGAAATAGCCGCTTTCGTCGATGAGATCGATGATGTGGCGCGCGATGATCTGCTGCACCTCGTCCATGCCCGCGAGCTGGGCGAGGAGCGTGTCGTGGAGCGAGAGTTCGGCGGAGAGCGTGGCGTCGAAGCCTTCGCTGTCCTCGCCGCCGCCCGCGCCCGCGACGGTGGGACCCGCGACGCTGAGGCTGCCGTCGAGGCCGCCGGTGCCGGGGGCGGGCATGTCGCTCGCGCAGTCGTGGTGGAAGGTTTCGGCGGCGTGGTCGACGTCGAGCGGTGCATCGGCATCGCCGGCGCCTGCCGCGATGAGCTGGTCCGAGCCCGCCGGATCGGGTGCTGACCACTCGTCGGACGCGATTTCGGGGGCGTCGGAGGGCTCCGCCGGAGCCTCGCCCGCCGCTTCGAGCAGCGGATTGCGTTCGAGTTCGCCGTTGATGTAACTTTCGAGCTCGAGGTTCGACAGCGCCAGCAGCTTGATCGCCTGCTGCAGCTGGGGGGTCATTACCAGCTGCTGCGAGTGCCTCAGATCAAGACGCGGACCGATCGCCATGGCGCTAGAGGCTGAAGCTTTCGCCGAGATAGACCTTGCGCACCGTCTCGTCGGCGACAAGCGCCTCGGGCGTGCCTTCGAAGAGCACGCGGCCGTCGTAGATGATGCAAGCACGGTCCACGATCTCCAGCGTTTCGCGGACATTGTGATCGGTGATGAGGACGCCGATGTTGCGGTCTTTGAGGTGGCCGACGAGGTTGCGGATGTCGGCGATCGAGATGGGATCGATGCCCGCGAACGGCTCGTCGAGGAGCATGATCGAGGGGTTCGCGGCGAGCGCGCGGGCGATCTCGCAGCGGCGGCGTTCACCGCCCGACAGCGACATGGCGGGCGCCTTGCGAAGCCGCGCGATGGAGAATTCGCCGAGCAGCTGATCGAGCCGCGCCTCGCGCGCTGCCGGGTCGGGCTCCGAGACTTCGAGCACGGCGCGGATATTGTCTTCCACCGTCATACCGCGAAAAATCGAGGTTTCCTGGGGCAGATAGCCGACGCCGAGCGCGGCGCGGCGATACATGGGAAGGCCGGTGATATCGATGCCGTCGAGGAGGATGCGGCCCGAATCGGGCATCACCAGCCCCATGATCGAATAGAAGCACGTCGTCTTGCCCGCGCCGTTCGGCCCAAGCAGTCCGACGACCTCGCCCCGCCGTACGCCGAGCGACACATCGCGCAGCACCACGCGCTTGTCATAGCGCTTTCCGATGGACACGACAGCGAGACCGCGTTCGGTATCGACCGCGGGAGTCTCGTCCTCCATCGTCATGACTTCGCTCATGGCGGCTTTCTACCTCACGAATACTTAACGACAAATGCAGGCTGGCGCCCAATTGGCGCAATTTGTGCATGGTCGGTTTCGGCAATGCAAGCCGAACGGGACCAAACAGAATAAAAAGGATCGTTTAGGCGGTTACTGCGAACCGCGCGGGGGCACCACGAAGCGGCCGGTGACGCGGGGGCCGCCGTCCGTCGCGCTGGCCGAGCCGTCGAGTGTCGAACGGCCGTTTTCAAGGTCGATGACCAGCCGCTCGCCGCGCAGCACGCTATCGCCGCGATTGAGCACGACGCCGCCGACAAAGGTGATCTGGCGGGTCTGGACATCGTAGATGCCGAGGCGCGAACTTACGCGCTCGCTGGGGCTGACAAGCTGCACGCCGCCTTCGGCATCGAGCCGGTTGATCGCAAGATTGCCGCCCGCGGCATTTTCGTAGAACACGCGCATCGTTGCGGCATTCAGCGTCATGTTGCCTTGCACGACGCGCACCGCGCCCGAAAAGATCGCCTGCGAATCGCGGTCGCGCACCTCGATGCGCGCGGCATCGATATCGATGGGCGCGCGCGTGTCGTGGCCTTTCAGCGCCGAGCTGCCGAAGCCGCTCTGCGCGGAGGCAGCAAGGGGGAGCGTAAGCGCTGCTGCGGCAGCGAGGAGAAGGGCGGAGCGGATCATCGCTGCGTAATCCGCATTTTCACGCCCCCTGACAAGGTGACAACGCGCGTTTCCATGTCGGCCTCGAGTCGGGAGGCTGAAAACGAGCCGAGCGGCATACGCCCGCTGACCCGCCCGACGCTCGTCACCTTGCGTGTCGGCAGGCTGACCGCGACGTCGCCGGTTTGCAGAACATAGCCGTCCGGGCGGTGGAAAACGACCGGGCCGAGGACATTGAGCTTTTCCGCTTCGAGATCGTAGCGGCCGCTCGGCGCGGTGACGGTCGCGATGCCTTCCTGCATCGTGAGGCGCGCCTCGATGCGCTTCAGCTCCACGACCGGTTCGTTCGAGGTGCGCTGCACGGCCTCGTCCGCGAGGATGCTGAACGGTCGGCCCCGGCTGTCTTCGCCGCGATACATCGGCGCTTCCATGCGCAGCCGCTCGCCCGCCTTTTCAACAGCGTCGCGCGACAGGATGAAGCTGAACTCCTGCTGCGCGGTGAGCGGCCAGACGAGGCACGCGAGCAGGATGAGCGCGGCGGTGGCGGGCAGCAGGCGCTTCAGGATGACGACCTGCCGATCCCACGCGCTTCCGGGCATCGCCCAGCGGCGGCGGTCGCTGGCAAGTTCGTCTGCGGCCTGCGTCATCGTTGTTCAGCTCAGCTTTCGTGGCTGAAAATATCCTTGTCGGCCCAGCCGGCAAGGTCGAGCGCGGCGCGCGTCGGGAGGAAATCGAAGCACGCCTGCGCCAGCGCCGTGCGCCCTTCGCGCTCCAGCCGTTCTTCGAGGATGGCCTTGATGCGGTGCAGATAGCGCACGTCGGACGCGGCATATTCGATCTGCGCCTCGCTGAGCGTTTCGGCGCCCCAGTCCGACGACTGCTGCTGCTTGGAGATGTCCTGCCCGATCACCTCACGCGCGAGATCCTTGAGACCGTGGCGGTCGGTGTAGGTGCGGATGAGCTTCGAAGCGATCTTGGTGCACCACACGGGCGCCATCACGATGCCGAGATACTGCTGGATGAGCGCGACGTCGAAGCGCGCGAAGTGCAGGATCTTGAGCCGCGACGGATCGGTAAGCACAGCCTTCAGGTTGGGCGCATCGAACTGGCCGAGCGGGAACTGCACCAGATGCTCGTCCCCCCAGCCGTCCGAAAGCTGCACGACGCAAAGCCGGTCGCGCAGCTGGTTGAGGCCCATCGCCTCGCAGTCCACGGCGATGGCGCCCGGGGCGAAGACGTCGGCGGGCAGGTCGCCCTTGTGTAGATATGCGGTCAATCCTGTTTCCCTTCACGGCGCCGCCTTGCCCGGCGCGACAGCATGTTCAAAACCTCGACCAGAACCGAGAAGGCCATCGCCGCGTAGATATAGCCCTTGGGCACGTGCGCGCCGAAGCCTTCGGCGATCAGCGTGGTGCCGATCATCAGCAGGAAGCCGAGCGCGAGCATCACGACAGTGGGGTTCTTGTCGATGAAGTTGGCGAGCGGGTCTGCGGCGAGCAGCATACAACCCACCGCGACGATGACGGCGACGACCATGATCGGCACGTGTTCGGTCATGCCCACCGCCGTGATGATCGAATCGATCGAGAAGACGAGATCGAGCAGGATGATCTGCGTGATCGCCGATCCGAAGCTCATCACGGCCTTGCTTGTATCGAAAACATCGCCGCTCGGATCCGGATCAACGCTGTGATGGATTTCCTTCGTGGCTTTCCACACGAGGAACAGGCCACCAGCGATGAGGATGATGTCCCGCCACGAGAAGCCCTGCCCGAAAAGTTCGATAACCGGCTTCACCAGCGTGACGATAAAGGCGACCGTCGCGAGCAGGCCGAGGCGCATCAGGAGCGCAAGGCCGATGCCGATCCGCCGCGCCTTTTCGCGCTGGCCTTCCGGCAGCTTGTTGGTGAGGATGGAGATGAAGATCAGGTTGTCGATGCCGAGTACGACTTCCATCGCGATCAGCGTGATCAGCGCCGCCCACGTCGCTGGCTGCATGAACAGTTCGATAAGGCTTTCCATCATCCGCCTGTCTTAGCGTGGGTTGAATTGCGCACAAGAATTCGAGCGTCGCGCGTCTAAAGCGATTGCGACTTTTTCTGCTTTTTGTCCGCGGGCACGGTGAGCGGAAGGTCGGTATCTTCGAGAAGGACGGAGGCTTCGAGCTGCTGCAGCGCGCCGTAGCTGTTCGCGTAAGCTTCCGCTGAGATACGCCATTGCCGGGCAAGCTGCTGCGTGCGGGCCGGAAGCCGCTGCATGGCGAGCAGCGCGCCGGAAACATCGCCCTGCGAAAGCCGCGTCGCCATATCGGCGAGCCGCGCTTCGTTGGCGGTCTGCGCCGCGGCTGTGCCTTTTTCGCGGACCTGCACGAGACTGGCGACACCGGCCTTGAATTGCGACCAGAGGGACTCCGCCTTTTCGGGGGCTGCGCTTTCGGCGAGCTGGGGCCGGATCTGTTCGAAGCGGCGGCGCAGCACGGCGAGCGTCGGCGCATCGGGCGACTCGGTGAGCAGCCGTTCGACGGCATCGGCATCGGCGGCGGCGAAATGGCGGCGCAGCGCCGGCGCCAGGACGGCGAGGCTCTGGCCCTGTTCGGCGGCGCGCCTTGCCGCCGTGACCAGCAGCACGCCGCGCGCTTTTTCAGCGCTTGCGGCGGCCGCTTCGATCGAGCGTGCGGCGCTGCCGCCGACCTGCTCGATCTTCACGTTGAGACCTGCAAGCTCGGCGGAGACGTTGTCGAGACGCGTCGACGCTTGCGCCTGTCCGCGATCGAGCGCTTCGATGCGCGCTTCAAGCCGCGCGAGACGCTCCAACCCGGGGCCGGTGCCGAGTGCAAGCGGCATGGGGTCGTTGAGCGCAGGCGGCGCGCCTGCGCTGTCCACCAGAGGCGCAGGTGCGCTCGGGCGGGTTTCGAGCGCGGTGACGCGCGCTTCGAGCTGGGTGATCGCGCCGGCTTCACGCTCGACGCGTGCCGCGATCGATTCGACGTCGGGGCGCTGCAATGCACCGGGCAGGCGCGTGCGAATATTCGTTTCGAACCAAGGGCTCAGGAGCAGCCCGGCCGCGAACAGAACCAGCCCGGCCACCAGCACCCAGGGTAAAGCGTTGCGCGGTCGGGGCGTTTCGCGGGTTTCGTCGTCGATCATCGCGTCCTCGTCAGCGGTGCCTTACGCGTCTGCTTCTCGCACAACAGCCCCGCTGCCGCAAACAGCGCGTCCTCATCCGGCGCGGCAGCAACCGCACGGGCGGCCCAACCGGCGCCCGCGGCGTCGGCCGCATTGCGGCTGATTGCCGAGAGGCGCACATCCTTGCGGTGCGCACCAAGCGCGGCACCAAGAGCCTCCCCGCCGCGCGGCGAATAGACGAGCGCAACGTCGGCAGCCCGTGCCGCCTTGAGCTCCGCTTCGGACCAGCGGTGGAAGTGCGCGCCGTAAACGACGCGGCGTTCGACCCTAAGCCCCGCCGGCGGTGGATAGCTGGCGATTTCAATGCCGGAGAGGTGCAGGATATCGCCGATGCCTTCCTCGGCGATGGCGGCGAGCAACTCTCCGCCGTCCTCCACCTCCGGCGTGCGGATATCGGTGAAGCCCGCGTCCTGCGCGGCGGCGGCGGTACGCGGGCCGACGCAGAAGCACGGCAGCCCGAGATAGGGCGCCATCGCCGGGCCGCCTTCGCGCGCCGCCGCGGCGCTTGTCAGCATGACAGCCTCCGGCATGGCGGCGGGCTGCGACCATTCCTTCGCCCTCACCTCGAACAGCGGGGCGACCACGGGCTCGTGGCCCAGCGCGCGAAGGCGCTCGGCAGTGTCGGCAGCGCCTGGCTGCGGGCGGGTAATGAGGACACGCGTCATGCGGCGAAGAGGCTCCGAAGGGCGGGCGATGCCCGGTTCAATAATGTTCTTGCGAGGGTTTCAGCGGCCGGGGCCGCATCGATTTCCGAAAAACGGGTTTCTCCCGCGATGCGTTCCTGACCATCCGTGCTGAGGATTTCGGCGCGAAGACGGAAGTCTGCGCCGTCCCGCTCGGCAAGCGCGGCGACGGGGCTGTGGCAACTGCCGCCGAGCGCCGCGGCGAAAGCGCGCTCGGCGACGAGCGCCGTCATCGCATCGGCGTCGCTCACGGCGGCGAGGTGCCCGAGGACGGTATCGTCGCCGGCGCGGGCTTCGATCGCGATGATCGCCTGCCCCGGCGCGGGGAGCATCGCTTCGACCGGTATGGGCGCGCCGACATCGTGCATCCCGAGCCGACCGAGACCGGCACTCGCGAGCAGCGTTGCGTCGGCTTCGCCGGCATCAATGCGGGCAAGCCGCGTCGCCACGTTGCCACGGAACGGTACGAGGCCGAGGCCGGGGATGCGCGCGAGAAGCTGCGCGGCGCGGCGCGGCGAGGTGGTGCCGACGCGCATTCCCGGCCTCAACGCGTCGAGGCCGGAGACGCCGATGATTCGTTCGCGCACGTCGGCGCGGGGTAGCGCGGCGGCGAGCGCGATGGTGTTGGGGCGGATGCTCTCCATGTCTTTCGCGGAGTGGACGGCGAAATCGATCTCGCCCGCGATGAGTGCGCGGTCGAGCTCCTTCGTCCACAGCGCCTTGCCGCCGATCTCGGCGAGTGGACGGTCCTGGACCTTGTCGCCGGTGGTCTTGATCGGAACGATCTCGACTCTGTCTTCAGCCCAGCCGTGCGCGGCAATGAGTGCGGCCGCGGCGGCGCGCGCCTGTACGAGCGCGAGCGGCGACCCGCGCGTTCCGAGTTTCAGAGGCTCAGCCTTGTGCATGGGGGGCGGCGTATCTAGTTACGAGCGCGGAGACAATATGATCGTTCTGGGTCTTGAATCGAGCTGCGACGAAACGGCGGCAGCGCTCGTCGACGGAAACCGCACCATTCTTGCCCAGCGCATCGCGGGGCAGGAAGAGGCGCACCGGCCCTATGGCGGCGTGGTGCCGGAGATTGCGGCGCGCGCGCACGTCGATCGGCTGGCGCCGCTCATTGAGGCGGTGATGGCGGAGGCGGGGCTTGGTTTCGGCGATCTCGATGCCGTCGCGGCGACGGCGGGGCCGGGGCTGATCGGCGGGGTGATGGTCGGACTCGTGACCGGCAAGGCGCTGGCGCTGGCGAGCGGCAAGCCGCTCGTCGCGGTCAACCACCTCGAAGGCCATGCGCTTTCGGCGCGGCTTGCCGATCCTGGCCTCGAGTTTCCGTATCTGCTGCTGCTGACATCGGGCGGGCACTGCCAGCTGCTCGGCGTGGAGGTCGTCGGGCGCTACCGGCGGCTCGCCACGACGATCGACGACGCGGCGGGCGAGGCGTTCGACAAGGTGGCGAAGATCCTGGGGCTCGGCTTTCCGGGCGGCCCCGCGGTGGAGCGTGCGGCGCGGGACGGCAACCCGAAAGCGGTGCCGTTGCCGCGTCCGCTCGTGGGGAGCGGGGATTCCAACTTCTCGTTCGCGGGGCTGAAAAGCGCCGTGCTGCGCGCGGCCGGAGGCTCGGTTCCCGATCTTGCGGCGAGTTTCCAGCAGGCGGTGGTCGACTGTCTTGTCGACCGGACGCGGATCGCGCTCGGGCGTATGCCGGAGGCGACGCGGCTTGTCGTGGCGGGCGGTGTCGCGGCGAACGGTGCGATCCGGGCAGCGCTGCAGCGGCTCGCCGACGACAGCGGCATCGGTTTCACCGCGCCGCCACTTGCGCTCTGCACGGACAATGCGGCGATGATCGCATGGGCCGGAATCGAACGGCTGCGCGCCGGATACACGGACACGCTCGACGTGCCGGCGCGCGCGCGCTGGCCGCTCGATCCGGACGCCGAGCCGGTGCGCGGGGCAGGAGTGAAGGCATGAAGGTTGGCGTGATCGGCGGCGGCGCGTGGGGCACGGCGCTTGCGGAGGTCGCTGCGGGAAACGGCGACGTGGTGCTGTGGGCGCGTGAGCCCGAAGTGGTCGAGGACATCAACGCCGTGCGCGAGAACCGGCTGTTCCTGCCCGGCGTGCGGCTTTCCAAAGCGATAACCGCAACGGGTGATCTTGATGCGCTCGGCGATTGCGGCGTGCTGCTTGTTGTAGCGCCGGCGCAGCATGTGCGGAGCGTGCTTGGCGGCGTGCCCGGCCGCGACACGCCGATCGTGCTTTGCGCGAAGGGTATCGAGGCGGCGACGCGCAAGCTTGTCGGCGAGGTTGCAGCGGAGGTGCTGCCGGAAGCGCCGCTCGCCGTGCTTTCCGGGCCGACATTTGCGCGCGAGGTGGCGATGGGGCTGCCGACCGCGATTACCTTTGCGTGCGCGGACCGGGCGCTCGCCGAGCAGCTGATCGCGCGCATCGCGGCGCCGCGCTTCCGCCCCTACTGGACCGACGACGTGATCGGCGCGGAGGTGGGCGGCGCGATCAAGAACGTGCTCGCGATCGCGTGCGGTGTCGTCGTCGGGCGCAGGCTGGGCGAGAACGCGCGCGCCGCGCTCATCAGCCGGGGCTTTGCCGAAATGCTGCGCTTCGGCATCGCCAAAGGTGCGCGTTCCGAAACGATGCGCGGGCTCTCCGGGCTTGGCGATCTGGTGCTCACCTGCTCGTCGACGCAGTCGCGCAATTTCTCGCTCGGCCACGGGCTTGGCGAGGGCAAGAGCGCCGGGGAACTGCTCAGCGACCGGCTGACGGTGGCCGAAGGGGCGTTCACGGCGCCCGTGCTGCAGGCTGCGGCGGATGAGCTTGGCGTCGACATGCCGATCACGCGCGCGGTGTGCAGTTTGCTCGACGGCAGCGCGTCGGTGGATACGGTGATCGCCGAGCTGCTTTCCCGGCCTCTGCGCAGCGAGGACATTTGAGTCAGCTCCTGTCGGCAAATTTTACAACCGAATAACAAGATTGCTGTGCCGGAATATTAACCATATGTTTTCGCTGGGTTTCGCCAATGTGGCGCGGCTCTTGCTTGGACCCGCCCCATCTGCGTGACCGCCACGCGGCACGCCGTGCGTACCCCTGCTGGGAGGGGTTTGCGTCTCTGGTATCAGGGTGGGAAAACATGCAAAAATCCATTCTCGTCGGAGCCTCGGCAATTGCGCTGGGGCTGGTTGCTTCGTCGTCTGCATTTGCCGGTGGAATCACCAAGGTTTCGATGGCGGACAACAAGGCTCTGCTGCAGCCGAAGCTGGTGGTTTCAAGCGCCAGCCAGGTGAACGATCCGCAGTTCAAGATTGGGGCAAGCGCCTATTCGGGTGTCGGCGGTCTCATCATGAACACGGATTCGCTCGATGCGGCCGGGTTCATCACGGTTTGCACCGGCACCTTCATCGCCGCGGATGTCGTCGTCACGGCGGCGCACTGCGTCGATGATTCCGATCTCAACCGCATCCGCTTCCGCACCGGCGCGGGCAATGGCCTTGCCGGCACGACCTTTGACGCCGAGTACGAAGCCTTCAGCTACTGGGTGCATCCGGACTTCGATTTTCCGAGCAACGACATCGCGTTCATCAAGCTGAAGAAATCGGCGGCGAACGGCGAAGAGATCTACGGCGTCTACACGGAGAACGATGAACTCGGCCAGATCCACACCAAGGTGGGCTTCGGCACGACCGGCGAAGGCACGGCGGGTACGCGCGGTATCACGCCCGCGACCGACGACTTCGACAAGCGCGCCGGCAACAACATCTACGAGGGACTCGGCAGCGACATCTTCTCGGATGTCGGCGATGGCGTGCTGCTGTTCGACTTTGACAGCGGCCTCGACGAGAATGACGTGTTCGGCACGGTGGACCGCGCCTTCTGCGGCGGGCTCGAACTCTGCTTCGCGCACGACACCGGGGTCGTGATCGACGGCGTGAGGACGGAAGCGAACAGCTCGCCGGGCGATTCTGGCGGACCGACCTTCATCGACGGCCTGATCGCCGGCATCACCTCGTTCGGCATCACCGGCGGCGTGTTCGACGGCGGTTGCGGACCGGGCTTCATCGATCCCGATTCGAACGCACCGGGTGTCGACGTGGGCGTTACGCCCGTGTCGAGCGCATGCACCAACTCCAGCTTCGGTGAGCTGTCGGGCGACACGCGCGTCTCTTTTTATCTCGATGAGATTTACGCGATGCTTCGCGGCGATCTGCGCATGATCTTCCTGCCCGAGCCGGGCATGATCGGCCTGTTCGGCCTTGGTGTCGTTGGAGCGCTCGCCGCGCGCCGTCGCCGCAAGACCGCATAACGTCCCCCGAACGCCGCTGCCCCCCGGCCCGCGGCGTTTCTAAAAAGGCATCGCCGTCAGAAATCGACGGCGATGCCTTTCCTTTCCCAGTCGCCGTAGCGCACCGGATCAGGGCCGGCGGGTCCGCCCTCTTCCTTCACCTTCGGCGCCGCATCGGGCGTCACGGGCTTTGCCGTTTTCGCGGGCTTCTTCTCTTCCATCGGGCTTTTCCACCATATTCATAGCTGTGCGCGCGCCGGCGGGCACGGCACCATGCGGGTGAGATAGGGGGAGGCAGACGACATGAAAAGCCTTGAAGGCCGAGCCATTGCCGTAACGGGCGCCGGAAGTGGCATTGGACGCGCGCTTGCGATCGGCCTTGCCAAACGTGGCGCGAAGCTGGCGCTTTCCGACAAGGACGCGGCCGGTCTCGCCGAGACCGCGCGGATGCTCGGCAATTATCCGCACACAAGCGCGGCGTTCGACGTGACCGACGAGGCGGCCCTGAAAGGCTGGATCGACGCTGCTGCCGCCGAATTCGGCAAGCTCGACGGCATCATCAACAACGCGGGGCTTTCCGTCGTGGCGCCGTTTGCAGACACGCCGAAGGCCGATTTCGACCGGGTGATGGCGGTGAATTTCGATGCGGTGGTGAACGGCTGCCGGCATGCCATCCCGCATCTGCGCAAATCCTCCGATGCGTGGCTGGTGAACATCTCTTCGGTGTTCGGCATGATGGGCTACCCCACCCAGTCCGCCTACAACGCTTCCAAATACGCGGTGCGCGGACTCACCGAGGCGCTGTACCTGGAACTCGCAGAGACCGATCCGCATATCAATGTGATCCGCGTGCACCCCGGCGGCATCAAAACGAACGTCGCGCGCAACGCCAAGTTCATCAAGGGCATGGACGGGCGCACCAACGCGCTCGATTCCGGCGACGAATTTGAAAAGTCGGCGCGCACGACGCCCGAGGCGGCCGCAGAAACGATCATCCGCGGCATGGAGCGCGGACAGCACCGTGTACTCATCGGCAATGATGCGCGCTTCATCGACCTGATGACACGCTTATTCCCGGTCAGCTATTTCAAGCGCATCGGCAGTTTTCTCGGCAGCGGAAAGTCTTGAAGCGGGGCGGGCGCATCCCGATAATGTGACGCGAGGACAGAAGGAGCCTCGCGTACCATGGGTCAGATGAAGACGGTGATGCTGCTGGCGGCGCTGACGGCGCTGTTCATGGGGCTGGGCTACATGCTCGGCGGCAGCGGCGGCGCATTGATCGCGCTTCTGATTTCCGGCGGCATGAACCTGTTCGCGATCTGGAACGCGGACAAGATGGTGCTGCGGATGCACAACGCGCGCGAGGTGGATGAACGGAGCGCGCCGGAATTCGTGGGCCTGGTGAAAAACCTCGCGCTGCGTGCGGGCCTGCCGATGCCGAAAGTGTTCATCATCGATACCGATGCGCCCAACGCGTTCGCGACGGGGCGTAACCCGGAGAACGCGGCGGTTGCGGCAACCACCGGCCTGCTGCGTATCCTCGACCGGGACGAGATCGAGGCCGTGATGGCGCATGAACTCGGCCACGTGAAAAATCGCGACACACTGCTGATGACGGTGACGGCGACGCTCGCGGGCGCGATCTCGATGCTTGGGAATTTCGCGCTGTTCGCGGGCGGCAACAACCGCAACCCGCTCGCGATCATCGCGGCAGTGATCGTTGCGCCGCTGGCCGCGATGCTGGTGCAGATGGCGATCAGCCGCACGCGCGAATACGGCGCGGACCGCGCGGGCGCCGAAATCAGCGGCAAGCCGATGAAGCTTGCGTCGGCGCTGCAGAAGCTCGCGGCAGGTGCGGCGCGCATCCCCAATCCCTATGCGCAGAAGAATCCGGCCGCAGCGCAGCTCTATATCGTCGAGCCGCTGATGGGCGGCGGCATGGACAATCTGTTCTCGACGCACCCGAACCCTGAAAACCGCGTCGCGGCGCTTAGCCGAATCGCGCAGGACATGGGGCAGGGCACGCGACCGCAAAGCATCAACGAAGCCGCCGCGCGCGGCCGTGTGAGCGCGCTCGATCCGCTCAAGCGTCGTCGCTGAGCATGGAGCAGATTTCCGGTGTACCCGCGCGCGCCGCGGCGCTCGCGCTCCTGCAAGCCGTGCTGTGGCGCGGCGAGCCGCTCGACCGCAGCATCGATCGTGCATTCCGCAAGCTCGATGCGCCCGCCGATCGCGGCCTCGCGCGCGCCATCGTTTCGGGCGTGCTGCGGCATCTTCCCGATCTCGATGCCCTGATCGACAGCGCGACGAAGAAGCCGCTGCCAGATGATGCGCGTGCGCGGATGGTGCTGCGCATGGCGCTCGTTCAGACGATCCTGCTTGAAACGCCGCCGCACGCGGTGATCGCGACGGCGTTGCCGCTCCTTGAAGGCGGGCCGCGCAGGCTTGCGCACGGGGTGCTTTCTACCCTGCTGAAGCAGGGCGCGACGCTGCCGTCTCCGCCCACGCTGCCCGACATGTGGACGGTGCGCTGGGGCGCGTCGTGGGGCGAGGATGTGATCGCGGCTGCTTCCGTGGGGCTTGGGGCGGAGCCGCCGCTCGACCTGACGCTGCGGGATGCTGCCGATACGGCGCCGTGGATCGAGCGGCTGGGCGGTACGTCGCTGGTGCCTGGCCATGTCCGGCTGGCGCGGCATGGGCGCATCGAAGAGCTGCCCGGATTCGAAGAGGGTGCTTGGTGGGTGCAGGATCTGGCGGCGTCGCTGCCGGCGCGGCTGCTGGGCGCAAAGGCGGGAGAGACGGTCGCTGACATTTGTGCTGCGCCCGGCGGCAAGACGCTGCAACTGGCGAGCGCGGGCGCGCAGGTGATCGCGCTCGACATTTCCGAAAATCGCATTGCGCGGGTGCGCGAGAATCTTGAGCGGACGGGTCTGTCGGCGGACGTGGTCGCGGCTGACGCGCTGAAGTGGAAACCGCCTGCGCCGCTCGACGCTGTGCTGCTCGATGCGCCCTGTTCGGGCACCGGCATCTTCCGGCGGCACCCGGACGTTCTGCACCTGAAATCGGCGCGCCAGATCGGCGAACTCGTACGGATGCAGGCCGCGCTGATGGATCATGCGTTCGACACGCTGAAGCCCGGCGGACGGATGCTCTACTGCGTCTGCTCGCTGGAGCGGGACGAAGGCGAGTCGCAGGTCGCGGCGTTCCTTTCGCGGACACCGTGGGCGCGCGTAGTCCCAGTGACGCCGGAGGAGCTTCCTGCCGGAATCGCGCCGAATCCCGAGGGTTTCGTGCGGACGTTGCCCGGACAGCTTGCCGCCGAGGGGGGGCTCGACGGGTTTTTCATGGCGCGCATCGCGAGGGTTTGAGGCACGAATTTGACCTCCCGGCACGGGATGTTAAAGCCGGTCACATGCAGCAGCCTGTCCGTATCGCGCCTTCCATCCTTTCCGCTGATTTTGCCGAGCTCGGCGCCGAGGTGCGCCGCATCGATGCGGCGGGCGCGGACTATATCCATGTCGATGTGATGGATGGGCATTTCGTACCGAACATCACGATAGGGCCCGCTGTGGTGAAGGCGCTGCGGCCGCACACGGCGAAACCCTTCGACGTGCATCTGATGATCGCGCCGGTCGACCCGTACCTGGAAGCCTTCGCGGCGGCGGGTGCGGACATTCTTTCCGTGCACCCCGAATCGGGGCCGCACCTGCACCGCACGGTCCAGACGATCCGCGCGCTCGGCAAGAAGGCGGGCGTCGTGCTCAATCCCGCGACGCCGCTCAGCGTGCTCGACTATGTGATCGAGGATCTCGATCTTGTACTCGTGATGAGCGTGAACCCCGGGTTCGGCGGGCAGTCCTTCATCGACAGCCAGCTTCGCAAGATCGAGGCGATCCGGAAGTTGATCGATGCGACCGGCAAGACGATCGACCTGGAGGTTGACGGCGGCATCGACATGGCGACCGCGCCGCGCGCCATCGCGGCGGGCGCGGACGTGCTTGTGGCGGGTACGGCGACGTTCCGCGGCGGGCCGGACGCCTACGGAGCAAACATCGCGCGCCTCAGGGGAGGCGGCGCGGCGTGAGTGATGCGGGCGGCAGGGACGATGGCGGGCGTGATGGCCAGCGCTTGACGCGCGGGCGCGGCGCCGCGCGGACGCTCGGCGCGCGCCTCTCCGAAAAGCTCGCCCGCATCGGCTATGCGACGCCGCTCCACAACCGCAAGCTGCGCGGACGGCCGCCGCTGAAACTGCTCGCCGTGGCGGCAGACCCGATCGTGGGCGACGTTGCGGCGGGGCGCGAGATCGCGGCGGGCAAGCTCAGCTTCGGGGGGCATACGGAAGCCATCCGCACGCTCAACTTCGCCACGGCGCGCGCGCCGCTCGCGTGGCGCGAATGGGTGCATGGCTTCGAATGGCTGCGCGACCTCGCGGTGGCAAGCGACCGCAAGAAGGGCGCGATCGTCGCCGAACTCGTCGTCGAGGCGTGGCTCGCGAGCTACCGCGAGTATGACGAGCTGGCGTGGCGCGCCGACCTTGCCGGGCGGCGGCTGATGTTCTGGCCGCTCTATGCGCCCTACATTCTTTCACGCGGCGATCCCATTTACCGCAGTCTCGTGCTCAACCACCTCGCGCGGACCGCGCGCCATGTTGATCGTGCGTGCGAGAAAATGCCGGAGGGGATGCCGCGCGTGGAGGCGGCGGCTGGCTTGCTCGCGGCCGGGCTGATTCTGCCCGAAGGCGCGGCGCGGACGGTGCGTGCCGAGAATGCGCTGCGGAAGGCGCTCGAAGACGTGCTGCTTCCGGGCGGCGGCGTTGCGAGCCGCCGGCCTTCCGATGCGCTGGTGCTGCTCGAACGGTTGCTGACGCTCCGTGCCTTTTATGAAGCGCGCAAGACCGACGTTTCCGAAGTGGTCGCCGAGGCGATCGAGACGGTGGCTTCGGGTGCGAAGGGGCTCCTGCTTGGCGACGGGCGGCTTGCATCGATCCACGGCGGCAACGTCTGCGCGCCGGAACGGATCGCCAAGGCGCTCGCGCTTGTCGGCGGCAATGTGCGGCCGACGCGGAACGGGGCGGCTTCGGGCTTCCAGCGCATGGACGCGGGCAAGACGGTGATCGTCGTCGATGCCGGTCCGCCGCCCGCCAAGGACGCGGGCAGCGGCGCGCACGCGGGGACGCTCGCGTTCGAAATGTCGGACGGCGACGCGCGCATGATCATCAACTGCGGCGGCAGGGACGGCGCGGCGTCAGCGCTGCCGGACGCGCTTGCCGGGCTGCTCCGCACGACGGCGGCGCATTCGACGCTGATCGTGAACGACACCAATTCGACGCGGCTCCTCGGCGGCGGCGGGCTCGGCAAGGGCGTTGGCGAGGTCGTCGTGACGCGGCACGAAAGCGAAGAGGGCTGCTGGCTCGACGCGACGCACGATGGCTATGCGAAACGCTTCGGCGTCATGCACCGCCGCCGCATTTTCCTTGCGGCTGACGGGCGCGACATCCGCGGCGAGGATGCACTTGAACCCGTGCGGGTCACCCGGTTGCTCGGCCGCCGCAAGGCGCTGCCGTTCGACGTTCGCTTCCACCTTGCGCCCGGCGTCGAGGCGACACCGACCGCGGACGGCAAGGGCGCGCTCTTGAAGCTCGCGGCGGGGCGCGTGTGGCAGATGAAGGTGCGCGGCGGCCGCCTGACGGTTGACGAGAGCATCTTCGTGGACGAAAGCGGCAAACACCGCAGCGTGGCGCAAATCGTCGTCAGCGGCGAAACGGAAGACGGCGGCGCGACGGTCAACTGGTCGTTCAAGCGCGCAAGCAAATAACAGGCAGGACATGACGATGAGCGAGATGCCGGTGAAGGTCACCCGGGCACTGATTTCGGTTTCGGACAAGACGGGCGTGGTCGACCTCGCCAAGGCGCTCGCCGCGCGGGGTGTGGAACTGCTCTCCACCGGCGGCACGGCGAAGGCGTTGCGCGACGCGGGGCTCGACGTGAAGGACGTGTCGGAGCACACGGGCTTTCCCGAGATGATGGACGGGCGCGTGAAGACGCTGCACCCGAAGGTGCACGGCGGGCTGCTGGCACTGCGCGATCATCCCGAACACGCCGCCGCGATGCGCGACCACGACATTACGCCGATCGACGTGGTGGTGGTGAACCTCTACCCGTTCGAGGCGACGGTCGCGAAGGGCGCGGGCCGCGAGGAGATCATCGAGAACATCGACATCGGCGGGCCTTCGATGGTGCGTTCGGCGGCGAAGAATCACGGCTTTGTCGCGATCCTTACCGATCCCGCTGATTATGCCGAGTTTATCGCGGCGCTTGATGCCAATGACGGGGCGACCGATCTTGTGCTTCGCAAGCGTCTCGCTGCCAAGGCGTTCGCGGCGACGGCGGCCTACGACAGCGCGATTTCCTCCTGGTTCGCATTTGGCGATCAGGGCGCGACCTTCCCCGATACGCTGACGCTTGCGATGACCCGCGGCGGCGAGCTGCGCTACGGCGAGAACCCGCACCAGAAGGCGGCGTTCTATGCGCCGCGCGGGCCGCACACCAAGGGCATCGGGCAAGCCCGGCAGGTGCAGGGCAAGGAACTCAGCTACAACAATCTGAACGACGCCGACGGTGCGCTCGAACTCATCGCCGAGTTCAAGGACGCGGGTCCTGCGGTCGCGATCATCAAGCACGCGAACCCGTGCGGCGTGGCGACGGGCGCGAGCCTTGCCGATGCCTACGGCGCAGCGCTTGCCTGCGATCCCGTGTCGGCGTTCGGCGGCATCATCGCGGTCAACCGCGCGCTCGACGCAGCGGCGGCAGAAGCGATCACTGGTATCTTCACCGAGGTCGTCGTGGCGCCGGACGCCGATGAAGCGGCGCTGGCGATCTTTGCGAAGAAGAAGAACCTGCGTCTGCTGCTCACCGCGCTGCCGGACCCGGCGCGCGGCGGTCTTGCGCTGAAGACCATCGCGGGCGGCTATCTGCTGCAAGCGCGCGACAACGGTGCGATCGGCGTCGATGATCTGAAGATCGTCACCGCGCGGCAGCCGAGCCCGCAGGAGCTTGCCGATATGCTGTTCGCGTGGCGCGTCGCGAAGCACGTGAAATCGAACGCGATCGTCTACGCGAAGGACGGCGCGACCGCGGGCATCGGCGCGGGGCAGATGAGCCGGCTCGATTCGGCGCGCATTGCTGCGTGGAAGGCGCGCGACGCTGCCGAGACGGCGGGCTGGGCGCAGCCGAAGACGATGGGTTCGGCAGTTGCATCCGACGCGTTCTTCCCGTTCGCGGACGGGTTGCTCGCGGCGGCGGACGCGGGCGCGACGGCGGTGATCCAGCCGGGCGGATCGATCCGCGATGACGAGGTGATCGCGGCGGCCAATGAGAAGGGCCTTGCGATGGCGTTTACCGGGATGCGGCACTTCCGGCATTAGACTGGGCTTCGTCGCGGCGGTTGCTGCGGTGTTCCCCTCTCGCCAACCCTCTCGGAGGGGCGAGGGAGAAGGGGTGCTCGAAACGTCCTCCCCTGTGCGAATCGTTCCGCTTTCGCTTTGAAAGGCGTAGGATTCGCGCTTCGCAACGGGGCGAGGGAGGAAGCCATGCGTGTTCTCTGTCTTGGCGTAGTGTTGGCGTTTTCGGCATCCACGGCGCTGGCGGCGGAGATGAAGCTTTCGCCCGCCGATACGGCGGCGGCGTTCAAGGCGGCGGGGTTCGCGAAAAAGGGGAACCGCTGGGAAAGCTGCGGCGATCCGGGCACGGCGGCCTACACACCCGGCACGATCGAAACGGTGCGCGATGTGAACGGCGACGGCCAGCCGGAAGCGATCATCACCGAGGGCAGCAGCTATTGTTTCGGCAACACGGGCATGGGCTATTCGGTTGTCAGCAAACAGGCCGCAGGCGGATGGAAACTGATCACCGGCGGGCCGGGCATTCCGAACCTGCTCGCCACGAAAGGCGCGGGCGGCTGGCCGGACATCGAGATCGGCGGCCCCGGCTTCTGCTTCCCGGTCGAGCGCTGGAACGGCAAGGAATACCGGTTGCATCGGCATCAGTATGAAGGCAAGGCCTGCCGCCCAAGATAGGCTGCAATCCAGGCTAGGCCGGCCTGCAAAGCACGACTTTCTGCGCTTCCGGTGCTCACGGACCCTTGTCCGCTGCGCGCTGGTTCTCGAAAGTCATCCTTTTCGGCTCGGCCTGGCCCGGATTCCGACCGATCTTCTATAATCGACCAGCGAGTTTTGATGTCCGATCCGACCACCATCCGCCGACTCTACGGAAGGCGACAGGCGTTTGCGCTGCGTAACCGGGCGCAGCGGCTTGTCGAGGAATTCCTGCCCACTGTGGCGGTGCCCAAAGAAGGCCCGCTGGATGCGGCGCGGCTGTTCGGCAAGGCGTGCCCGCTGGAGCTGGAGATCGGGTTCGGCAAGGGTGAGCACCTCGTTGCCCACGCCGGCGCACGACCGGAAACCGGATTCATCGGCTGCGAGCCGTTCCTGAACGGCGTGACGGGGCTGCTCGGTCATATCGAGGATGAGGGGCTGACGAACGTGCGCGTGCACGACGGCGACGCGCTGAATGTGCTGGAGCGTCTGCCCGATGCGGTGCTGGAGCGCGTTTATCTGCTGCACCCCGATCCGTGGCCGAAAGCGCGGCACGCGAAGCGGCGCTTCGTCAATCCCGGGCCGCTCGACTTGATCGCCGCGAAGCTGAAGCCGGGCGGCGAGTTCCGGCTGGCCACGGATCATCCGGTCTATATGCGCTGGGCGGTGATGCAGATGGCGCGGCGCGATGATTTCGAATGGCTTGCCGAGCGGGCGTCCGACTGGGAAACTCGCCCCGACGACTGGCCCGCAACGCGTTACGGCGAATGGGCTGCCGGTGAAGGACGCCCGATCTGGTATTTCCGATATCTGCGGAAATAGGGAGAATGACATGACCGCGAACGAAGCCTTTGTAACGACCACAATGGAAGGCGGCGTTCTTCGGTTGACGCTGAATGCGTCTTCTTCGCGCAACAGCCTGTCCTTCGCGATGATCGAGGCGCTTCGCGCGGCCCTCCGCGCGGCGGATGTGGACCGCGACGTGCGGGTCATCGTGATCGCGGCGGCGGGGCATGTGTTTTCCGCCGGGCATGATCTCAAGGAAATGGATGCAGCGCGCGCCGCGGAGGACGGCGGGCGCGGCGCGTTCATTCGGCTGTTCGAGGCGTGCGGCCAGTTGATGCAGGAAATCGTGAACCATCGCTGCCCGGTGATTGCCGAGGTCGCGGGCGTCGCGACGGCCGCCGGGTGCCAGCTCGTTGCGAGCTGCGACCTCGCCGTGGCGGGCAGGGCCGCGCGGTTCGCGACGCCGGGCGTGCGGATCGGGCTGTTCTGCTCAACACCGATGGTGGCGCTGACGCGCAACCTTTCGGCGAAGCACGCGATGGAAATGCTGCTGACGGGCGATCTGATCGATGCGGCGCGCGCCGCCGAAATCGGCCTCGTCAACCGCGTGGTGGAGGATGCAGCGCTCACCGCCGAGACGATGGCGCTCGCGGGGCAGATCGCGGGGCGATCGCAGCTGACGGTCGGCATCGGCAAGCGCGCCTTCTACGCGCAGCGCGAAATGCCGCTTGCCGAAGCTTACGCTTATACCGCCACGGTGATGGCGGAAAACATGATGGCTTCCGACGCCTGCGAAGGCATCGGCGCCTTCATCGCGAAACGCGATCCGGTCTGGACCGATTCCTGAGGCTCAAGACGCAGGCGTGAGCTTCAACAGGCGGCCGTTCCTACCGTCCTCGAGCAGCCAGATCGCGCCGTCCGGGCCTTGCTCGACGGCACGGATGCGGGCGTCCATCGGCCACTCGTCCGCCTTGGTCGCGGTTTCGCCGTCAAGGTCGACGCGAATCAGAGCCTCGCCAGAAAGCGCGCCGATGAAGGCATCGCCTTTCCAGTCGGGGAACAGGTCGCCCTTGTAGATGAGCAGGCTTGAGGGCGAGATCACGGGGTTCCAGAACACCTTGGGCGGTTCGAAGCCGTCGCCGGGCTTGTGGTCGGGGATCGGCGTGCCGTCATAATGGTCGCCGTTGGAAACCTTCGGGTAGCCGTAGTTCACGCCTTTCCGGATCAGGTTCAATTCGTCGCCCCCGGCCGGGCCCATTTCCATTTCCCACAGGCGCCCTTCGCTATCGAAATCGATGCCGAGCGGATTGCGGATGCCGTAGGCCCAGACCTGCGCCTTCACGCGGCCTTGATCGTAAAACGGATTGTCCGACGGGATCATGCCCGTGTCGGAAAGGCGCACGATCTTGCCGAGGTTTGCGGTGAGGTCCTGCGCGGGGTCGAACTTCTGCCGCTCGCCGCTCGACACGTACATCATGCCATCGGGGCCGAAGGCGATTCGGTGGCCGTAATGGCCGCGTCCTGTGACCTTGGGTTCCTGCCGCCAGATCACCTGCAGGCCTTCGATGCGGGGCGCACCATCCAGCACCAGCTTGCCGCGCGCCACGGCCGCGCCACGTGTGTTGCCGTCGCCGGCTTCGGCGAAGCTGAGATAAATATAGCCGTTGTTTGCGAAATCCGGGTGCACCGCGACGTCGCCGAGACCGCCCTGACCGCCGTAATCGACCTTGGGCACACCCGCGACATCGACCGTTTCGCCGCCAAGGCGGACGAGCTTCAGGACGCCCTTCTTCTCGGTGACGAGAAGGCGGCCATCGGGGAGGAACGCGAGCGCCCACGGCTCTTCGAACGTGCCCATTTCGGCGGCGGTGAAGGGTTTGCCGTTCTTTGCCGTGGCGGCCGGAGCGGTGTCGGCGTTGTCGCCGGCGGCGGTGCCGTTCGCGCCGCAGGCGGCAAGGCCGAGCGCGGAAGCAAAGGCGAGCGCGGATAGGGAGCGGATCATTGCAGCAATGTCTCCAACATTCGGGGGAATGGCCGCAGGCTAGCCAGATGTTTGGCCACTGACAAATGCCTATGGCGCTCCCCGGGCGGCCTCTCTTGCAGGGCGCGGGCTTTACGCCTATATGGGCGGCATTCTCCACATGGGTAGTCCAAGCGGAGGTCGGTTCCAAGGTTCGGGACCGGCGCCGAAGGGTCGTATCCGCTAGGGAGGCTGGAGTTTGACGGATACAAAAGCGCTCGAGGTACTGGTGGAGCCGATCGCAACCGCGATGGGATTCGATCTCGTGCGTGTCGCGCTGATGAAGGGTGCTGGCGGGCTGACGCTGCAGGTGATGGCGGAAGATCCCGCGACACGGCAGCTCACCATCGATCAGTGCGCGGCGCTCAGCCGCCGCGTGTCGGACATGCTCGACGAGGTCGATCCGATTGCGGACGAATATCATCTCGAAGTGAGTTCGCCCGGCATCGACCGGCCGCTGACCCGGCTTCAGGATTTCGCCGACTGGGCCGGATATGTCGCGAAGTTCCAGCTCACCGAACTGCTGGAGGGGCGGAAGCGACTTCAGGGGCACATTCTCGGTCTCGATGATGCTATGGTACGCATCGCGGTCGAGGGACTCGGCGAGACCGCCGTGCCGTTTGCAAATATCGCCGGCGCGAAGCTGGTGTTGACCGATGATCTCATCAAGGCAACGAAGCCGCTCTCCAGCGAGGGCGTCGACGCGTTAGACGAAGAAGAAGAGGAAGACGACTGATGGCCACCGCGATTTCCGCCAACAAGGCCGAGCTGCTGGCAATTGCCGATGCTGTTGCGCGTGAGAAGTCGATTGATCGCATGATCGTGATCGAGGCGATGGAAGAGGCCATCCAGCGCGCTGCTCGCGCCCGCTACGGCGCCGAGAACGACATCCGCGCGAAGATCGATCCGGTCTCGGGCGAAATGCGCCTTTGGCGTGTGCTCGAAGTGGTCGAGGCGCCGGAAGATCATTTCAAACAGATCAGCCTTGTGGACGCACAGAAGCGCGACAAGAAGAGCGCCATCGGCGACTTCGTCGTCGATCCGCTGCCGCCGATCGAATTCGGCCGCATTGCCGCCCAGGCGGCCAAGCAGGTGATCGTGCAGAAGGTGCGCGATGCCGAGCGCGAGCGTCAGTATGAGGAATTCAAGGACCGTGTGAACGAGGTGACGACGGGCGTCGTCAAGCGTGTCGAGTTCGGCCACGTCGTCGTCGACCTCGGCCGGGCCGAGGGCGTCATTCGCCGCGACCAGCAGATCCCGCGTGAAATCCTGCGCGTGAACGACCGCGTGCGGTGCCTCATCAAGGACGTGCGCCGCGAAAACCGCGGCCCGCAGATTTTCCTGTCGCGCGCGGCAGGCGAATACATGAAGAAGCTGTTCGCGCAGGAAGTGCCGGAAATCTACGACGGCATCATCGAGATCAAGGCGGTCGCGCGCGATCCTGGTAGCCGCGCGAAGATCGGCGTCATCAGCCGCGATTCGTCGATCGATCCGGTCGGCGCGTGCGTCGGCATGAAGGGCAGCCGCGTACAGGCGGTCGTGCAGGAACTGCAGGGCGAGAAGATCGACATCATCCCCTGGTCGCCCGACATCGCGACCTTCGTGGTGAACGCGCTGCAGCCCGCCGAAGTGGCGAAGGTCGTGATCGACGAGGAAGAGCAGCGTATCGAGGTGGTCGTTCCTGACGACCAGCTTTCGCTCGCCATCGGCCGTCGCGGCCAGAACGTGCGCCTTGCAAGCCAGCTCACCGGTCACCAGATCGACATCATGACCGAGGCTGACGAGAGCGAGCGCCGCCAGAAGGAATTCGTCGAGCGCTCCGAGCTGTTCATGAACGAACTCGATGTGGACGAGACGCTCGCGCAGCTGCTCGTCGCCGAGGGCTTCACGGAGCTTGAGGAAGTCGCATACGTCGAGACCGAGGAGCTCGCCGCGATCGAGGGCTTCGACGAGGATCTCGCGGGCGAGCTGCAGAATCGCGCCACCGAGGGGCTGGAACGCCGCGAAGCCGCAGCCCGCGAGGAGCGCCGGTCGCTCGGTGTCGAGGACGCGCTGGCGGCGATCGAAGGGCTCTCCGAGAAGATGCTCGTGACGCTCGGCAAGGCGGGCATCAAGACGCTCGACGATCTCGGCGATCTCGCGACCGACGAACTCGTCTCCAAGCGCGAGGGCGTGCTCAAGGAGTACGGCCTCAGCGAGGCAGACGGCAACCGCATCATCATGGCGGCCCGCGCCCACTGGTTCGAGGGCGAAGATGCATCCGGGGAGGACGCACCCGCGGATGCCGAAGCATGAGCCCGAACGTCGCTGCATAATAAGCGGTGAGCGCGAAGGGCGGGACGCACTGGTGCGGCTCGCTCTTTCCCCCGACGGCGAGGTTCTGCCGGACATCGGCGCGCGTGCGCCGGGCCGCGGCGCGTGGGTGACGCCCGACCGTGCGCTCGTTGCGGAAGCCGAGGCCAAGGGCAAGCTGAAGGGGGCGCTGCAACGTGCCTTCAAGGGCGATGTGAAACGCGTGCCAGAAGGCATGGCGGATCGCATCGAGGCCGGGCTGAAACGCGCGGCGCTCGATCGGCTCGGGCTGGAGCTTCGCGCGGGCAATCTGCTGCTCGGCAGCGACCGCATCGCAGGGGCGGTGGACAACGGTGAGGCGCGGCTTGTGCTGCACGCCGCCGACGCGGCCCCCGACGGTGTGCGCAAGCTGGCGCAGCGGTTGCATTCGGCGGGCGGAAAGGCCAAAGCAATCGCCTTGCCGGCGGGCCGGGATGAATTGTCCTTGGCGCTCGGGCAGGCCAATGTGGTACACGCCGCGGTCCGCGACCGGCAGGCGGCGCTTCGCGTCGAATCTGTGGTTGGCCGCTGGCGCGCGTATCTCGGCCTGCAGGGCGGAATCGAAATTGAGGGCGATGAACCGCCCGCTGGACTTGAGTTGTGAAGGGTACGAATGAGCGACGATAACAAACCGAAGCTGGGCGCGCGTGCACCGCTTGGAATCAAGCGCACGGTCGACGTCGGCAAGGTCAAGCAGAGCTTCAGCCACGGCCGGACCAAGTCCGTCGTCGTCGAGGTGAAGCGTCGGCGTGTGCTCGGACGGCCCGATGGCGCACCCGAGGAAACGCCGGTCGTGGAAGCGGCGCCCGAGGCGCCCGCACCTGTCGCGGCGCCGCCGAAGCCTGTTGTCGAAGCGCCGAAGCCGCGGCCTGTTGCGCCGCCGAACGACCTGATGTCGCGTCAGGAGCGGCAAGCTCAGCTTCTGCGCGAGGCCGAGGAAGCGCGTCTCCAGATGCTGGAAGACCAGCGCCGCCGCGAGGAGACGATGCGCGCCGAGGCCGCCGAGGCCGAACGCCGCCGTGCGGAGGAAAAGCGCCGCGAGGAAGAAGCCCGCGAAGCCGAGCCTGCGGCGCCCGAGCCTGCGCCTGCGCCTGAACCCCAGGCCGCCGCGACCCCGGTTGCACCCGCGCCGACGGCAAAGCGCGAGGCTGCGGACGACGAGAGTAATCGCGGTGTTCGCCGCGGCCCGCCGCTGCCTGTGCGCAAGGAAGCGCCGAAGCCCGCGCGCGGACGCGGAGAGGATCATCGCCGTTCAGGCAAGCTCACCGTTACGCGCGCACTCGAAGGCGACGAGAACGGCCGCGCCCGCAGCCTCGCCGCGCTTCGCCGCGCGCGCGAGAAAGAGCGCCGCGCGCACATCGGCGGTGCCAATCAGGCGAAGCAGGTGCGCGACGTGGTCGTCCCCGAGGCGATCACCGTGCAGGAACTCGCGAACCGCATGGCCGAGAAGGGCGCCGACCTTGTGAAGTCGCTGTTCAAGATGGGCTCGATGGCGACGATCAACACGACCATCGACCAGGACACGGCCGAGCTGCTCGTCACCGAGTTCGGACACAACATCAAGCGCGTCAGCGATTCGGACGTTGAAATCGGCCTCGAAGGCGAGGCGGACAACACGGGCGATCTGCTGCCGCGTCCGCCGGTCGTCACCATCATGGGTCACGTCGATCACGGCAAGACGTCGCTGCTCGACGCGCTGCGCGGCACCGATGTCGTCTCGGGCGAAGCCGGAGGCATCACGCAGCATATCGGCGCGTATCAGGTGAAGGTTGCCACCGGCGACATCGTCACCTTCCTCGACACGCCCGGCCACGAAGCGTTCACCGAGATGCGCGGCCGTGGTGCGAACGTCACCGACATCGTCGTGCTGGTGGTCGCGGGCGACGACGGACTGAAGCCGCAGTCGATCGAGGCGATCAGCCATACAAAGGCCGCAGGCGTGCCGCTGATCGTTGCGATCAACAAGAGCGACAAGCCGGGCTCCAAGCCGCAGAAGGTCCGCGAGGAACTGCTGCAGCACGAAGTCGTCGTCGAGGACATGGGCGGCGACGTGCAGGATGTGGAGGTCTCGGCGCTCAAGAAGACGAACCTCGACAAGCTGCTCGACGCAATCCTGTTGCAGGCCGAGCTTCTGGAACTGAAGGCCAATCCGAACCGTCCGGGCGAAGGCACGGTGATCGAGGCGAAGCTCGACAAGGGCCGCGGTCCTGTCGCGACCGTGCTCGTCAGCCGCGGCACCGTTCGTGTCGGCGACATCTTCGTCGTCGGCGCCGAGTGGGGCAAGGTGCGTGCGCTCGTCGACGATCGCGGCGTGCAGGTGAAGGAAGCCGGCCCGTCCAAGCCCGTCGAGGTGCTCGGTCTTTCCGGCACGCCGATGGCAGGCGATGTGTTCGCGGTCGTGGAAAACGAAGCGCGCGCCCGCGAGATCGCGGCGTATCGCGCTTCGGTTGTGCAGCGCAAGCGCACGACGCAGGCGCCTGCGAACCTCGAAACGATGTTCTCGGCGCTCAAGGAAAAGCAGGCGCTGGAATACCCGCTCATCGTCAAGGGTGACGTGCAGGGTTCGGTCGAGGCGATCGTGGCGGCGGTGAACAGGATCTCCACCGACGACATCAAGGCCCGCGTGCTGCATTCGGGCGTCGGCGGCATCACCGAATCCGATGTGACGCTGGCGGGCGCTTCGGGCGCACCGATCATCGGCTTTGGCGTGCGCGCCAATGCCAAGGCGCGCGAGATCGCCGAGCAGCGCGGCGTCGCGCTCAAATACTACGACGTGATCTACGATCTCGTGGACGATGTGAAGGCGGCGATGGCCGGCCAGCTCGGCCCCGAGAAGATCGAACACGTGGTCGGGCGCGCCGAAATCCGCGAGGTGTTCCAGGCGGGCAAGCACGGCAAGGCCGCCGGTCTGCTCGTCCTCGAAGGCTTCATCCGCAAGGCGCTCAAGGCGCGTGTCATGCGTGACGATGTCATCATCTACAACGGTTCGGTCTCCTCGTTGCGCCGCTTCAAGGACGACGTTGCCGAAGTGCGAGCAGGCCTCGAATGCGGTGTCACGCTGGAAGCCACCACGGATATCAAGGCGGGCGATTACCTTGAAACGTTCGAGGTCGAGGAGCGCGAGCGGACGCTCTAGGGCGTTCGCGCGGGACGCCTATGCGCCAGATGCAGACCCCCGAAGGCAAATCGGTCCGGCTGCTGCGGATCGGCGAGCAGGTGCGCCATGTGCTGGCGGGCGTGCTCGGCCGCGGTGAGGTGCGCGATCCGGTGCTCGAAACGCATATCGTCTCCGTGAGTGAAGTGCGCGTCTCGCCGGACCTCCGCATCGCCACCGCCTTCGTGAAGGCGCTCGGCGGTGACGACGATGAAGTGCTTGCCGCGCTTCGCCGCAATGCGAAGTTCCTGCGCGGCGAGGTGGCGCGGTCGATGTCCACCAAATACACGCCCGAGCTGAAGTTTCGGCTCGACGAGAGCTACGAGGTTGCCGGGCGCATCGACGCGCTGCTGCGCGACCCCAAGGTGGCGCGCGACCTCGAAGACTGATGGCGAAGCTGTATTTCTACTTCGCGTCGATGAACGCGGGGAAATCGACGACGCTGCTGCAATCGAGCTTCAACTATGTGGAACGCGGGATGCGGACGTTGCTGTTCACGGCGGCGGTCGACGATCGCGGCGGGCGGGGGCGCATCAATTCGCGGATCGGGCTCGAGGCCGAGGCGATTCCCTTCTCGGACGATACCGATCTCGACGTCATCATTTCGGCCGAACACGGCGCGGCGCCGATCGGTTGCGTGCTGGTCGATGAGGCGCAGTTCCTTAGCCGCAAGCAGGTCGATCAGCTCGCGGCGGTATGCGACCGGCTCGGTATTCCGGTGCTCGCCTATGGTCTCCGCACCGATTTCCGCGGCGAACTGTTCGAAGGGAGCGCGCGGCTGCTCGCGATTGCCGACAAGCTCGTCGAGCTGAAATCCGTGTGCGAATGCGGGCGCAAGGCGACGATGAACCTGCGTGTCGCTGCTGACGGAACACCGGTGCGTGAGGGTGCGCAGACCGATATCGGTGGCAACGACCGCTACATCGCGCTCTGCCGGAAGCATTTTCTGGAGCGTCTCGCGTCCTGAACGGGAACTGACCTTGCCGCTCAGTCGTCGTTCAGTTGGCGGGTGGGAAAAGCAGGGCGAAGGAGACAGAGCATGAAGACCATTTTCCATGCTGCGGGAGCGGGCGTCGTCGCCGCGCTCCTTTCCGCCGTTCCGGCGAGCGCGGCCGAACCGCACGCAAAGCTTGGCGAAGAGGCGCGCATTCCGTTTGCCGACACCACCGGCATCCGAAATTTCCGCGCTGAAAACGACCATGCGCTCTATATCGAAGGTCAGACCGGGCGCTGGTACTATGCCGAGACGATGGGACCGTGCATGGGGCTGAGCTTCGCGACCAAGATCGGCTTCATCACCAAGGGCACGGGTACGCTCGACAAGTTCGGGCAGATTCTCGTCGATGGCCGCACCTGCCAGCTGCAAAGCCTTGTGACGGCCGAAGACCCGGGCAAAAAGGCGAAGGCCGAAAAGTCCGACGACAGTAAAGAAGACTGACAGGCAGTTCGGCGGGCGTTAAAGCCGCCCGGTGAACGGCTGGATCATTCTAGACAAGCCGCTGGGGCTGACCTCGGCGCAGGGCGTTGCCGCTGTGAAGCGGCTGTGGCGGCAGGCCGGGCTGCCGAAGCCGAAAATCGGCCACGGCGGTACGCTCGATCCGCTCGCAACGGGCGTGCTGCCGATCGCGCTCGGTGAGGCCACCAAGCTCACGGGCCGGATGCTGAACGGCGACAAGGCTTACGACTTCACGGTTCGCTTCGGCGTCGCGACGGAAACCGAGGATGCCGAAGGCGCCGTGGTGGCGACATCGGACGTGCGGCCTTCGCGCGCGGCGATCGAGGCGATCCTACCGCGCTTTACCGGCCTCATAGAACAGCGCCCACCTGCATATTCGGCACTGAAGGTGGACGGCGAACGGGCCTATGCCCGCGCGCGCGCCGGCGAGGTCGTTGTGCTGCCGCCGCGCGCGGTGACGATCCACGCGCTGCAGCTGCTGGAGACGGACGGGGAGACGGCAACGTTCTCCGTGTCCAGCTCGAAGGGTACCTATGTGCGGAGCCTTGCGCGCGACATTGCGGAGGCGCTCGGTACGGTCGGACACGTCGTCATGCTGCGGCGCACGAAGGCCGGCCCGTTCGGCCTGGAACGCGCGATATCGCTGGACAAACTCGGCGAACTCGCTATGGAGCAGCGCCTTATAGCGGCACTGTTGCCGCTGACCGTGGGGCTGGACGACATCCCGGCTCTGACGGTCAACCCCGGCGAAGCGGCCCGGCTCAAATCGGGCCAGACGCTCGCCGGACGTCCCGAACCGGACGGACTTGTGGTCGCGATGCTGGACGCAGTGCCTGTCGCGCTCGCCCGCGTTGAAGCGGGGACGGTCCGTGTGGAGCGGGGCTTCAACCTCTAGAACGAAGGAGTCACGATGTCGATTACAGCCGAGCGCAAGGAAGCGCTGATCAAGGAACATGCCCGCGCCGAAGGCGACACCGGCAGCCCCGAAGTCCAGGTCTCGATCCTTTCGGAGCGCATCGCCAACCTCACCGAGCATTTCAAGACCCACGCCAAGGACAACCATTCGCGGCGCGGTCTGCTCATGCTGGTGAACAAGCGGCGCACGCTGCTCGATTACCTGAAGCGCAAGGACGAGGGGCGGTATACCGACCTCATCGGGAAGCTCGGGCTTCGCAAGTAAAAGGTTCGTCTCGGGCGCCGCGCACGGCGCCCGTTTCGTATTGAAGGTACGGCGGGCGCGAAAATGCCTGCCACCGTGCGCAAACCGTCTGCCGCGACAAGCGCGGCGACGGATGATGGAGGCCGGGCGGGCATAGGGCCCGTTTTTGACCGGCCGCGAAGGAAACGGAAAAACACATGTTCAATATCCACAAAGTTGAAACGCAGTGGGGCGGCAAGACGCTGACCCTGGAAACGGGCCGCATTGCCCGTCAGGCCGACGGCGCGGTGTTCGCGACGCTCGGTGAAACCGTGGTGCTCTGCGCCGTGACGGCTGCGAAGTCGGTGAAGGAAGGCCAGGATTTCTTCCCGCTGACCGTGCACTATCAGGAAAAGTTCTCGGCCGCGGGCCGCATCCCCGGCGGCTTCTTCAAGCGCGAAGGTCGCCCGACCGAGCATGAGACGCTGACCAGCCGCCTCATCGATCGTCCGATCCGTCCGCTGTTCCCGGAAGGCTTCTACAACGAGATCAACGTGATCTGTCAGGTGCTGAGCTATGACGGCGAGAACGAGCCGGACGTGCTGGCGCTCATCGCGGCGTCGGCCGCGCTGACGCTTTCGGGCGTGCCGTTCATGGGTCCGATCGCGGGTGGCCGCGTCGGCTATGTCGACGGCGAATATGTGCTGAACCCCAGCCGTGGCCTCGAAGGCTCGAAGCTCGATCTCGTCGCCGCCGGTACGCAGGACGCAGTGCTGATGGTGGAATCAGAAGCGCATGAGCTTTCCGAGGAAGTCATGCTCGGCGCCGTGATGTTCGTTCATGAGAACGGCAAGAAGGTCATCGACGCGATCATCCGCCTCGCCGAGAAGGCCGCGAAGGATCCGTGGGAACTGAAGCTCGACGACGATTCCGCCGCCAAGAAGGCGACGCTGAAGAAGCTCGTCGGCAAGGACATCGAAGCCGCCTACAAGCTGACCGTGAAGCAGGAGCGCGTTGCCGCGCTCGACGCCGCGCGCGCCAAGGCGAAGGAGTCCTTCGCAGACGCAGAGCCGGCCGAGAAGCTGAAGCTCGGCAAGCTCGTCAAGAAGCTGGAAGCCGACATCGTTCGCGGCGCGATCCTGAAGGACGGCCGCCGCATCGACGGTCGCGGCAAGGAAGATGTCCGCCCGATTCTGGCCGAAGTGCAGGTTCTGCCGCGCACGCACGGCTCCGCGCTCTTCACCCGCGGCGAGACGCAGGCGATCGTCACCACGACGCTCGGCACCGCTGACGACGAGCAGATGATCGACGCGATTTACGGCATCAGCCACGAAAACTTCCTGCTGCACTACAACTTCCCGCCGTATTCGGTCGGTGAAGTCGGCCGCTTCGGCGCGCCGGGCCGCCGCGAAGTCGGCCACGGCAAACTGGCGTGGCGTGCGCTGCGCCCGGTGCTGCCGGCGAAGGAAGAGTTCCCCTACACGATGCGTGTCATCGCCGACATCACCGAGTCGAACGGCTCGTCCTCGATGGCGACGGTGTGCGGCGGATCGCTGGCGCTGATGGATGCCGGCGTGCCGCTGAAGCGTCCGGTTTCGGGCATCGCCATGGGCCTCATCCTCGAAGGCAAGGACTTCGCGGTGATTTCGGACATCCTCGGCGACGAGGATCACCTCGGCGACATGGACTTCAAGGTGGCGGGCACCGAGCTCGGCATCACCTCGCTGCAGATGGACATCAAGGTCGCCGGCATCACCGAGGAAATCATGAAGGTGGCGCTCAGCCAGGCGAAGGCCGGCCGCGCGCACATCCTGAATGAGATGAACAAGGCGCTCGACGGCACGCGCACCGAGATGTCGGCGCACGCGCCGCGCATCGAGACGATGACGATCCCGAAGGACAAGATCCGCGAAGTGATCGGTACCGGCGGCAAGGTGATCCGCGAAATCGTCGCGGAGACCGGCGCCAAGGTGGACATCGAGGACGACGGCACGATCAAGATCGCGTCTTCGGACATCGCCAAGATCGAAGCCGCGCGCAACTGGATCATCGGCATCGTCGCCGAGCCGGAAGTGGGCAAGGTCTACAACGGCAAGGTCGTGTCGATGGTCGATTTCGGCGCGTTCGTGAACTTCATGGGCGCCAAGGACGGCCTCGTCCACATCTCCGAGATCAAGGAAGAGCGCGTCGCGAAGGTTTCCGAGGTGCTCACCGAAGGCCAGGAAGTGAAGGTCAAGGTGCTCGGCATCGACGACCGCGGCAAGGTTCGCCTGTCGATGCGCCTCGTCAACCAGGAAACGGGCGAGGAACTGCCCGACACGCGTCCCCCGCGTGAGGAGCGCCCGCGCGGTGAGCGCAGCGACCGCGGCGATCGTGGAGATCGCGGCGGCCGTGGCGGCGACCGTGGACGCGGCGGCGGTGGTGGCGGCCGTGACCGTGATCGTGGCCCGCGCCGCGACCGCGGCGAGGGCGGCGACCGTCCCCGTCGTGAAGAGTCGAGCGAAGGCGAGGGCGGCGGTCTGCCGGACTTCATCGCCGGCGACCGCGACTGACAAATGGCATAAAAGGGGGAGTCTCCCGCGAGGCTCCCCCTGTCTATTTGACGGCTGGGTAATATTTCGCCCCCAATAGCGCTCCCGTTGGTTTATAGCTCGCAGGGGGAGACGCGTCGGAGGGGCGCAAGCGGGCTGAGAAACGACAACTGGTACGATGAAGCTTCTGAATTCCATCCGCATGGGCGGGCGCGAGATGCTTCCGCTCGTTGAAGGCGGCAAGGGCGTTTCGGCGACCAACCATGCATCGTCGGGCGCGTGGGCCGCGGCGGGCGGGCTTGGCACCGTCTCGGCGGTGAACGCCGACAGCACGGATGCGCTCGGCAACATCATCCCGCAGATATATCGCGGCCGCACGCGCGGGGATCGTCACGAAGAACTCGTCGCCTACGGCATCGCCGGCGGCGTCGAGCAGGTCCGTCGCGCGCACGAGATCGCGGGCGGCCAGGGGGGCATCAACATCAATGTCCTCTGGGAAATGGGCGGCGCGCAGCGCATCCTTGAAGGCATATTGGAAGAGGCCGGCGAACTTGTCGACGGCGTCACCTGCGGCGCGGGAATGCCCTACAAGCTGAGCGAGATCGCCGCGCGGTACAGCACCTATTATTATCCGATCATCTCCTCGGCGCGCGCCTTCCGCGCGCTTTGGAAGCGCGCCTATAGCAAGGCGCCCGAATGGCTTGGCGCCGTGGTCTATGAAGACCCATGGCTTGCCGGCGGACACAACGGCCTTTCGAACGCTGAAGATCCGCTCCGCCCACAGGACCCCTATCCGCGCGTCAAGGACCTGCGCGACACGATGCGCGAGGTCGGGATTTCCGACGACGTGCCGATCGTGATGGCGGGCGGCGTCTGGTATCTGCGCGAGTGGGAAAACTGGATCGACAACCCGGAACTCGGCACGATCGCCTTCCAGTTCGGCTCGCGGCCGCTTTTGACGCAGGAAAGCCCGATCCCGGACGTGTGGAAGCGCAAGCTGACGACGCTGAACGAAGGCGACATCCTGCTGCAGGCGTTCTCGCCGACGGGCTTCTATTCGTCCGCCGTGAGGACGCCGTTTCTCGAAGAGCTGATCCACCGCTCCGAGCGACAGATCGGCATTTCCACCGAACCGCACGACCACCGCACACACCTGCTCGACGTCGGTGTTCCGGGGAACAAGCACTATTACGTCACGCGCGACGACCTTCTGCACGCGCGCGGCTGGCACGCGCAGGGCTATACCGAAGCGCTGAAGACGCCTGACGACACGCTGGTGTTCGAAACGCCGACGATGGCGAAGACCGTGCGCAAGGATCAGGCGGACTGTATGGGCTGCCTTTCTCAGTGCCGCTTCAGCGCGTGGGCCGAGCACCTCGACAAGAACAGCACCGGGCGGCTCGCCGATCCGCGTTCCTTCTGCATCCAGAAGACGCTTCAGGATATCGCGCACGGCTCACCGCCCGAGGACAACCTCATGTTCGCCGGGCATAGCGCGCATCACTTCTCGACGGACCCGTTCTATTCGAACGGTTTCATTCCGACGGTGAAGCAGCTTGTCGACCGGATCGTCACCGGCGACTGAGGCTTAACGATCGCGACGGCAGCGGTCGTATTCACGGGAATCGCGCGGATAGCGATCGCGGCAGTATTTCTTGCTCCCGCGCTTGGCGTCGCCATCCGTCACCGCGCCGTAAATCGCGCCGGCTGCACCGCCGGCAACTGCGCCTTCGGTCGTGCTGACGCCAGGGACGACGGCTCCTGCCGCCGCGCCGACACCCGCACCGATAAGGCCGCTATCCACCGTTCGGCTGCCGGTACAGGCGCCGAGTGCAAGGAGCGCGCCGGAAGCGAGCAAAATCATAGACTTACGCATGAAAGGTCTCCCACATAACGCCCCATCGAAGGGTCAACGCTGTGCGGGTGCAAGGAGTTCCCTGCCTAGAGCCAGCCTTCAAGCACCTGATCGGGCGGTCGGTGGCCATCGGCCCAGGCGCGGATGTTGGTGACGACCTTGTCGCCCATCGCCTGCCGCCCTTCGAACGTGGCGGAGCCCATGTGCGGCAGCAGCGTGACGTTGTTGAGCGGGATGAGCCGCGGGTTGATGCGTGGCTCGTCTTCGAACACATCAAGGCCCGCGCCCGCGATCACGCCCTTTTCAAGCGCATCCGCCAGCGCATCCTCGTCGATGATCTCGCCGCGCGCAGTGTTGACGAGATAGCCGTCCGGGCCGAGCAGCGCGATGCGGCGGGCGTTGAACAGGTGGCGCGTATCGTCCGTGAGCGGGCAGTTGATGGAAACGATGTCCACCGCCTCGATCATCGCGTCGAGATCATCCCAGTAGCTCGCGCCGAGCATGCCTTCCACCGTGTCCGCCAGCGGGCGGCGATTGTGGTAGTGGATGCGCAGGCCGAAGGCGCGGGCGCGCGTGGCGATCGCCTGGCCGATGCGGCCCATGCCGATGATGCCGAGCTTCTTGCCGGTGATGCGGTGGCCGTGCACGTCGCACGGCTTCCAGCCGTCCCATTTCCCCGAATAGAGCTGGCGGCTGCCTTCGGTGAGGCGGCGCGGCACGGAAAGGATCAGCGACATGGCGAGGTCGGCGGTATCGTCCGTGAGGACGCCGGGCGTGTTCGTCACCATGATGCCCTTCGCGCGCGCGGCGACGAGATCGATGTGATTGACGCCGGTGCCGTAGTTCGCGATCAGCCTCAGCCGCGGCGGCGCGGCGGCGATGAGTTCAGCGTCGATCGTGTCGGTCACCGTGGGCAGGAACACGTCGCAGTCCGCCATCGCGGCGGCAAGCTCGGCCTGCGACATCGCTTTGTCTTCGACATTGAAAACGACATCGAACAGTTCGCTCATGCGCGCTTCGACCGGTTGCGGCAGGCGGCGCGTGACGACGACGCGCGGGCGGCGGGGGCGTTCTTCCATGTGCCGTGGCTAGGATCGCCTCGCACCCGCGTCAAGGCCGAGAGCGCAAGCGAGGTGCTTGCATGGCGGGGCGGTTTCGATTCAATAGCGGTATGAAACGCATCATCGTCTTGCTGCTCGCCTTCGGTTTTGCAGGAACGCCCGCTGCGGCGCAGGATTCGGACGCCACAAAGGGACTTTCCGGCCTGCCGACGCCACGCTGGGTCTCCATCGCTTCGGGCGAAGCCAACATGCGTGCCGGGCCGGGCGAGGCCTATCCGGTAACGTGGACCTACAAGCGCAAAGGGCTTCCCGTGGAGGTGATCCGCGAATGGGGAATCTGGCGGCAGGTCCGCGATCCGGATGGCGAAACCGGCTGGATGAACAAGAACCTGCTTTCGGGCAAGCGCACGGCGATGGTGCGCGGCAAAGTTGCGAACCTCTATGCCCGCGCCGAGTTTTCGAGCCCGCCGGTGTGGCGCGCGGAGCCAGGCGTGGTTGCGGACATCCAGGTCTGCGACGAAGGCTGGTGCCGCCTCTCGCTCGGCGGCCGCAACGGCTATGTGCTCGCGGTCGATCTGTGGGGTGTCTACAAGGGCGAGACGATCGACTAGCCCGGTTTTAGACGAAGAGGAGTTCGTCCTCACGTGCATCGGCGAGGAAGGCGACCATGCCCCCCGTTTCGATGCCGGGAATGAGGTTCGGCGCGCTGAGGCCACAGAGGTGGATGCCTGATTCGCACGCCATCATTGGCAGGCCAAGGCCGATGGCCTGATCGAGAAGATCGGACAGGCGCGGCAGCCCGCCCGCTTTGTAAGACTTGTCGCCTGCCCAGTGGCGTTCCGCCTGAAGCGCGCAGACCGCTTCGCCCTGAAAGAACAGCCGCACGGGACGGCCAAGCGCGGCAGCGGCGAGGGCGAGGCTGAGCCCGCCGTGCAGGCGCGCGTGGTTCGCCTCGGCAAAGATGAGTGCAAGACCTTGCTGTTTCACGCTTTTCCACATGACGGGCATCGGGGGTCCTTCGGCAGCCGCACGGTTCGTACCCGGGCGCCGAGCGCATCATACAGCAAAACCCGTCCGGCAAGCGAATCGCCGAAGGGCACGACCTCGCGGATCACCTCAAGCGCCTGCATCGCGCCCATCACGCCGGTGAGCGCGCCGAGCACGCCAGCCTCGGCGCAGGTCGCACCCTCGCGGTCCGCAGCGTCGCCGACGAAGCAGCGCCAGCAGGGCTTGTCCGCTTCCCAGCCGCGATAAGTGGCGATCTGCCCCTCGAAGGGCCCGACGGCGGCGGCGACGAGCGGGATGCGCAGCGCGAGCGCGGCATCGGCGACGGCGCGGCGGGTTTCGAAGCTGTCGGAACCGTCGGCGATCACGTCGTGGCCGGCAAGGAGCGTCGCGGCGTTCGCGGCATCGAGACGGATGCGGTGCTGCGTCACGGCCACGTCCGGGTTGAGGTGGGCGACGGCATCCGCCGCGCTTTCCGTCTTGGCGCGGCCCACGTCGTCGGTGCCGTGCAAGACCTGGCGCTGGAGGTTGGACAGGTCGACGGCATCGTCGTCGATGACCGTGAGGTGCCCGACACCCGCCGCCGCGAGATACTGGATGCAGGGGCTGCCGAGCCCGCCCGCGCCGACGACGGCGACGCGGGCGGCGAGCAGCTTCGCCTGGCCCGCCCCGCCGACTTCCTTCAGGATGATGTGGCGGGCGTAGCGTTCGAGTTGTTGGTCTGTAAGGCTCAATGTCGGCGTTATCGGCCCGTCGAGCCGAAGCCCCCGGTGCCGCGCGCGGTCTCGTCGAGGTCGTCGACCTCCGCGAAGTGCGCTTGCTGCACAGGCGCGGCGACGAGCTGCGCGATACGCTCGCCGCGCTTCACGGCGAAGGGCTCGGCGCCGAGGTTGGCGAGGATCACCTTCACCTCGCCGCGATAGTCCGCATCGATCGTGCCGGGCGTGTTGAGGCAGGTGATGCCGTTCTTGAGCGCAAGGCCGGAGCGCGGGCGCACCTGCACCTCATAGCCCTCGGGAATCGCAAAGGCGAAGCCGGTGGCGACGGCATGGCGGCCGCCCGGCGGGACGATGACGTCTTCCGCGGCGACCACGTCCATGCCCGCAGCGCCGCGCGTCGCGAGCGCTGGGATGGGCAGGCCTTCGCCGTGGGGCAGGCGCTTCAGGCGGATTTCAATCGGTGAGTTCATCTGCGATCCTTTGTGCAAGGCGCCGGGCGACGGCATCCTTTTCCATGTCCGGCCAATCCTCGACACCGTCCGGGCTTACGATGTGGATGCGGTTGCGGCTGCCCCCCATCACATCGCCGGACACGTCGTTGGCAACGATCCAGTCGCAGCCCTTGCGCGCGAGCTTGGCCTTGGCGTGCTCGACGACCGCTTCGGTCTCGGCGGCGAAGCCGATGACAAGGCCGGGGCGCTTCGGCGATTTCGAAAGGCCTGCGAGAATGTCGGGATTCTCGACGAGCGGGAGTGCGTTGAGGCCGCCTTTGTCTTTCTTGATCTTCTGATCCGTCGCTTCGGCGCGCCAGTCGGCGACGGCGGCGACCATCACGGCGGCGTCGGCGGGAAGCGCGGCATCGACCGCTTCGGCCATCTCGCGCGCGGTTTCCACGTTCACGCGGCGCACGCCGGGCGGCGTCGCGAGCGTCACGGGGCCGGCCACGAGCGTTACGTTCGCTCCCAGCGCTGCAAGCGCGCCAGCGATCGCGAAGCCCTGTTTGCCCGACGAGCGGTTGGCGATGTAGCGCACGGGGTCGATCGGTTCGTGCGTCGGCCCGGCGGTGACGAGAACGTGTTTTCCAGCGAGCGGCGGCGGGTTCTCACCGAAACGCGCGGTGGCGCCCTGCGCTTCGCTGAGCGGCGCTGCGAGCATGGCGCGAATCGACGCCAGGATCGCTTCGGGTTCGGGCAAACGGCCGGGACCGTATTCACCGCAGGCCATGTCGCCTTCATCGGGCTCCATGATGGTGACGCCGTCGGCGCGGAGCTGCGCGATATTGCGCTGCGTCGCGGGGTGCAGCCACATGCGGACATTCATCGCGGGCGCGGCGAGCACCGGCTTGTCGGTCGCTAGCAGCAGCGTCGTCGCGAGGTCGTCGGCGATGCCGCCCGCCATCTTCGCGAGGATGTTGGCGGTTGCAGGCGCGACGACGACGAGGTCGGCCTGGCGCGAAAGCTGGATGTGCCCGATCTCGCGCTCGTCCTTCAGGTCGAAGAGATCGGTGTAAACATTGTCTTCGGTGAGCGTGCCGAGGCTGAGCGGCGTTACGAACTGCTGCGCGGCTTCGGTGAGCACCGCGCGCACTGCAATGCCGTCTTTCCTCAGTAGCCGTACGAGTTCCAGCGCCTTGTAGGCGGCGATGCCGCCTGAGAGGATGAGGAGGATGCGTTTGCCCACGCGCCGGACCCTAAAGCGTCATCGCCAGCCAGCCAAGGCCCACGCCGATGCCGGCGCCGAGCAGCAGCCATGCCGTGCGCGAAATGCCGCGCGGGGCGGGCAGGGGGGCGAGCGGCGGCAAGGGCGGCGCGGCGCCCGGGTTGGGGACCATCGCTTCGAGGCGTTTCAGGAGATCGGGAAGCCTTGCGAGTGCGCGCACGCTCTCGACGATCCGATCGGCGACGACGGCTTCGGGGCCGAGTTCGTCGCGCATCCAGTCGCCCACGAAGGGACCGGAGATTTCCCACATGTTGACGTCGGGATCGAGCGCCAGCGCCACGCCTTCCACCATCACCATCGTCTTCTGGAGCAGCAGAAGGTGCGGCTGTGTCACCATGTCGAACTGGCGGGTGACCGCGAACAGCCCGTCGAGCATGTTGCCGATCGAGATGTCCTTCACCGGAAGGCCGCGGATCGGCTCTCCGATCGAGCGCAGTGCAGTTTCGAACTCGGCCATGTCGTGATGCGGCGGCACGTACTGCGCTTCGAAATGAATCTCGGCGACGCGCGCGTAGTTGCCCGTGAGGAGGCCGTGCAGGATCTCGGCGAGCCAGAGCCGCGCCTGCCGGTTGATGCGGCCCATGATGCCGAAATCGACGACGGCGAGCCGTCCGTCGGGCAAAGCGAACATGTTCCCCTGATGGAGATCGGCATGGAAGAAGCCGTGGCCGATCGCCTGCCGCAGGAAGCTGCGGACGAGCGTCTGCGAAAGCACCTTGCGGTCGATGCCCGCCGCGTCGACGGCGGCGAGGTCGGTGAGCTTCACGCCGTCGATCCACGCGATGGTGAGCACGCGGCGGCTGGTGCGCGCCCAGTCCACCTCGGGGACGACGAAGCCGGTTTCGGGGGTGAGCGCGGCGGCGAGTTCGGACGCCGACGCTGCCTCCATGCGGAGGTTCAGCTCGCGCTCCACCCAGCGGCGGAAGTAGGCGATCGTGGCGCGTGGGCGCAGACGGGCAAGCTCGCCGCCGATCGTTTCGGCGCGGACGGCGGCCCATTCATAGGTCTCGATCGCGCGGGCGAAATCGGCCTCGATGCCCGGCTTCAGCACCTTCACAGCGACGGCGCGGCCATCAATGGTGACGGCGCGGTGGACCTGCGCGACCGATGCGGAGCCGACGGGCACTTCGTCGAACCGCGAATAGAGCGATTCGAGCGGAACGCCGAAGGCCTCCTCGATCGAGGCCTTCACGGCGGCGAACGGCGCGGGTGGGAGGTTGTCCTGCAGCCGGGTCAGGTCTTTCGCGGCATCCGGCCCGACGAGATCGGGGCGCGTGGCGAGCGCCTGCCCAAGTTTGATCGCGGCCGGGCCGAGCACCTGGAAGGCGTCGGCATAGTGCGGCGTTTCGGGCGCGCCCGTGCCGAACCGGGCGAGCTTTGCGATCCGGCGCAGCAGCGGCGGCGATTGCGGCGCCGTCTCGATCTCGCGCAGCGCGCCGTGCCGCGCGAGCGTCCGGCCCCAGCGCAGCATCCGAAAGGCATGGACGATGCCGGCGGTCAAATCTTCCAGCCGCTGTGCATGGCGACGACGCCGCCGAGGATGGGCCGCGCCGTGGTCTGCGCGAAGCCCGCGTCAGCGATCATCGACTTGAACGTGGACATATCCGGGAAACGGCGGATCGATTCGACGAGGTACTGATAAGCCTCCTCATCGCGTGCCACCGCCTTGCCGATCTTCGGTACCACGTTCATCGAATAGCGATCGTAAACGTCGGCGAACACGGGCCACTCGCAGCGGGAGAATTCGAGGCAGAAGAAGCGCCCGCCGAACTTCAACACGCGGTACGCCTCGCGGAGCGCCGCCGGGATGTCGGTGACGTTCCGAATGCCGAACGCGATCGTGTAGGCGTCGAAGCCGGCGCCATCGAAGCTCAGCACCTCGGCGTTCTGTTCGGACCAGTCGAGGCCTTCAATGCCGCGTTTCTTCGCGCGATCCTTGCCCACGTCCAGCATCGCCGGGTTGATGTCGGCGACCGTCACGCTCGCACCGCGCTTCGCCATGCGGAAAGCGATGTCGCCGGTGCCGCCCGCCATGTCGAGGATGCGCTCGCCGGGGCGCGGGTTCACGGCGCGGACGAAATCGTCCTTCCACAGCCGGTGCAGTCCGCCCGACATCAGGTCGTTCATCAGGTCGTAGCGCGCCGCGACGCGCGCGAAGACGGAGCCGACGCGCCGCGTCTTCTCCTCGGGGTCGACCTCCTGGAAGCCGTATGAGACTGTTTCCGACATTGCCCTTGCCCTTAGCCCACGCTTGCCCCCTTCGTAAACGCGGCATAGACGCCTCTTCGATGCCTGAGCTTCCCGAAGTCGAAACCGTGATGCGCGGTCTGAGGCCGGTCCTCGAAGGCCGCCGCCTCGCACGCGTCGAGGCACGGCGGCCGGACCTGCGCTGGCCGATCCCAGCGGACCTGCGTCAGCGGCTGACGGGCGCGGTCGTCACCGGCATCCGGCGCCGGGCCAAATACGGCCTCATCGACACCGATCGCGGCGACACGATGATCCTGCATCTCGGCATGTCGGGCAGGATGCGTGTCGATCCCGAAACCGATGAGAAGCACGATCATATCGTGATCGAGACCGACGAAGGCCGCCGCGCCGTGCTCAACGACGCGCGCCGCTTCGGATCGGTGCATCTTGTGCCGACGGACGACCTCGACAGTCATTTTCTCATGAAGGGACTCGGCCCCGAGCCGCTCGGCGCGCCGGTCGATCTCGCGGGCTTCAAGGGACGTTTCGCGCCGGTGAAGGCGCTGCTGCTCGATCAGCGGCTGATCGCGGGCCTTGGCAACATCTACGTGTGCGAGGCGCTGTTCGATGCGGGCATCCGGCCGACGCGCGAGGGCGGCAAGGTAAAGCGCACGGAGCTTGCGAAACTTGCGGCCGCGATCCCCGAGGTGCTCGAACGTGCCATCGCGGCGGGTGGCTCAACCTTGCGCGATTATCGCCAGGTGGCCGGCGAGCTCGGCTACTTTCAACACGAATTCCGCGTCTACGGCCGCGAGGGCGAGGCCTGTGTGCGCTGTGCCGCCCCTGTCGCGCGCATCGTCCAGTCGGGACGCTCCAGCTTCTATTGCCCATCCTGTCAGAAATAGGGGAGACCAGCCCATGTCCGAATATCAGTGCCTGAAGGTGGAAACGCGCGGCCGCGTCGGCATCATCACCATGTACCGGCCCGAGGCGCTGAACGCGCTGAACCACCAGCTGACGAGCGAGATCACCGCCGCGCTCCGCACCTTCGAGGCCGATCCCGATATCGGCGCGATGATCCTCACCGGCGACGGCAAGGCGTTCGCAGCGGGCGCGGACATCAAGGAGATGCAGCCGAAGACCTTCTCCGTCGTCTACGCGGAAGAGTTCATCACCGCGACGTGGGAGGAACTGACGCGCACGCGCAAGCCCGTGATCGCGGCGGTGAACGGCTTCGCGCTCGGCGGCGGCTGCGAGTTCGCGATGATGTGCGACACGATCTTCGCGAGCGAGAAGGCGAAGTTCGGCCAGCCGGAGATCAAGCTCGGCGTCATCCCCGGATCGGGCGGCACGCAGCGGCTGACGCGCTTCGTCGGCAAGGCGGTCGCGATGGACATGATCCTCACCGGCCGCATGATCGATGCCGAGGAGGCGCTGCGCATCGGTCTCGTCGCGCGTGTCTATCCGCCCGAGCAGCTGATGGAGGAGACCATCAAGGCGGCCGAGCAGATCGCAAACTACGGCGCGCTCGCGGTGATGGCCGCGAAGGAAACCGTGAACCGCGCCTACGAGACGACGATGTCCGAAGGCGTCCGCTTCGAGCGCCGCCTGTTCCACGGCCTGTTCGGCACCGCCGATCAGCAGGAAGGCATGGCCGCGTTTCTGGAGAAGCGCGAGGCGAAGTTCACGGGTCGCTGAGGCCGCTTCACCCGAACAATGCCACCATCTGCCGCCCCGCCAGCACGGGGCGGCCGCCTTCGTCCCACATGCCCATGGTTTGCGACGTGTAGCCGTTCGCGCCGGTTTCCGCCGTGGAGCGGATGAGGTGCCAGCCTTCGCCGCTCGCCTCGGTGTCGAGCACCTCCATCTGCCATGTCGCGGTACTGATGGGCGCGAAATCATTGAACATCGGCATCACGGCGGGCGGCGGCGTGTCGGCGAGCGCGAGCAGGCGCACGGCGGGCGGAATGCCGGAGGGGTCGCGCAGGCGAAACCAGTAGGCGATGTCGCCGTTGCCGGTGCCGTCGGCGGAGCGGCCGCCAAAGGCCATGCGCGCATCGAACTGCTGCAGGAAGTTGAGCGGCGTGCGCTTGCGCCACAGCAGCTCGCACGCATCAGGCGGGGGCACGTCCGGCATCGGGAAATGGTAGAGGTTGATGACCGATTCGCGGCTGCGGCCGAACGCGAAGAGGCTCCGCGTCGCGAGCGCCTCGCCCTGGCGAAGATCGGCCTCCATGAAGGTCATTGATTTGCCCTGCCGGAGCACGCGGCTGCACGTCGTCACATCACCGCCCGCAGGGCCGATGAAGGCGACCTGCGCAGACCGGAGCGGGGGCAGGTCCGCGTGCGCGGAGAGCGTTCCGGCGAGGCACAGCGCTGCGGAGAGCCCACCATAGGTGGTGCGTCCCTGCATCCATTCCTCGGTAATCGTGTAGAGCGCCGCGTCGCCTTCGGTGCGCGCGGCGGCGAGCATGGCGCCCAGGCTTGTTCCCACGGTTTCGTCCTTGCTGGTCATGGCTTGGCGAGCCTATCGGCGGGTCCGCCGCTGTATATCCCGAAACTTGTGAGGAAGGCGGCGGCAAAGCGTGCTTGACGAGGGCAGCGGCGCCTAGTAGGAGGCCCGCTTTCCCGGTCGCGGGTTCTCCCGCGTCCAGCCGGCCTGTGCGCCGGTCCGGATCAGGATCATTTGAGGACTCGATGGCGAATACACCGCAAGCGCGCAAGCGCATCCGTCGCAACACCCGCCGTCAGGCGATCAACAAGTCGCGGGTCAGCCGCATCCGCACGTTCGTGAAGGGTGTCGAGACCGCGCTTGCGAGCGGCAAGAAGGATGAAGCCGCCGCCGCGCTGCAGGCGGCGCAGCCGGAAATGATGCGTGGTGTCACCAAGGGCATTCTTCATAAGAACACCGTTGCGCGGACCATCTCGCGACTCAGCAAGCGCGTGAAGGCGCTCGCCTGAAAATCCTTTGAATTCAAGGGTCAAACGCCGCCGGATTCCGGCGGCGTTTTAGTTTGGGACACATTCTCGATTCGTTCCATATGCGTCACGGACCATGCCTTTCGAGGGGGCCGAAGCGGCGAATCGGCGGTCGTCCTTGTCAAATCTTTTATTTCATTTTCGTTGCACGCGGAGTCCCTTGAAAGCCCGTCCGGGGCCTGCCTAATGTACCTCCGGCCTCGCGCCAAAGGGGAGTTCGCTCCTTCCCCAAAGTGACGCAAGAGTAAGCCGCGTTCCCACCGGATGCACGGTGGGGCGATGCTGTTTTCGTACGTTTTGCGTTCGGCGAGTCGCCGTGCGTGCCTTTGTCTGAGGATGCTAGGTTTTGGGGGATATGACAGGCAAGCAGGCGGGTGAACGAGTCGTATCGGCGATTGCTGGTCGCGGTTCGGCGCAGGGCGTCTCCATGTTCCTGTCCGGCACCGATTCGGCCGAATCGATCTGGCAGACGATTCGCGCGCATCTGCGCGCCGAGTACGGCACCCGCACCTACGATAGCTGGCTGAAACCACTCGCGCTGGTCAGCGTCGATGCCGATACGGTGACGCTGGGTTCACCCACACACTTCACGGCGGACTGGATTCGCAATCACTTCGCCGAGCGGCTGCGGCTGCTTTGGGCGGCACAGTCGGCGACCATCCAGCACGTCCGCATCGTTGTCGAGAACGGTCTCAGGACCGCGATCGCGCCCGAGCTGGAGCAACCCTTGGCCGTCCCTGCGGCCGTGCGTGAGGCGCCGGCATTCGGCGTTGCGCTGGAGCCGCGCTATACGTTCGATAGCTTCGTCGTCGGCAAGGCGAACGAACTCGCCTATAACGCCGCGCGCACGGTTGCCGAGGGTGGGCCGATCGATTTCAACCCGCTGTTCCTCCATGGCACCACCGGGCTCGGCAAAACGCACCTGATGCACGCCATCGGCTGGCAGATCCGCAATTCCATGCCCGGCGCCCGCGTCGTCTACATGTCGGCCGAGAAGTTCATGGTCGAGTTTGTCTCGGCGATGCGCGACAAGGATACGCTGTCGTTCAAGCAGAAGCTGCGCACCGCCGACCTGCTCATGATCGACGACGTGCAGTTCATCGCGGGCAAGGATTCGACGCAGGAAGAGTTCTTCCACACGATGAACGAGATCATCTCGGCGGGGAAACGGCTGGTCATCACCGCCGACCGTTCGCCGCAGAACCTCGAAGGCATCGAGAACCGTATCCTCTCGCGCCTCGCATGGGGCCTTGTCGCCGACATCAACCCCGCCGACTACGAGCTTCGGCTCAGCATCCTTCTCGAAAAGATGAAGCGGATGCCGGGCGCGACCGTGGGCGAGGACGTGATCGACTTCCTCGCGCGGAAGATCACCTCCAACGTGCGCGAACTCGAAGGCGCGCTTAATCGCATCGTCGCTTACTCGACGCTGGTCGGGAAGCCGATCGACCTCGATTTCGCGCGGCAGGTGCTTGCCGACGTCCTGAAGGCGCACGACCGCAAGGTCACGATTGACGAAATTCAGCGCAAGGTGGCGGATTACTACGCGATAAAGCTCAGCGATCTTCTGTCAGCGCGCCGTGCGCGCGAAGTGGCGCGGCCGCGTCAGGTGGCGATGTTCCTCGCCAAGCGCCTGACGCCGCGTTCGCTCCCCGACATCGGCCGCCGCTTCGGCGGGCGCGACCACACCACCGTGATGCACGCCGTGAAGCGCATCGAGGAACTGCGCGCCGACGACAGCGAGCTCGACGCCGACATCACGCGGCTAACGCGCATCATCGACGCTTGAATTCGCATTTAGCCCCTCCCTCTAAGGGAGGGGGCCGTGCCTCAATCCTTCAGGTAGAACTCTACCGTCGTCACCACGCGCACCTTCTGTTCGGGTGATGCATCGGCCGGGCCGCCTGAGTCGCCGTCGCGTGACTGGATCGAGAAATAGCCCTGGCTCGCCGAGCGGATGCCGCCGACGCTCGCGCCAGAATCCTTGGCGAACTGTTCGGCGCCTTTGCGCGCGTCCTTGGTGGCTTCCGCGATCATCGCGGGTTTCACGTCATTGAGCTTGGTGAAGCTGTAGGCGATCGAAGGCCCGCCGTCTTCGAGCGCGACGCCGCGCGCGAGGAGTGTGGCCTGCCCGGCGTGCGCGGTCTTGGCTTCGGCGATCTTCGTGGTGCGCAGGCGGAACTGCTGGCGCACCTGGATCTGGTCGATGCCGTTGTTGTTCCACTGGTTTACGCTGATGCCCGCCGGCTGGATGTCCGTACCGCTGAAACCGTGCTCGCCGAGATAGGCGCGGATCGCGTCCGCGTCGCGGGCGGCATCGGCCTGCACGGCTTCGAAATTATTGCCCGTTGAAAGCGTGCGGATCGTCCACGTCGCGAGGTCGGCGGTCACGTCGCGCTCGGCGAGCCCGCGCATCATAACGGCACGGTCGGCAAGGCGTGCGCGCTTCAGCCCGTCGCCGAGCAGATAGCCGCCGAGGATGACGCCGATCGCCAGCACGGCGGCGGCTATGATGAGTGATGAGTTGCGGTTGGTCGTGTCAGCGGCCATTGTATGCCCCCATAAGCGGTTTCGTCGCATTCTATCGCGTCTTGCCGCTGCACAACAGCTGAACGAAGAAAGGGCTCCATGCCGCGCGCCGATTTCCGGTTCTCGTTCCCCAAGCGCGTCCGCTACGCGGAATGCGATCCGCAGGGTATCGTCTTCAACTCCCGCTATCTCGAATATCTCGATATCGGCATCACCGAGTACTGGCGCGCCACAGGCATCTACGCCTTGTCGGCCACCGGCATGGGGCCGGACTTCCACGTCGCCCGCAACCTTGTCGAATACAAGAAGCCGGTGCTTCTCGATGAGATGATCGACATCTGCCTGCGCTGCCGGCGGATCGGCAGCAGCTCCATCATCGTGGATTTCGAGATTCATGGCGCGGGGGCGGATGATCTGCGTGCGGTCGGCGAGCAGGTGGCGGTGAACGTCGCAGAATCGCGCGGTGCACCCGCGCCGGTGCCGGACTGGGTGGTCCGCTGTTTCGAAGACTATGAAGGGCGCCCGCTCAGGGCGGAAAAGGCAGCCGCATGAAATATCTCCACACCATGGTGCGCGTCAGCGATCTCGAAGCGAGCCTTGCGTTCTACGAGCTTCTCGGACTGCGCGAGATTCGCCGCATGAACCACGAGGCCGGACGCTTCACGCTCATCTTCCTCGCCGCGCCGGGCGACGAGGATGCGCAGGTCGAGCTGACCTTCAACTGGGACCCGGAAGTCTACGCCGGCGGTCGCAACTTCGGCCACCTCGCCTATGAGGTCGATGATATCTACGCGGACTGCCAGCGCATGATGGATGGCGGCATCACCATCAACCGCCCGCCGCGCGATGGCCGCATGGCCTTTGTGCGCTCGCCGGACGGCATCTCGGTCGAACTGCTGCAGAAGGGAGAGGCGAAGGCGCCCGCCGAGCCGTGGGCCTCGATGCCCAACACGGGCGTCTGGTAGATGGCCATGCTCGAGATCGTCCGCATCCCGGTGCTTTCCGACAACTACATCTGGCTCGCGCACGACGCGGCGAGCGGCGAGACGGCGGTGATCGATCCGGCGGTCGCTGAGCCTGTGCTGGCTGAAGCTGCATCGCGCGGTTGGCGGATCACGCAGATCCTGAACACGCACTGGCACCCGGATCACGTCGGCGGCAATGCCGAGATCAAGGCCGCGACTGGCTGCACCGTCACTGGCCCGGTGGGCGAGGCGGCGAAGATCACGGGTATTGATCGTGCTGTCAGCGAAGGCGACTCTGTGGCGATCGGCGGGGCCGAAGGCCGCGTTATCGACGTGCCCGGCCACACGGCGGGGCATATCGCCTACAGCTTCGACGGCGCGCTGTTCTGCGGCGACACGCTGTTCGCGATGGGCTGCGGGCGGCTGTTCGAAGGCACGGCTGCGCAGATGTTCGACAGCCTCGGCAAGCTGATGGCGCTGCCCGATGAGACGGGTGTGTACTGCGCGCACGAGTATACCGAATCGAATGGGCGCTACGCGCTCACCGCCGAGCCTGAGAACACGGCGATCGCCGAGCGTCAGGCGGAGGTTCTCGCGATGCGCGCACGTGGGGAGCCGACCGTGCCCTCCACCATCGGTCTCGAACGTGCGACGAATCCATTCACGCGCGCCCAGGATGTTGCCGAACTCGCGGCGCGGCGCACGGCGAAGGACAATTTCCGATAGAGGACGTGGGTTTCATGAAGCGACTGGCTGGATTTGCGATGGGTGCCGTCATGCTGTCCTCTGCCGGTTTTGCGGCTGAGCCTGTGCTGAAGGATCAGGGAGACCGCGCTTCAGGCGTGCTGCACGCCACGCGCTCCGCCGTGCTTGGCGTGAACGGCATGGCGGCAACCAGCCAGCCGCTCGCAACGCAAGTGGCGCTCGATGTGCTGAAGCAGGGCGGCAGCGCCGTCGATGCGGCCATCGCGGCGAACGCGGCGCTTGGCCTGATGGAGCCGACCGGAAACGGCATCGGCGGCGATCTGTTCGCGATCATCTGGGATCCGAAAACAAACACGCTTCACGGCCTCAACGCTTCGGGCCGCGCGCCTTCAGGGCAAAGCCTCGGCCAACTGAAAGCGCGCATCGCGAAGCTGCCGCGCGCGGTGGGCGACCGGGACGGCACGGTGCCGGATTGGGGTGCGCTCTCGGTAACGGTTCCGGGCGCGGTCGACGGCTGGTTCGAAATGCACGGCAAGTTCGGCAAGCTGCCGATGCAGCGTGTGCTCGCGCCCGCCATCCGTTACGCGCAGCAGGGTTTCCCGGTCACAGAGTTTATCGCCGACGGTTGGGCGCGCGGCATCGCGAACTTCGAGAAACTCGCGAAGGCAGGCGCGATCGAAGAGATCGAGAACATGCGCCGGGTCTACATGCCCGGCGGCGCGGCGCCGAAGGAAGGCGAGGTGTTCAAGAACCCCGATCTCGCGCTGACGCTGATCGAAATCGCCGAAGGCGGTCGCGACGCCTTCTACAAGGGCAGCCTTGCGCAGGCGATGGACCAGTATTTCCGCCGCATCGGCGCGCCTCACCGACTCGCGGATTTCGTCGCGCATCAATCCGAATGGGTCGATCCCGTTTCGGTCAATTATCGCGGCTACGACGTATGGGAACTGCCGCCCAGCGGGCAGGGGATCGCTGCTCTGCAGATGCTGAATATCCTCGAAGGTTACGACCTGAAGGCGATGGGACGTGCATCACCGGATTTCTGGCACGTGTTCGTCGAGGCGAAAAAGCGTGTCTTCGCCGACCGCGCGCGTTTCTATGCGGATTCCGCTTTCGTGAAAATCCCGCTCGCGCAGCTCCTTTCCAAGGACCGCGCGGCAAAGCAGCGCGCGACGATCGACATGGCGCACGCGGCGAAGACCGACATGCCCGGCCTTTCCATCGAAGGCGCGGGCAAAGACACGATCTACATGACGGTCGCCGACAAGGACGGGATGATGGTGAGCCTCATCCAGTCCAACTATCGCGGCATGGGTTCGGGGCTGGTGCCGGACGACGGGCAAGGCCGCACGCTCGGCTTCATGTTCCAGGACCGCGGCGCCCAGTTCAATCTCGATGCGAAGCAAGCCAACGCCTACGCGCCCGGAAAGCGGCCTTTCCACACCATCATCCCGGCGTTCCTCACGAAAGGCGGCAAGCCGCTGATGAGCTTCGGCCTGATGGGCGGCGCCATGCAGCCGCAGGGTCACGCGCAGATCGTGGTGAACATGATCGATTTCGGCATGGGCGTGCAGGCAGCGGGGGACGCGGCGCGCTTCCACCACGACGGCTCCACCGATCCTGAAGGCGGCGCGCCGATGACGGATGGCGGCGTCCTTGAAATCGAATCGGGTGTGCCGCAGTCGGTCGCGGAAGCGCTGCGCGCGCGCGGCCATACCGTGCGCTACACGACCGGGCCGTTCGGCGGCTATCAGGCGATCTGGCGCGATCCGGACACGCACGTCTACTGGGGCGCCTCTGAAATGCGCAAGGACGGGCAGGCGGCGGGCTACTAAACCCCTTGTCGCTCTGCTAGTTTCGGCCTGCGGGGATCAATGGAGATTGAACACATGCGTAGCCTGTTTCTGCTCACAGCGGTCGCTCTTGCGGGATGCGCCGCGAACGATGGCCCGGCGCGTCAGGAGGCGCTTGCGGCTGTCCCCGGCAAGGCTGTCGGCGAACCCGTGACCTGCATCCAGTTGCGCGATGTCGATCGCGTGGAAGCCGTGAACGACTATGTCGCCTTCTTCCACATGCGCGGCAGCCGCATCTACCGGATGGACTTCCCGCAAAGCTGCCGGGGCCTGAAGCACGATGCCTTCCGGCACAGCACATCGATCGCGCAATACTGCCGCGGCGACATCATCACGACGTTCGATACGACCACGAAGATGACGACGGGAAGCTGCGGCCTGTCCTCGTTCACGCCGTGGGAACTGCCGCCGAAGGGCGAGTAGGGTTACTCGGGGTTCCTGAGTAGCGCGGCGTCGGCGGCCTTGCCGGCAGGCGTGCCCGGCGCGGCCCTCACGGCAGCGTTCCACAATGCGCGCGCCTTTGCATAGTCGCCGTCCATCGCTGCCATGTTGCCAGCCTCCACCTGCACGTCGGGGTCGCTTGGCGCGAGGCGCAGTGCGTTGGCGAGCGCCGGGCGTGCATCGGCCAGTCGCTCCTCGCGCCGGGCAAGCACGCCGAGCAGAAGCCATCCCGCAGCCTCGTCCGGCGCCAGGGTGACCGCCTCTTCAAGATCGACGCGGGCGCCGGGGCTGTTGCCCTGCGCTTCACGGGCACGGGCGCGGTCGATCAGCAATTCGCCCTTCGCCTTGCCGCCGCGCCGCGCCGCGAGGACGAGCGCGTTGCTGAGCACAACCTCGGCGCGCGCATATTGTTCGGCGAGCAGCAGCGCGTTGCCTGCCTGCCCGTATAGCTCGGCGGCGGCGGGGTTGCCCTGCGCCTCCGCCACGCGTGCCGCATCCTCGAACGCCCGCGCCGCGTCCGCAGGGCGGTTCGCGCCCATGTAGGCAAGGCCGAGGCAGTGGCGCGCCGGAACGCCGCCGGTGCCGTTCTTCCACTGCGTCGCCGCGTCGATGGCGCCGGGCACGCCTTCGTTCGCAGCGCGCACGCAGTCCGCATACAGCGCCTGTTCGCTTGGCGTCGTGGCGGCATCGGGCGAGGCAGGCAGCGGCGCGACGACCTGCATCAGCATCAGGGCGGCAAGCATCGGCATCTACAGGTCCTCGATCACGCGCAGCAGCAGGGCAATGTCCTGCGGCCGCGACAGGCGGTGGTCGCCGTCCTTCACCAGCAGCGTCTGTACGTCGGCTGAACCGAGCGCCTCGGCAAGCCGGAGCGAGACGGACCATGGCACGTCCGGGTCGGCCTGCCCGTGCAACAGACGGACGGGGCAGGTGAGCGGGATCGGCGTGGCGAGCAGCCGGTTTGCTTCGCCCGAGCGCCAGAAGGCGGCGGTGGTGACATAGGGCTCTTCCGAATAGGCGGATGGCTCTACGAGGTCTTCGCCGCGTGCGAAGGCGGCCTTCTGAGCGTCGGAAAAGCCCCAGTCGGTGAAATCAGGCGCGGCCGCGATGCCGACGAGCGCCGAGATACGCTCCGGGATGGCAAGCGCGACGAGCAGCATCAGCCAGCCCCCCATCGATGAGCCGATCAGCACCAGCGGGCCTTCCGGCGCGGCCGCCGCGATCACGTCGAGCACGTCGTCGCGCCAGCGCGTCAGCGTGCCGTCCTTGAAGGCGCCGCCGCTCGCGCCGCAGCCCGAATAATCGAGCCGCAGGCAGGCACGGCCGTTTTCGGCACACCACGCGTCAACGGCGAGCGCCTTGCCGCCCTCCATGTCTGACATGTAGCCGGGCAGGAACACGAATGTCGGGCCGGTTCCCGTGCGGTGCGCATAGGCAAGCGGAATGCCGCCGCGCGACGTGATCGTGGGCATGGAACTCCTGTCGTCAGTCTTGCCGGTCGGGATCGTTATGGCAGATATCGACGAGCGCGTCCCATTCGTCGCGGGACAGCGCGGGGGTGTAAGCCTCGCCCTTGGCGCCCTTGCGGAACGCGGCGGCACGCCCCTTAGAAATCGGATGCGAGGAGAGGTAGACGAGCATGTCCGCGCCGCCGATCGTGTCCTCGGCCTTCGCCAGCCGTTCGAAAAAGCCTGCGGTCGGCGCGGGCGATATGTGCGCGCGGTTCATCATCGCGATCGATTCGGCGTCGGCGTCGCCCTCCGCATCGCGGCTGTAGCTGAGCGAGAGAAGGCCGTGGACGTTGCCCGCGACATCGCCGCCGAGCGTCGTCAGCACAAGGCCGAGCCCAAGCTCGCGCACCATTGCCTCGGCGACGTCGCGGTTTTCTATGTGCGCGATCTCGTGTGCGAGCACGCCGGAGAATTCCTCGGGGCTCTTTGCCTCTTTCAGCAGCTCGTTGAAGATCACGATATTGCCGCCCGGAAGTGCGGCGGCATTGACGATGGGCAGATCAACGACGCGGACGTTGAGCCCCTTCACATCGGGCGCGAGCCGCCGGGTGAGCGCGTCGAGCGCGGCCTGACCGCCCGGGCCTGTGCAGAACTTGCCGCCGAAATCGCCGACCATCGCATCGCCGTAGCTCTTCATCACGCGGTCAGGCACCAGCGGGGCCAGCCAGTGCGGCAGCTGGTAGACCGCGAACAGCACCGCCGCCGATACCGCAAGGCCGATGGCGCTCGCCCGCCACAGGCCGATGCGGTCGATCCAGCCGCCGTAATGCGCCGCGTTCGGAAGCAGCGCGGCGATCTCGTCGGTAGCGGGTTCGGGAACACCGAGCCGCCAGCCGAGCACATCCTTCCGTCCGTAGACCCGCTCTTCGGGGCGGCTTTCGATGAAGACGAGATCGGCGGGGGCGACGCGCGTGTCGCCGTCCTCCCCCGCAATCTCCAGCGTTCCGTCGCGGGCGCCGAGCGTCACGCTCCGGCGCAACGCGGATTCACCATCATACAACCAAGCGTTCGTCATCCGGCGTCAGATTGCCCCGATGTCGAACGCGTCCGCAAGGCCTTCCGCATCGCTTCTGATGCGCGTGGTGGACTGCGTAAGCGCCGCAAGGTCGACCTCGCCCTGCACTTCGAGGTGCCGAACATAGAACGACCAGTGCCGGTAGCCGAGGTACATGATGCCGAAGCCGAGCGTGAACACCACGAGCGCGATGTTGCCGAGGATCAGCTTCACCCAGTCCATCGTGCGCGCATTGAACGCAAAGCTGAGGTTCCCGAGCGTCATTTCCCCCACCACCTTGCGCATGAACACGGCATAGTAGGCGAGGCTGACGAGCGAGAAGAGGGCGTAAAAGCCGATCACCGCAAGGAAGAACGTTCCCATCATGCCCGCCATAACCCGCGGATCGGGATTTGTGCCTGCCGTGAAGATCGTGCCCATACCGAGCGCGAAGACGAGAATCCCCCACAGAACGGGTGTGGCATAGATGAGCAGATAGCGCCCCATTAGGCCCTGCACGGCAGGTCCATCGCCGGTTTCGAAGGCATGGGGGCCGAAGCTCATCTTGCCCCAGCGCTCCCGCCACAGCTTCACCATCGCCCACGGGACGAGGAGGCCGAACGTTATGAACCCGATGATGTATTTCAGCATGGCCGAACCGGCATAGCTCCAGCCGCCGTCATCACTGCCGCCGCGGATGCCGTGCCAGTAGGTGCGGCTCAGCCGGTAGCGGAGGGCGCGGAACAGGGCGAGGCCTGCCAGATAGAAGATCGCCAGATAGAGGCCGAGGGCGAGGATGGACGCGAGCGCGCCCTGACCGCGCAGGATCAACGCCTGCAGGCCGAATTGGAAGAACAGCAGGATCGGCAGAAAGATCGCCATCACGATCAGGAAGCCGATAAACATCTCTTTTCCGGTGCCCGCCCATTCGAGCCGTTCGTCGATGAACTGCGTGCGGCTCCACAGATATTTACGCTCGCGCGTCTTCGCCCAGAATCGGTAGATTCCGAGCGTGACGATGATGAGCAGCAGGTTGGTGAGCGCAATCGGCAGGAATTCCTGCCAGCGGCCGTGGAAAGTAACGCCATCGGCAAATTCACCGGTTTTCATATCAACCGGAGTCGTCTCGTCCATGAATACAATCCCCCGTATTCGGAAATACTTGATATGCTGCGCTTATTATCAACGTGTGACAAGTGACTCCGCGCCGGGCCACGCCGCAAAGCGCCTGTTGCCAGCATCGCCTGTGAAAAGGCATAAGCCCCGCGTCATTCACTCACGCAAAGTCCAGAAACAGCCATGTCCGAAATGATCCGCCTTACCCTGCCCGATGGTTCCGTGCGCGAGATGCCGCGCGGCACGACGGGCGGCGACGTGGCGCGTTCGATCGGCCCGGGGCTGGCGAAGGCGGCTCTTGCGGCGAAGGTGGACGGTGAGGTGATCGACCTCGAACGGCCCATCGAGCGCGACGCCGCGCTTGCGCTGGTGACGGTGAAGGACGAGGCGGACGCGCTCGAACTCGTGCGCCACGATTTCGCACACATCCTCGCCGAGGCGGTGCAGAACCTGTTCCCGGGCACGCAGATCACCTTCGGTCCGGCGACCGAGGATGGCTTCTACTACGACCTCGCGCCGGTGCGCCCGTTCACCGAGGAAGACCTGCCGACGATCGAGGAGGAGATGCGCCGCATCATCCGCGCCGACCAGCCGCTGCGCCGCGAGGTTTGGGACCGCGACGCGCTGATCGCGCGCTGGAATGAAATGGGCGAGACGTTCAAGGCGCAGTGGGCGGCAGAGCTGCCCGCGGGCGACGAGATCAGCGTCTACTGGTCGGGCGACAAGTGGTTCGACATGTGCCGGGGACCGCACCTCGCCTCCACCGGCAAGCTCGATCCGCAGGCGTTTAAGCTCACCCGCGTTTCGGGCGCCTATTGGCGCGGCGATCAGAAGAACGCGATGCTATCTCGCATCTATGGCACCGCGTGGCTCAACAAGAAGCAGCTCGACGCCCACCTCCACATGCTGGAGGAAGCCGGCAAGCGCGATCACCGCAAGCTGGGGCAGGAGATGGACCTGTTCCACCTGCAGCAGGAGGCGCACGGCAGCGTCTTCTGGCATCCGAAGGGCTATCTCATCTGGCGGCAGCTGGAGGCGTACATGCGCCGCCGCCTTGATGCGGGCGGCTATGAAGAGGTGAAAACCCCTCAGATCATGGACGCGCGCCAGTGGGAGCAGTCCGGCCACTGGGGCAAGTACCGCGAGAACATGTTCGTCATCCCCGACGAGGTGCCGAACACCGAGGACGAAGGCCCGGTGATCTCGCAGGACGCGGACTGGATGGCGCTGAAGCCGATGAACTGCCCGGCGCACGTGCTGATCTTCCGGCAGGGCATCAAGAGCTACCGCGACCTTCCCATCCGCATGGCGGAGTTCGGCTGCTGCCACCGGAACGAGCCGCACGGCGCGCTGCACGGCATCATGCGCGTGCGCCAGTTCACGCAGGACGACGCGCATATCTTCGTGCGCGCCGACCAGCTTGTCAGTGAGGTCGCGAAGTTCGTTGACCTGCTCGACACGGTCTACAAGGATCTCGGCTTCGACAAATACGCGATCAAGCTCGCGCTCCGCCCTGAAAAGCGCTTCGGCAGCGAGGAGATGTGGGACTGGTCTGAGCAGTCCATGCGCGACGCTGTCGCCGCCACTGGGCGCAACACGGCGGAGTTCGGCTGGGAGGAACTCCCGGGCGAGGGCGCCTTCTACGCACCGAAGCTGGAGTTTCACCTGACGGACGCCATCGGCCGCACCTGGCAGGTCGGCACGATCCAGACCGACACCGTGCTTCCAGACCGGCTCGACGCGAGCTACGTGGGCGAGGACGGCGAACGCCACCGCCCGATCATGCTGCACCGCGCGATCCTTGGATCGTTCGAGCGCTTCATCGGCATCCTCATCGAGCATCACGCCGGCCGCTTCCCGCTGTGGCTCGCGCCCGTGCAGGCGGTGGTCGCGACCATTGTCTCGGACGCGGATGGCTATGCCCACGACGTGGTCGAAAAGCTCCGCGCCGCCGGCCTCCGCGCAGAGGCGGACGCGCGCAACGAGAAGATCAACTACAAGGTCCGCGAGCACAGCCTTGCGAAGGTCCCGCACCTCCTCGTCGTCGGCAAGCGCGAGGCGGAGGAAGGCACGGTCGCCGTTCGCACGCTGGGCGAAGAGCGCCAGAAGGTCATGCCGCTCGCCGAGGCGATAGCATGGCTGCAGGCCGAGGCGACGCCGCCCGATTTGCGCTAGCCGCCACGCGGCGCCCGCCCGATGATGCAGAGGGCGGTAGGCGCCTGCGGCGTCAGCAGGATCCGGCGTTCGCGCATCCATGCGACAAGCGGAGGATCCGATTTCCGCAGTGACGTGCCGCTCAGCACTGTTGCAATGGTCTCGGGTGATGCCATGTTTTGCGCCTGCACAGCACACCCCCGCGGTGCCAGTACGAGAACGGACGGGCTGTCCGGGGAGGCGTACGGGAGCGTTTGCGCGGCAGTGTTAAGCGCCAGCATTCGAAGTGTGCTGATGCCGCCCGCAAGCGGTTGCTGAGCATCGGCAATCATCCGCGTTGCAGCGCGATCAAGCGCGAGCAGGTCGAGCGCGGCGTATTGGACGGAGGCTGCGCGCGCCAGGAAGAGCAGAAAAAGCGGAGCGAGGATTGCCCCGGCGGTAAGGACCGGGAGGCGCGCGCACAGTGCGGCGATGTTGATACCCGCTGCCACGCACAAAAGTGTGATACCCGGCAGGAACATGCGCGGCGTCGGGTCGATCCCGAGACCGTAGACGAGAATGACGAAATGACCGAAGGCACCTGCGAAAAGCAGCGGCGTCCAGCGCGGGACCGGCGCCCGAACGAGGCGGACCAGAAGCTGACTGCCGATCGAAATGACCAGCGTGAGCGCGATGGAGGGTGAAAAGAAGAGACTGACGAGACCGTTGACGGTCCAGTGGATGTCCGGTCCGAACCGAACCGGCCATGCCGCGATCAGTGCGGGATTGAAGAAGGGGAAGGCGCCGCGATGCTCTGCGGCGAGCGCTGCCGACGGGATCGCGGTATGGTTGAGTTCCAGCGCCCATCGCAGCAGCGGATCGCCGTGAAAGACGCCATGGAAAGCGGCCTCGGCGAGAATGGGAATCGCCGCCGCTAGTCCCCATTCGACAAAATTGCGCCAAGGCCGGTGGCGCCATGCCGCGAAAGCCCACCCCGCGATAATAAGGGCAATAGGTGCGGCTGCCGTCGCGCGTGCGCCGAACGCGAGGCCCGCGCATAGCCCGCTTGCAACCAGGAGCGGCCCCCGCTCCCCCCGCGAAAGCAATAGCAGCCCGGCACTGAGTACGCTCCAGCCAAGCTCTGCCATGTCGGCGTTCGGCCGCACTGCCCGGTCCACAAAGACAGGCGTGAGAACAAGCATCAAGCAGGCGATAAGGGTGGCAGGCAGGACGGTTATACGCCTCACGGACAGGAAGAGGGTGATCAGCACCACGGAGGTGGCCAGAAGCGAGGGCAGCCCAACCGCGAGATGGCTCTCTCCGAAAAGCGCCGTTGTCGCGGCCAGCGGGCTGACGATCGCATAGCGCGCTGCCCAGTGCGTTTCGGGAAGGCACAGCAAATTGCCCCGGAGGCAGCGGGCAGCGTCTAGATACTGCCAATCATCGCCGCCGCCGCCCCGGAATCCGTGCCAGTTCAGCGCAAGCATTGCCGCCATAACGCCCGCAATGAGGAATGCTGCCGCGATCGTGGGCCACGGTACGGCGACATCTGGATCGGACGATGTCTGAAGGCGTATGCTCGACTGCATGGCTGCCCCTTGCCACGGCGGCATTCTCTTTTTCCTTAAAACGGGCCGAAATTTTTCCGCACGCCTGTTGCAACGGCGCTCTTTTCGAAAGCGCGGGGAGCGACTACATAGGCGCCTTCGATTTTCGCCAATTGTTATGGAGAGACTGCTATTCGACCGCCTCTGACTCGGCGCCCTCCGGTGCCGCAAAACTTTTCGGGCCCTCGCTACAACGAGTTCATCCAGTCCCCGAAAGTCCGTGTCATCGATCACGAAGGTGAAAACCTCGGTGTGATGCTCACAGCAGAAGCGATTGAAGCGGCAGCCGAGGTGGGCCTTGATCTCGTCGAGGTCTCGCCGAATGCCGATCCGCCCGTCGCCAAGTTCCTCGACGTCGGCAAGTACAAGTACGAGGCGCAGAAAAAGGCGAACGCTGCCCGCAAGAACCAGAAGACGCAGGAGATCAAGGAGATCAAGATGCGTCCGAACATCGACGACCACGACTACGAAACCAAGATGAAGGCGGTTCAGCGCTTCATTGAGGAGGGCGACAAGGTCAAGATGACGCTGCGGTTCCGCGGCCGCGAGATGTCGCACCTTCAGCTCGGCATGAAGCTGCTGGAGCGCGTGCAGCTGGATGCGGCCGAATACGCCAAGGTCGAGCAGCATCCGAAGCTCGAAGGCCGCCAGATGCTGATGGTGATCGCGCCCAAGCTGTAAGGGCTGCCCCCTCCTTCAGGGGAGGGGGCGCTCTCGTGTCAGGCTGCGGCCTGCGCCTGTTCCCACGTCGGATAGTCGGTGTAGCCCTCGGTGCCGTTCGTGTACCAGAGCTTGTAGTCTTCGGTCGCGAGTGGGTGCCCGTCCTTGATGCGTAGCGGCAGGTCGGGGTTCGCGATGAACGGACGACCGAAGGCGACGGCGTCAGCCTTGCCGCTCTCGACCATCTCCGCCGCCATCGCGGGCGTGATGTCGTTGTTCAGCACCAACGGACCATCGTAGAGCTTCCGGAATGACGGCGATACGAGCGGCACGTCCGATTTTCCGAACGTGCCTTCGGGGCGCTGCTCGCGGAGTTCGACGAAGGCGAGACCCCGCCCGGCAAGCTGGCGCGCGACGATGTCGAACAGCGTCGCGGGGTCGCTGTCGTCGGTGCCCTGCGTCTCGCCGTTCGGCGAGAAGCGGATCGCCGTGCGGTCGGCGCCGATTTCCGCGATCACGGCATCCAGCACCTCGTTCAGGAAGCGCGTGCGGTTCTCCGGGCTGCCGCCATATTCGTCCTCGCGGGTGTTGGAATTGTCGCGCAGGAACTGGTCGATCAGATAGCCGTTCGCGGCGTGGAGCTGGATACCGTCGAACCCGGCGCGGATCGCGTTGCGGGCAGCGGCGGCATAATCGGAAACGATTCCCGCGATCTCGTCCTTCGTCAGGACGTGCGGGACGACATAGTCCTTCTTGCCTTCATAGGTGTGGGCATAGTGCGGCGCCTGGATCGCACTTGATGAAACCGATTCCATGCCGCTCACCGACGGGTGTACGAGGCGGCCCATGTGCCAGAGTTGGCTCACGATCTTGCTGCCTGCCGCATGTACCGCTGCGGTCACCGGCTTCCAGGCTTCGATCTGCGCTTCCGACCAGATGCCCGGCGCGTTCGGCCAGCCAAGGCCCTGCCGCGAAATGCCCGTCGCTTCGGCGATGATGAGGCCCGCGCCTGAACGCTGGGCGTAGTAGTCCTTCACGAAGGCTTGCGGGACGCCGTCGCGGTCTGCGCGCGCGCGGGTGAGCGGGGCCATCAGAATGCGGTTGTCGGCGCTGATGGCGCCGAACTGAACGGGGTCGAAGAGTGTCGGCATCACGAACCTTCCTGCTTTTGTCATTCCACAGCGTAACTTGGGAACGCGGTATGGCGACGACAAACAAGTTTAGGTATTGCCGCGCCAATGAAAACTCCCCGCTTCGCCTTCCCCCTGTTTCTGACAGGCAGTGCAATGCTGTCGGCGGGGCCGCTGCTCGTACGCCTTGCCGACGTGGGGGTGGTTCAGTCGGCATTCTGGCGGCTCGCCCTTGCCGTGCCGCTGCTCTACGGGCTCGCCCGCGTTGCGGACCGGCAGGCGCCGCTGCTACCGCCCCGGCGGAGTGTGCCTTGGCTGATCCTTGCCGGCTTCTTCTTCGCGGCCGACCTCGTCGCCTGGCATCTCGGCATCGGCTACACGGTGCTCGCGAATGCCACGATCATCGCGAACAGCGCGGCCTTCCTGTTCCCCATCTGGGGCTATTTCGTCATGCGCCGCTGGCCGACGCCGATGGCCGCATTGGCACTGGTGATGGCGGCAATCGGGATCGGGCTTCTGATGGGCCAGTCGGCGAGCCTGTCCGCCGATCATCTTCTCGGCGATCTGCTCTGCTTCGTCGCGGCGATCTTCTACACGGCCTATCTCGTCGTCATCGACCGGGCGCGGGACGGTCTTTCGGCGATGGCGACGCTTGCACCTGTAACGCTGGTGGGTGCGCTGTTCATGCTCCCGCTCGCGCTGCTGGCGCCGGGCGCGTTCTGGCCACAGGACTGGGTGCCGGTGATCCTGCTCGCGCTCGGTAGCCAGGTGATCGGGCAGGGGCTCATCGTTTACGCGTTGCCGCACCTGCAGCCAGTCGCCAGCGGCGTGGGGCTCCTGATCCAACCCGTGTTCGCCGCGGTGTTCGGCTATGTCTGGTTCGCGGAAGTCTTGACGCCGATGGCCGCCACGGGCGTCGCCATCCTGTTCGCGGCGATCATGCTGGTCCGGCGGCCGAGTGCAGCGCAGCCGCCGGTGGAAAAGCGCGTGCCGCCGGTGGGCGGCGGCGCTACGCCGTCTGGAGAGCCGCCGTCCGTCTGAGGGCTTTTGCCTGAAGCACGGCGAACACCAGCACGGCCGCGGCCTGCACGATCACGAACTTCGGTACGCCCGCCGATGTGACGCTCGCTGAACTGTCGCTGGAAACGCTCTTCCCGGCCGACGAAGAAATGCGCGCGGCGCTAGTCGGCCATTGCTGAAGCGGCGGCGCGGATCTCGTCGTCGCTCATCGCCTTGATGTTTGACATGAACATCCACGTGTAGCCGGACGGGTCGATGAAGGTGACGCGGCGCTCGCCATAGAATTGGTCGGCGGGCTCCTCGGCCATGATGCCGCCGGCTTCCAGCGCCTGGTTGGTGAAGGCATCGACATCGTCGACATAGACGCAGAAGCTGACCGGCGAATGATCAAGCGCTTCGGAGCGCGGGCTGCGGATTGGGCTGCCGCCGGTGCCTTCGGGCGCACACATGAAGAGCAGCTGCCCCTTGTAGCGGAACTCGGCGTGGATCGGCATATGGCCGGGGCCGTCAATCACCAGCCCCAGCTCGAAGCCGAACACCTTCTCGTAGTAACGGCGATTGTCCGCCCAGTCGGTGAGCACGAGATAGGGGGTCAGCCACGGCGCATCCTGCGGCTTCGGGTTGAATCGGGTCATCGCTGGCTCCGGCGTTGGGTCTGACCCACATCCTTGCACCGCCTTTGTGACGGATACGCGACACGCAAAAAGAAGCGCCCGCCGGTTTGTTCCGACGGGCGCCTCGTCACCCTCCCCGGTGATCAGGTAAGCTGATCAGGTGCGGCTTACGCCGCGTCCTTCTTGAACTGATCGGCTTCGGTCGATTCGGCGAGCGCCGTGGTCGAGCTTTCGCCGCCCGCGAGCGTCGTGGCGACCATGTCGAAATAGCCGGTGCCGACTTCGCGCTGGTGGCGCGTCGCGGTGTAGCCGTTGGCTTCCGCGGCGAACTCGGCCTGCTGCAGTTCAGAATACGCCGCCATGCCGCGATCCTTGTAGCCGCGCGCCAGCTCGTACATGCCGTAGTTCAGTTGGTGGAAGCCCGCCAGCGTCACGAACTGGTACTTGTAGCCCATGGCGCCCAGCTCGCGCTGGTACTTGGCGATGGTGTCCTTATCGAGGTTCTTTTCCCAGTTGAAGCTCGGCGAGCAGTTGTACGCCAGCATCTTGTTCGGGAACGCCTTCTTGATCGCTTCGGCGAAGCGGCGGGCGTCGTCGAGGTTGGGAACCGAGGTTTCCCACCACAGGAGGTCGGCGTGCTCGGCGAAGGCGAGGCCGCGCTTGATGCAGTGGTCCACACCGGTGCCGTCCTTCAGGCGGAAGAAGCCTTCGGGGGTACGCTCGCCGGTCAGGAACTCGCGGTCGCGCTCGTCGATGTCGCTGGTGATGAGCTTGGCGCTCTCCGCGTCCGTACGGGCGCAGATCACGGTCGGCACGCCGCAGACGTCGGCGGCGAGGCGCGCGGCGTCGAGGTTGCGGATGTGCGCCTGCGTCGGGATCAGCACCTTGCCGCCAAGGTGGCCGCACTTCTTTTCGGAGGCGAGCTGGTCTTCGTAGTGAACGCCCGAGGCGCCCGCCGCGATGTACGCCTTCATGATCTCGAAGCAGTTCAGCGGCCCGCCGAAGCCGGCCTCGGCGTCGGCGACGATCGGCGCGAACCAGTCGCGCTTGGCGCCACCTTCGGAATGCTCGATCTGGTCGGCGCGCATCAGCGCGTTGTTGATCTTGCGGGCAAGCTCAGGGCCGGCGTTCGCGGGGTAGAGCGACTGGTCGGGGTACATCGCGCCCGCCGTGTTGGCGTCGGCGGCGACCTGCCAGCCCGAAAGGTAGATGGCCTTCAGGCCGGCGCGCACCATCTGCATCGCCTGGTTGCCCGAAAGCGCGCCCAGCGAATTGATGTAGGGCTCGGTCTTCAGCAGCTCCCACAGCTTGTTCGCGCCGCGCTCGGCGAGCGTGTAGGCGATCGGGAACGAGCCGCGCAGACGCTCCACATCGGCGGGCGTGTAGGGGCGCTTGATGCCGTCGAAGCGGCCGGCGGGGGCTGAAGGGATCAGCGATTCGAAGGTCGGCTGGGCACTCATCGTGTATGACTCCGTGTTAACCATTCACAGTCTTTTTACATTGCAGTGCGGAAACGGGGCTTCCAATCGGACCTTCCGAATCGCAGTGCCTTGCAAATCTGCTATTGATGCCTTGTCTCGTTTCTCGTACTCGCTTCAAGGGGATCATGTAAAAAACGTGTGTAATTGTCTGTAAATTTCGTGTTTCAAATGTAAAAAAGTAAAAGAGACATACAAATGGCCAGCGTTGCAATCGACACCGCCGAACCGCGGGGAAAGCTCTTCGCCGGCCCCCGTGTGCGCCGTTTGCGCAGCCAGCTCGGTCTCACGCAAACGCGCATGGCCGAGGAGCTCGGCGTCTCGATTTCCTATCTGAATCTCATCGAACGCAACCAGCGCCCGCTGACCGCACAGTTCCTGCTCAAGCTGTCGCATCAGTATAATCTCGATCTCCGTCAGCTCACCGGCGCCGACGACGACCGCCTCGCGCTCGACGTCGCCGAAGCGCTCGCCGACCCGCTGCTGAAGGGCCTCGATGTCGGCCGCGCCGAAGTGCAGGAATTCGTCGCGGCTTCACCCGGCATCGCACAGGCAATCGTGCGGCTGCGAAGCGCACTCCGCGACGCGCGCAGCAACGGTGCGGGCGCCGAAGCGCCGCAAGGGGACGGGCCGCTCGAGCTCGTGCGCGCGTTCATTCAGGACCGCCGCAACCATTTCCCGGAACTCGAAACCCGCGCTGAATCTCTGGCGGACGAACTGCGCCTCGCCGCACCGGATTTCTTCGCGGCCGTGAGCGATCGCCTGCGCGCGCGCCACGGCCTCACCGTGCGCATCCTGCCCGCCGAGGTGATGCCCGAACTGCTCCGCCGCCTCGATCTCCACGGTCGCCAGCTCCAGCTTTCGGAGCTGCTCGACCCGGCCTCGCGCAGCTTTCAGGCGGCCTACCAGCTTGCGCTTTCCGAAAGTCGCGGAGAGATCGACGCGATCGTCGCGCGCGCCGGGATGCCTGATGCGGCGTCCGAGCGGCTGCTCGTGCAGAACCTCGCCAATTATTTCGCCGCTGCGCTGATGATGCCCTACGGCCGCTTCCACACGGCCTGCGAGACGACGGGCTATGATCTCGACCTTCTGCAGGCGCGGTTCAGCGCCGGACTGGAGCAGGTGGCGCACCGGCTGACCACGCTGCAGCGCCCCGGCGCGCGCGGTATCCCCTTCTTTCTCGTCCGCGTCGACCGCGCCGGCAACATCTCCAAGCGGTTCTCGGCAGGAGGCTTTCCGTTCTCGCGCCATGGCGGCAACTGCCCGCTTTGGACGCTGCACAAGGCGTTCGAGCGGCCAGGGCAGATCCTGCGCCAGCTCGTCGAGATGGAGGACGGCACGAAGTACGTGTCGATCGCCCGCACCGTGCGCGCGTATGCACAGCCCTACGGCGGCGTCCGCCCCGAGTACGCGATCGCGCTCGGCTGTGAAGCGCGGCACGCGCACAGCCTCGTCTACGCGCGCGGGCTCGATCTCGGCGGCAGTGAGGCGACACCGATCGGCCTCGGCTGCGAACTGTGCGAACGCCCGCACTGCCGCCAGCGCGCCCGCCCGCCCGCGAACAGCAGCCTCATCATCGATGAAAAGCAGCGCGGCCCAAACCCGGTGCGGTTCGGCCACACGGGCTGAACATGCGCCGAGCCGTAACGGCGGCTTTGCTTTTCAAGACGACGCAGGCTAACCCGCTGGAGCGTCCGCAACTCAGGGGCCAATGAATGCGTATTGCGATGATCGGGACAGGCTATGTTGGCCTCGTTTCCGGTGCCTGTTTTTCCGAGTTCGGCCACAGTGTCACGTGCGTGGATCTCAACGCCGCGGTCATCGAGAGGCTGAAGGCGGGCGAGATCCCGATTTTCGAGCCCGGTCTCGATGATCTCGTCGCGCGCAACGCCAAAGCGGGGCGCCTGACGTTCACGATTGATCTTGTCGAGGGCGTGAAGGATGCCGACGCGGTATTCATCGCGGTCGGCACACCCAGCCGCCGTGGGGACGGGCACGCTGACCTTACGTATGTCTATGCAGCAGCGCGCCAGATCGCGGAGGCAGCACCCGATAGCTGCGTCATCGTCAACAAGTCGACGGTCCCGGTGGGAACGGCGGAGGAAGTGGAGCGCATCGCGCGCGAAGTGGCGCCCGGAAAGGCGATCAGCGTCGCGTCGAACCCAGAATTCCTGCGCGAGGGCTCAGCGATCGAGGATTTCATGCGCCCGGACCGCGTTGTCTGCGGCGTTGCCGACGATCAGGCGCGCGACGTGCTGAAGGCGATATACCGCCCGCTATCCTTGCGCGAAGTGCCAATCCTGTTCACCGAGCGGGCGACTGCCGAAGTCATCAAATACGCAGCGAACGCCTTCCTCGCCGTGAAGATCAGCTTCATCAACGAGATCGCCGACCTCTGCGAAAAGGTGGGCGCCGACGTGCAGGGCGTCGCGAAGGGCATCGGGCTCGACAAGCGCATCGGCGCGAAGTTCCTGCATCCGGGGCCGGGCTACGGCGGCTCCTGCTTTCCCAAGGACACGCTCGCGCTCCTGAAAACCGCCGAGGACAACGCTGTTGCGCTCCAGATCGTCGCGGCGACTGTAAAGGTGAACGACGAACGCAAGCGCGCGATGGCCGACCGCATCATCGCCGCCTGCGGCGGATCGGTGGCCGGCAAGACCATCGGCATTCTCGGGCTCACGTTCAAACCCAACACTGACGACATGCGCGATGCACCAAGCCTTGTTATCATCCCGGTGCTTCAGGCGGCGGGCGCCAAGGTGAAGGCGTTCGATCCGGAAGGGATGAAAGCGGCGGCTTCCTTGCTACCCGGCGTCGAGATGGGCGGCAATGCATATGAAGCGCTGGAGGGGGCAGATGCGGCGGTGTTGCTGACGGAATGGAACGAGTTCCGGGCGCTCGATTTGAAGCGGGTGAGGGGACTGCTCAGAATAGCAACGATCATCGACTTGCGCAATGTGTACAGAGATGGCGAAATGGCGGCGGCTGGAATAGATTACGTTTCAATAGGTCGTGGAAAACTACATTACGTATCTTGAGCTGGGGAAGCTGCCATATTGTTAGCGACTTAGGTTTAGCAACCGGCAAACGGCATGATGGAATATAAATTTCGTATACTCGGAAATGCTAGATGGATAGAGTGTGATGAATATGAACAGTGCGGAATATTTTGGAGAACCTGTTCGTTTTGATCATCTGTTGTCGGCTGTTTTTCGTCGAAAAAAAATTATTTTTTTAATTGTAATTGTTTCATTATCTGCAGCGATTGCTACTTTTTTATCTGTAACGCCCGCATATCGTACTGAAATTATTCTACGAGTAAATCCGGAGCTCAACTCTATTGATAATGCAAGTGGTTTGTCGAGTACGTTGGGCGCCTTGGACTTGCTTCCCATCTCTTCCAGCACCGACACGCTAAGCCAGCACCTCGCAATCTTGAATTCGCGGGCGTTTCTTGGGGCGTTCCTGGCTGAACGCCGCCTTGTAGGAGAGGCTTCGAATTACGGCCGATTTGTGAAGGTCGTTCCATCCCGATTGAAGGCTGCCGAGCGCTTTCAAAGTAAGATCATGGAGGTCGAGGTCGATCGCCTAACGGGCTTGGTGCATCTTCGGATCGAGTGGCCTAATGCGAACGGTGCCGCCGAAATGGCTACAGCCCTTGTAGAGAGGTTGAATACGCATTCGCGAAGGGTGGCAGTGCTTTCGGCGGAGCGAAAGCTGGCCTATTTATCCGAGCGATTGGACACAGATCTCGGTGTAGAACGTAGAAGTTTGCTTGTGCACCTTATTCAGGTCGAAGAGCGGAAATTACTTCTCGCGAAAGGCGAGCCGGAATTTGCCCTTATAACTATTGATCCGGCATTTATACCGGAAAATCCATCTTCGCCTAAAATTCTCGTCTACATTTTTTTTGGGATTTCGATAGGAATTTTTTTAAGTATCGGAATCATATGGATTTTGCCAAAAGGGTCTAATTCTGGTCACGCCTTAGAAGCGGTCAATTAAATCTTGGGGCAGGGCGAGAGAAATATTGGTTTTTCTCAGAAGCTGGTTTTGCTGGCTATTTTGACTATGCCATTTATTAGCGTTCCTATATTTCCATCAAGTTATCGACCCCTAAGCGTTTTGTTTCTTGTTCTGCCGTCTTTTCTGATTTTAATATATTTTTTTCGGGAGAAGAACATTTCTCTCCTCAAAGAGGATTTGAGTCTTATTTTGTTTTTTTTGATCAGTGTTTGCATATCAGTTGGTTTAGGGGGCTTAAACAACGGCGACTGGAGTGATGTTGCGTTTGAAAATAGTTTGCTGGCCATTGGAGTTTTGTCATTTTTCTGTTTCAGAAATGCTGTAATTTCTTATCAATCAAGTAAAATTGTTTTTTTGATTCACAAGACTGCGTTGATTTTGCTCGCGTTGGGATTTTTCGAAATTCTAGTTTTGTACGGTCCGTTTCCTTCTTCCTTACGCGATGTTATCATGTATGCAATGAACGGTGAGATATCTCCTCGTGTTCAATTGACTACTTCTGAGGCTGCTTGGGCTGGGCGCATATTTATTCCAACGGCACTTGTCCTCGCATTGGCGTGGTGGGTGAGGCGAACATTTTTCGATGCTTTGTTTGCGGGTCTGGCCGTAATCCTTATCATTCTCACATTCTCGGTGGAGACTTATTTGACGCTTGCTGCAACAGGCGTTGTCTTTTCGATATTGTTTCCCGAGCGCGTTCGCTGGAAACCGGTTCTTATCGGAAGTGCGGTGACAATAGGCCTCGTAGGCATCGGTGTCCCTTCGCTTCTCGCCGCATCGCAAGCTCCAGATGCGCCTTACTACCTCACGCGCCTTCAGAAGGTCGCTAACCTACCAGCGACAGATTTAGTTTCTTTGGCCCAACTCGACGAATCTGTGTTTATACGGGTAAATTATCCTTTGATTTCCTTTCAGATTTTTATGGATCATCCGTTATTTGGCGTCGGTAATGGTCAGTACGACGATTATTTTCCTCGTTATTTGAGTGCGCTTGGCAAGGCGCCCTGGCAAAACGATCAGATCGTCGCTGATGTGGTAAATGGCACGGGTGACCCTCGAAATCTTTTGGGAAGAATTTTGGCTGAAAATGGGATAATTGGTGCCACACCGTTCATTGTATTTATTTTTTTGATTTGGCTTGGTTTGAAACGGGCGGATTTCTCGCCGGCGGTCCAGATTGGCCAGCTTTGGTTAGCCTTTAGTATCGCAAGCACATTGCAATTTGGAAGTCTCGTCTATTTGCACAATTGGTTTTTTTGGGCGTTTGGGAGTGCGGTTGTCCTTTGCGCGCAAAGGCAGCGATCCAGCCTAACTGAGGTTGCGGGTGGGCGATGCTGAAGAAAATGACGGCGGGTGCCGCGCTTATTGCTGCCGGGAATGGCGCATACGCTGCAAGCCAATGGTTCCTCACAGTTGTGGTTGCCCGCCAATTCGGAGCGGAGGGTCTGGGAACGCTTGCACTCGCGCTCGCTATCACCGCGCCTCTACAGGCGCTCGCTAATCTGGCAACCCGGCATGTTTATGTTGTGGACAAAGGGGCGCCCGATGATTTTATCGTTCTCATCCACACACGTATTTTCCTTTATGGTGTTTTCCTTGTCGCTATTGCGCTCACGGCGCTCTGGAGCACCTACGTTGCGGGAGATGTTGGCTGGATATTGGTAGCGGCAGCGCTCCTGCGAGCGTCTGAAGGAGCCGCCGACGCTTGCAACGCGCCCCTGAACAAGGTGGGTAATCTCTCGGGTATCGCCAGTTCGTCTTTCCTCCGCTCTTTGGCTTGCACGGCAGGCTTCGTCCTAGGCGTCTTCGTGTTTCACGAGGTCGTCCTTGCATTGCTGTTTGCCAGTACGGGGGCATTCCTGATGGTCATCCTTCATGATTTGCCGAGAGGGGCAAAAGCGGCGGGCGTCAGAGTCCGTGCGCTTTTGAACGCCCGCATATCCGTTAAGCCAATGAGAGAACTTGTTAGGCGGGCGCTGCCACTAGGTTTCGGTCACGCTCTCGTGATTCTCCAACCCAATATTCCACGCTACGCTCTGGAAATGGCGGGAGGGCGAGCGAGTTTAGGAATCTTTTCGGCCTTTGCCGTATTCGTGGCGATAGGCAATTTAGCAGTTACGGCCATAAATCAAGCTATATTACCATCGCTCGCAAACGCCTTGCGCGCGCACGATTGGAAGCAAAGCAGAATTCTGTTCTGGTTGTTGGCCGGATTTAGCGGTGCGATAGGTGCTATCGGTCTGATAGCTGCGCTTGCCTTTGGACCGTGGCTCATACTGTTCATATACGGACCTGAATTCGCGCAGAACGACATTTTTTTCTCGCAAATGATGGCTTTCGCAATAGTTGCTTATCTAAGCGCCTGTGTTGGCAACCTTGCGACGGCGACTGGGCAATTCCGAGGGTTCGCCCTAGGCTATGGCGTTGTAACACTTCTGTCGGCGATATTGAGCTTCAAGCTGATCCCGGCGATGGGTATATCGGGCGCAATTTTGATAGCAGCGCTCATTTCCCTGCTGAACGGGATGGTCGCATATGGATTTTACAGGAGATGGAGGCGGAGCCTTGAACCACTGGCGTGAACGACTTCAGTCTGACTATCTTGAACATTATAGCCAGATTAACGCCTCAATCGACGGCGTTTCGCTGACACCCAAATTATCGGCCGAACTTTCATTGATGTTCGATCATCTGCTGGGACAGCCAATGGGACAGACCGTACTGGATCTCGGCACGGGGACGGGCGCTGTGACCGCCTGGCTCAGTAAAAAGCCTGGGATTGTAGCGACGGGCGTCGATAGCTCTGTCACGCAGATTGAGCAGGCCAAAAAGCTCTTTCCAGATTGCTCATTCAAGAAAGCGGATGGTCTCACCTATTTGCTGGAAAATCCAAACCAGTTCGATGCAATAATCTGCAACGATGTGGTTGAGCATTTACCAACGCTGGAGATTACGCTCGATTTTCTTTCTGCTGCTCAGCATGCGTTAAAGCCTGGAGGTTGGTTCTTTTGCCGCGTACCAAATGCGGCGAGCCTGATTGGGATGCATTCCCTGTTTGCTGATTTGACGCACTATCGCCTGTATTCGTCGAACACGCTGCTGCAGTCACTAAATTTGACGGGTTTCATTGACGTGCGTGTGGAGCCTGTTCGCGCGGCCTCTCTCTCCGGAAAGTTGCGCTTGGTTGTTGAGCATGCTCTCCATTCAGTACTTTATGCGATTTGCGGACGCCGTTTCGAGAAGCATTTTACACGAAACATATGCGCTATCGGATTCTCTTCGAAACGACATGCTACACAATGACGTCACTTCTATTCGACTTGAGCGCGACCCAGCACCCCAAAGGCTCACGACATGGAGGTGCGGAATATGCAAAAGCCGTTCTCCGCGCAATCCTCCACATGGGCGCTCATCAGGACATCGGTGGGTTCGTTCGTGATGACTGGCCGGAGGATCCCGAAGTAAGCCTACTGACGGATCAAGCTGGGATTAAAATTCTTCGCGGTTCGTCTTTTGAGGATGCCGGTGCTATTGCTCGAGAACTAGGATATGAACACTTCTTTTCTGGAGTGCCGTACCATTTCCATTCAACTGACTTTGGTACGACCGATATAACTCTTGCTCTTCACGGACTAAGATCCATTGAATTGCCATCAGATATATACGAGTACCTTTATAGGCCGACGTTTTCAGGGATTCTGAAATGGATTGGGAAATCTCTTTTGACGGAACATTATAAGCGGGTGCGGCTAGCCGAATTGCACAAGTTGTTGAATGTAAAGGCCGGTCGTATAAACATTATTTCGTCATCCTATCATAGTTCGTCGGTTCTCTATGACATATTGGGTAGAAATTCATCTGTTAGTAGGGTCACATGCTATTGTCCGCCTAGCGCCGTGCAGACCCTGGAGACGCCGTCAGATGCTGATAAGAGAGTTATTGAACTCGGGCTCGATCCTCGGAAGTATATCTTGCTGGTTTCGGGCGCGCGTTGGGAAAAAAATTCCTATAGAGCTCTTCGAGATCTTACATCTTTGTTTTCCGAACATCCTAGTATATTTGCAGGTTTTAAGATCGCGGTAAGTGGAGGCTTGCCGACACTATTACCTCAGGTGGACGCCTCGAACATCGTAGGCCTTCCGTACGTGAGCGTGTCTGATTTGGCCGGTTTGTATGCTTCCAGTTATTGCTTCGTCTATCCCACGCTTAATGAAGGGTTCGGCTATCCGCCATTGGAGGCTATGGCGCATGGGGCCCCTGTGATCTGCTCGTCAAGTACCTCCACGACCGAAGTGTGTGGAAAGGGTGCCAGCTATTTTGATCCACGGCGGGGAAGCGAATTGCGGGCGCGCGTTCTCGAGCTCGCGCTTAATCCTGACCGGCGGCTGCTTTGGCAAGAGGCGGGACGCGCACACGAACGCGCATTCCGTCCGTTGCAAGAGCGAGACCTGCTTCAGGTTGCCCATCTGCTGCTGGCCGCAAAAGAGGTGGCTCTGTGATGCAAGTTCCTAGTTTACTCCTCATCACGCCGCGTTTCCCTTTCCCGATGATAGGGGGGGATAAGGTTCGTATTGGACTGATGGCGCAACAACTTGCTCGTAATTTTGAAGTCACGCTTCTTTCGCTTTGTGAATCTAAGGAAGAAATGTCTGCGGAGGTGCCGGACGGGCTTTTCAGCCGTGTTGAACGATACTATCTGCCGCGCTGGCGCTCGGTCCTTCAGGCCGCGATTGCTCTGCCTACCAGTGTGCCATTGCAAAACGCTTATTATCGTTCCAAAGCTTTCGATCGGCGGGTCCGTCAACTGTCAGAAGAGCATGATGTCATTTTAGCTCATTTAATTAGGGCGGGACAGTACATTGAAAATATTGATCATCCCATAAAAATACTCGAGATGACTGATGCAATATCTCTTAATTATACTCGTATAAAAAGTAAAACCAAGAAGGTTGGTTTTAAGGAAAGGGTTTTTTCTATAGAAGCAAAAAGGCTTCGGGAATACGAATTAAAGACTACCTCAAAATTTTCTCATATATCGCTTATATCAAGAGTTGATGCTGATTGGATCAGTAATGGTGATATCGGCGTTTATACATGTGCATTTAACTTTGATAAGTCGTTATTTGAATATGATCGCGACGGGTCAGATATAATCTTTATAGGAAATATGCATACCGTTCAGAACATGGATGCGGCTATGTACTTTGCCAAAGAGGTTTTACCCTTAGTTAGGCAGGCCTATCCGCTTACATTTAAAGTTATTGGCGCTGGCCCATCCGAGAATCTGGAAAAACTTGCTGCGCTGCCGGGTGTTGCCGTGACTGGGCGCGTAGCTAGTGTCGCTGAGGCTGCCAAGAGCGGCATATGCGGTGTGTGCATGTTGAGGACGGGTGCCGGCGTTCAAACCAAAATTCTCGAATACATGGCGCTGGGGCTGCCCGCGGTCGTCAATTCCATGGCATTGGAAGGGCTGGAAGCGCGCCCTGGGGCAGATGTGTTATTGGCCGATGCGCCTCGCGACGCTGCAGGCGCGATCATAAGACTCTCTCGTGAGAAGGCCGAATGCAGACGTCTCGCGGAGGCCGGCGCCCGGTATCTTCAGGCAGTACACACTCCTGAAATTGTATTAAGGCCTTTGATCGCCAAGATTAATTTACTCCTCTCGGAGGAAAGAACAGGGCGTCAATAGCTTTCTGGAACTGGAGCTGGGAATATCTGGCTTTAGCCATTCGCTCATTGTGATCCAGCCTGACCTCCCAGCTCTCAGCATCCAAGCTTACGGCGTTTTCGATAAACTCTGAAAATGCATCTGGATTGCTTGGATCAAACAGGCATTCGGCGTGAATGCCGGTGTCCTTGTTCTCCCGAATAGAAGACGCAATAATCGGCTTCCGGGAAATCATCGCCTCAAGAAGGACGTTAGGTGTTCCTTCGGCAAGTGATGGGTGGACTATTAAATAATTACCATTATAAATTTCATTTACTAATGTTTGGCCGTTTAACGAGACGCTGCATTTAGATTTTTCAGCGATTTTTGATAACTCATCATAGTAAATTCCGCCGCCCTCTCCATATACGTTTATGGTCCATTTCGAATTTTTCGATAATGCCATAATGGGCATTGCGATATTTTTATACGGATCATATCGGCTCAGAATTGCAAAATTTCTTCTAGGGGATAAGTCAGAATTCCACTTTATAGGTTCCACGCGATTTCTAATTAAAGTAATATTTTTGAATCCATTCCCTTCAAAAAAATCCTTCAAACTATCGCCATTTACCACAAAATTATCGGCAAGTTTTGCAATCTTATAGAGGCTCAGGCGTCTTATTGTTCTTTCAGACAATATTCTCTCAGAAAATATAACTCGTTTTCCAAATAATTTTAGAATTGGAATGATCGGCAGAAAGTATGCCGTATAAAAATAAACAGTATTAGCGTTCTTAAGGCCTAGAAATAACTTAAATAAAGCCTTAATCCAGGAGGCGGGATTCCTATTAAAATTCAAAACGTCGTTTTTGTGATATATGATCGTGCATCGGGAGAGTATTTTATTGTCAAACTCATTGTCATCGATGCCGCGAATTGACCTTGAGGAGAGTATGTGGATTGTCGGTGAAGTGCCCGACTGGACTAACGCCTCGATCAGATATCGAAACTGTTTTTCAGCGCCACCATGGTAAAGGAATGGGGCGGCCAAATGTATCGACTGTAATGAGGGGTTGTTAAATTTTTCCGGATTCACATCACAGCCCTAATTGGGAACTTACCAGCGTTTTTAAACTTTCTTCAATTGAAGTAGCGGGTTGCCAATTTGTAAAATTTCGTATTCTCTGGGAGCTTCCGACTAGTAGCGGAGTGTCGTCTGTAGATAGAAGCGAAGATTCAAATATAACCTCTCGCTTTTGCTCTAGATGTTTCATTGAAATACTAGCGATATCTGCAACAGATCGGCCGATTTCCGAGCATACATTGAATATCCTCTCCTTAGGATTTTCTAGAAACAGAAGACATAGGTAGGCATCGACAATATCGGACACATCGAGATAATCTCGAATGCTGTTTTGGCCTTTCATTATAAGGGGCTCCCCCTTTGGAAGACTTAGCAGGCGTGCGATAAGCGAGGGGACCATGAGTGCCGATGGCATTCCGGATCCGATATGGTTAAAGGGCCGCGCTATCCGTACGTCAAAGGTCCGACCCGCGATGGTTGCCACTTCCTCGGCCAGAAGCTTGGAGATGCCATATCTACCTTTGGGATATGTGTCAGAGGTTTCCGAAAGTGGGGTTTCAGCAGATCGATACACGTGCGCGGAACTGACGAGAAGTAGCCGAGTTGGCGGTACGGCCTCGATAAGGCCCTGCGTCATCGCGGCGTTCCATGCGATATCTTGCGGAGCGCCGAAGCTGGCGGGAACGCTTTGCGCCGCAAGATGGATGATGCCGCTGAAGCTTTGATTCAAGGGCGCTAGGGTCGCAGCGTCCAGAAGATCGGCAGTTATCCAGGAGACTGTCGCTGGAAGCCAAGAAGGCTTCTTTTCCCTTCCCATCGCGGTTACGGTGTGGCCATCCCGAACGAGACGTTTGACAACGTGCGTGCCGACAAAGCCGGCCCCTCCTGTAACGAGAATATGGTGCTTACCCGACGACATCACCGTCCCGTGAAGGGTTCGCTACTGCGGGCCTCGGCTTGCGCGAGTTTCAAATCATGATCGGTCATCATCGTAGCCAGCTCGGTGATATTCGTTGATGAGCGCCAATCAAGCTGGGCGGCAGCTTTACTTGGATCGCCGAGAAGATAGTCTACCTCTGCCGGTCGAAAGAAGCGTGGATCGACAACGACATATTTGCTCCAGTCGAGATCCAGGCGGTCAAACACCTTTTCCAAAAAATCTCGAATTGAGATGCTGATTGCTGTCGCTACGACATAGTCACCTGGGGCATCCTTTTGAAGCATGCGCCACATCGCATCCACGTAGTCTCCGGCAAAGCCCCAATCTCGCTTCGCATCCAAATTGCCGAGTCTTAATTCCTTTTGTAAGCCAAGCTTTATTCTTGCAGCCGCTCTCGTGATCTTTCTTGTCACGAATTCTTCACCGCGCCTGGGGCTTTCGTGATTGAATAGAATGCCGTTTGAAGCGTGCATGCCATAGCTTTCACGGTAATTAATTACCTGATAATGTGCATAAACCTTCGCGCATGCATATGGCGAACGGGGTTCGAATCGCGTCATTTCACTTTGTGGCGGCTTCGCTGACCCGAACATCTCCGAAGACCCGGCCTGATAGTACCGAATTTCCTTGCCGGTATGGTCCATATGGTTGCGGATCGCCTCAAGCAAACGAACGACGCCCGTGCCCGTCACATCGATCGTATATTCCGGCTGATCAAAACTGATTTTGACATGGCTTTGCGCAGCGAGATTGTAGACCTCATCCGGCGCAGTCTTATCAATTATATGTCGAAGGGAATTCGCATCGGCAAGATCGCCGAAGTGGAGATGGAAACGATCAGAAAGGCTTTCGTCAGCGAGCAAATGATCAATGTGGCCCGTACGCGGCGTACTGGCACGTCGTATCATGCCGTGAACAACGTAGCCCTTTCCGAGCAGAAGTTCGGCAAGATAAGATCCATCTTGCCCGTTGATACCCGTGATGAGAGCAACCTTGTTCAATCGCTTATCCTTCGGCGGCGTTTGGACGACTGCATTAGTAAAAGGTCGTGATGGTGTCGAGCACTACCGCCGCAGTGAGTGAAGCCACCTCGGTGTCTTTAGGCGGCATTCGCTAAATTTGAACGGGAAAGCGGGCTACAGGGGTAAATCTGCACGCCACGAAAGCTGGTGGAGCCGAGGGGGATCGAACCCCTGACCTCTACAATGCCATTGTAGCGCTCTCCCAGCTGAGCTACGGCCCCACACGTCTTGCTTGCGGCCCGGTCTGGTCCCGGGCGGCGGGCATTTAGTTCAGAAGCCGCACGGTGCGCAAGCGCCTTGTGCGGCTCCCCTTCAAAAAATCAGACGTCTTCGCCCGATTCCTTGGTCACGGCGACTTCGCCGAGGTCGTCGTCGCCGCCCAGATCGTTCTCGTCGTCCGGGTTCACGTCGTCGTCGTCAACATCGACGTCGAGATCGTCTTCGTCGAGCGCGGTTTCGGTGCTCTCCGGATCAGCTTCCTTCTTGGCCACCTCGAAGGGCAGCGGCTGCTTGGACTTCAGGATCGGCTCGGGCGCCCAGGCGGTCCCGCATTCGATGCAGGTGACGGGATCATCGGCGCCAAGATCGTAAAAGCGGGTGCCGCATTTCGGGCAGGTACGCTTCGTTCCCCATTCGGGCTTCACCAAGATATGTCTCCGGACGTTCGTATTTCGTACAGCTGTCTGTCGTGTAGCCGCTACCCAAGCGCACAAAAGGGCGCCGTACGGGGCGGATTCGCGGCCGGTGCCTTGCCATGCGCGTGCGGCGCTGTCAAAACCTAATCGCGCCGGGGGCCTCCGGGCGCGGCCGCTGGTGCTGTGCCGGCAGCTTCCCATAGCCGTTTCCTCAAGGATAAAGGGGCCGACCGCTGTCCGCCGCTACACCCATGCCGCTTTCGCTTGTTGCCGAGGGGCCGCTTTCCGGCCGTGTGCGTGTGCCGGGCGACAAGTCGATCTCGCACCGCGCGCTGATGCTTGGCGCGCTCGCGGTCGGTGAAACCGTGATCGATGGTCTCCTCGAAGGCGAGGATGTTCACGCCACGGCCGCGGCGATGCGGGCGATGGGCGCTCATGCGGAGCGGGATGCGGAGGGGCGCTGGCGCGTGCAAGGTGTCGGTGTGGGCGGGCTGTTGCAACCTGCGGGCGTGCTTGAAATGGGGAACAGCGGCACCTCGACGCGGCTGCTTGCCGGGCTTGTGGCCAGCCACGCGATTCGCGCGACCTTTGTGGGCGATGCGTCGCTGTCGAAGCGGCCGATGCAGCGGATCATCACGCCGCTGTCGCAGATGGGCGCGCGGTTTTCCGGGAACGGCGACCGCTTGCCGATGACGGTGGAGGGCGCCTGTCCCGCGCTGCCGATCGAATATCGCCTGCCGGTCGCCTCTGCGCAGGTGAAGTCCGCGGTGCTTCTCGCCGGGCTCAACGCGCCGGGCATCACGCGCGTTATCGAGAGCGTGCCGACGCGCGATCATTCGGAGCGGATGCTGCGCGGTTTCGGCGCGGATTTGACCGTGGAAACGCTGGCGGATGGCGCGCGCCTTATCTCCGTGCGCGGTGAAGCAGAGCTGAAGCCGCAGCGAATCACGGTGCCGGGGGACATTTCATCTGCGGCGTTCCCGCTCGTGGCGGCGCTTGTGGTGCCGGGCAGCGAGGTCGTGATCGAGAATGTCGGCCTCAACCCCACGCGCACGGGCATCATCGATGCGCTCGCCATGCTCGGCCTTGAGGTCGTGGTGGAGGACAAAGGCGAGGCAGGCGGAGAGCCAGTAGGCGCGCTTCGCGTCCGCCATGCCATGCTGAAGGGCGGCGAGGTCGATCCAGCGATCGCGCCGCTCATGATCGACGAATATCCGATCCTGATGGTCGCGGCAGCCTTTGCAGAGGGCACCACGGTGATGCGCGGGCTGGAGGAGTTGCGCGTCAAGGAATCGGACCGTCTTGCCGTGATGGCTGCGGGGCTTGCGGCCTGCGGCGTGCCGGTCGAAGAACTGGAGGACGGCATCATCATCCATGGCAGCAGCGGCGCGGCGGTGCCCGGCGGCGCGACTGTGGCAAGCCACCTCGATCACCGCATCGCGATGAGCTTCGCGGTGCTCGGCCTCAATGCAAAGGCGCCGGTGGTGGTGGATGATGCCCGCCCGATCGCGACGAGCTTCCCGGATTTCCTGCCGCTCATGCAGCGCATGGGCGCCGCCGCGCGCTAAAACTAAAAGAGGTAAACCAGCGCGAAGGCTGTTCCGGCAACGTAGGCGGTGAGGAAAAACCGCAGATCGTTGATCAATGTCGCACGGGAAACGCGCGCGCGAATCTGCACATACTCGTGTTCGTGGCCCACGAACGCTCTCCCAACGCTTGGCTGTTAACGAAGGTTACCAAATCGTTAACAATTGGGAAGAGGCAAAGTTGCGCTCTACACCCAAGCGCGAATGCGAACGACTTGCAGAAAGGAAGAAACTCTGCTAATCGTTCGCATTATTGGCTTTTGGGATGGTCCAACGATGATCCTGTGCGTGTGCAATGCCCTGCGTGAAAACGATGTCCGTGCCGCTGCGGGGCCCAAGGGCTGCCCGGTGGAAACCTATGCGCGGCTGGGCGCGCGCCCGCAGTGCGGCCAGTGCCTTTCCCATGCGCGCCGTCTGCTGAAGGGCGGTCGCGGCGCCTGAGCAGCAGGCCTGCTAGTGCTTCGCATCATCTCAACCCATTGTTGACGCTGAATTTTCCGGGGCGCATCATGGCGCCCTATTCCTTATGCAAGACCCAAGGAGGCGCGCCATGAAGGGTGACAAGGACGTCATCAAGCATCTGAACGCGGCGCTCAAGAACGAGCTGACGGCGATCAACCAGTATTTTCTGCACTACCGGATGCTGGACAACTGGGGCGTCACGCGTCTCGCGAAGTATGAGTACGGCGAATCCATCGACGAGATGAAGCACGCCGACACGCTCGCGCAGCGCATCCTGTTCCTTGATGGGCTGCCGAACTTCCAGCTCCTCGGGCGGTTGCGTATCGGCGAGTCGGTCGAGGAGGTGCTCAAGGCCGATCTGGAACTTGAACGCGAGGCGATCCCGCCGCTGCGCGATGCCATCCAGCACTGCGAGAAGGTTCGCGACTACGTCAGCCGTGAAATTCTGGAAGATATCCTCGAAAGCGAGGAGGAGCACGTCGACTTCCTCGAAACGCAGCTTTCGCTGATCGAAGCGATGGGCATCCAGAACTACATCCAGCTTCAGACGAAGCCGGCTGAAGACTGAGGCGTTCAGGCGTTCAGGCGGCCGGGCGCCGCGCGCCATGCAGCTCGTCGTAAAGCCGCCGGGCGATCCGTTCGGCGGCTTTGCCGTCTCCGATCCGGGTGGATGCTTTGGCCATGCTGCGGTGGGCGTCGTCGTCGTCCAGCAAGCGCGTTGCGGCGGCAAGGATGCTGTCCCGCACCGTGTCCACGATAAGCGCTGTTCCTGCCTCCACCACCTCGGGACGCTCGGTAAGGGCGCGCGCGATGAGTGTCGGGATGCCGAGCGCGGAGGCTTCCTCCTGGATGCCGCCCGAATCGGTGATGATGAGGTGCGCCGCGGCGAGTGCAGCAACGAAGGCGGGGTAGGGCATCGGCGGCACCAGCCGTGCGGTTGGACAGGCTTCCAGCGGCTTGTATATTTCGGGCGGACAGCCGGGATGGCGGGGGAGGAGCACGTCCACGTCCCCGCGCGATGCAATCACCGCGAGCGCGTCAATGATCTCGGGAAACGCTGTCTCACGGTTTTCCCGCCGGTGCAGTGTGGCGAGTATCAGGCGCCGACGTCTTCGCGGGGGAGGGGGCAGGGCTTGCAGCGTTTGGTGCAGCGCATCGACGACCGTGTTGCCCGTCACTTCGATCGCCTTGCCCGGCACGCCTTCGGCGCGCAGGTTCGCTTCTGCGCCCGGCGTGGGGGCGAAGTGCAGCGTCGCCAGCCGCGCGATCAGTGTGCGATTCAGTTCTTCGGGATAGGGTTGGGTAAGGTCGAAGCTGCGTAACCCGGCTTCGACATGCGCAACCGGGATGCCCAACTGCCGGGCTGCGATGGCGCCTGCGAGCGCGGAGGTCGTATCGCCCTGCACAATCACCCACGCAGGCTGCTTATACGCGAGCCGCAAGGCAAGGGCGGAAACCGCGCGCTGTGTCAGTTCGGCAAGGGATTGTCCGGGGCGCATCAGGCCCAAATCCACATCGGCCTCGATGCCGAAGGGGGCCAGTGCCGCGCCCGCCATTTCCGGATGCTGTCCAGTCAGGCACACGCGAACCGGCAGGTGCAGCGCGCGCAGTGCGAGCACGACCGGCGCGAGCTTGATCGCCTCCGGCCGTGTGCCGATGACGAACTTCACCGAACCTCCTGAAGTCACGAAGGCCCCCGCCCGCTGTTCACATCGTGTTTCCTCGCTCTATAGGAGCGGCATGACCGCGCCCAATGAAAATCGTTTCGACATCGTTATAGCCGTGGATGGTCCCGCCGCTTCGGGGAAGGGCACGATCGCGCGGGCGCTCGCCGCGCATTTCGGCCTGCCGCACATGGATACCGGTGGCCTCTACCGCGCCGTCGGCCTCGCGGTGCTGCGCGCCGGTGGTGATCCTGCCGACGCTGCACTGGCGGCCACATATGCAAGAACTCTCGATGTGAAGGTGCTCGATGACCCGGCGCTGCGCGAAGCGACGACGGCGCGGGCCGCTTCGGTTGTTTCCGCGCATCCCGAGGTGCGGGCGGCGCTTCTGGAATGTCAGCAGGCGTTCGCGCGTCAACCTGGCGGCGCGGTGCTCGACGGGCGGGACATCGGGACGGTGATCGCGCCGGATGCCGACATCAAGATCTTCGTGACCGCGCGGCTTGATGTGAGGGCGAAGCGGCGGCAGGCGGAGACGCCGGAGCGCGATCTTGCGCTGGTAGAGGCGAACCTTGCCGAGCGAGACAAGCGAGACTCCGCGCGCGATGCCGCACCGCTACGGCAGGCGGATGACGCGATCCTGCTCGATACGTCCGACATGGATCGGGACACGGCGATCGCGCGCGCGATCGCGCTTGCCGAGGCGCGGCTTGCGGAAAACGCGGCTTTGCGATAGAGCGGCGCCGCTTTTCGTGGTGGCAGCCTTCAGGATGCCGCCCGTTTTCCGCGTTCCATGAACCCGGAAATGAAGGGCCAAACGCAAGGTTTTGCGAGCGCAGGCTTTTGCAGGGGAGCGGACGGGCATGGGGCCCGGACGGGTCTCCAGACCGCCGGAAACAACCGGTCGGCCAGTAAACAGACACGAAGGAAAACTGATACTTATGGCAACCAACCCCACGCCGAGCCGCGACGATTTCGCGGCGCTCCTCGAAGCGAGCCTCGGCGGCAGCGAATCATTTGAAGGCCGGGTCGTCACCGGCACCGTTACGGGAATTGAAAACGACATGGCCGTCATCGACGTCGGCCTGAAGTCGGAAGGCCGCGTGCCGCTGCGTGAGTTCGCAGCGCCGGGCGAGAAGGCTGAGATCAAAGTCGGCGACCAGGTCGAAGTGTATGTCGACCGCGTCGAGAACGCCTATGGCGAGGCCATGCTGTCGCGCGACCGCGCGCGCCGTGAAGCCGCTTGGGACAAGCTCGAATCCGAATTCCAGGAAAACGCCCGCGTCGACGGCATCATCTTCGGCCGCGTGAAGGGCGGCTTCACCGTCGATCTCGGCGGCGCAGTTGCGTTCCTCCCCGGCAGCCAGGTCGATATCCGCCCGGTGCGCGATGTCACCCCGCTGATGGGTATGCCGCAGCCGTTCCAGGTGCTGAAGATGGACCGCAAGCGCGGCAACATCGTCGTCTCGCGCCGTGCTGTGCTGGAGGAAACCCGCGCCGAGCAGCGTTCGGGCCTCATCCAGACGCTCGCCGAAGGCCAGACGGTCGACGGCGTCGTCAAGAACATCACCGACTATGGTGCGTTCGTGGACCTCGGCGGCATCGACGGCCTGCTCCATGTCACCGACATGAGCTACAAGCGCGTCGGCCACCCGTCGGAAGTTCTCGGCATCGGCGATACGGTGAAGGTGCAGATCGTCCGGATCAACCGCGAAACGCAGCGCATCTCGCTCGGCATGAAGCAGCTTGAATCGGATCCGTGGGAAGGTGCCGCCGCCAAGTATTCGGTCGGCCAGAAGGCTACCGGCCGCGTCACCAACATCACCGACTACGGCGCCTTCGTGGAGCTGGAAGCGGGCGTCGAAGGTCTCGTCCACGTCTCCGAAATGTCGTGGGTCAAGAAGAACGTCCACCCGGGCAAGATCGTCTCGACGAGCCAGGAAGTCGACGTTGTGGTGCTCGAGGTCGATGAGGACAAGCGCCGCATCAGCCTTGGCCTCAAGCAGGCGCAGCAGAACCCGTGGGAGGCGTTCGCCTCTCAGTACCCGGCCGGCAGCGTCGTTGAGGGCGAAGTCAAGAACACCACCGAATTCGGCCTGTTCATTGGCCTCGACGGCGACGTCGACGGCATGGTCCACATGTCCGACATCGCGTGGGGCGTGAACGGCGAGGAAGCGCTGGAACTGCACCACAAGGGCGAGACGGTGAAGGCCGTCGTGCTCGACGTGGACGTGGAGAAGGAGCGCATCTCGCTCGGCATGAAGCAGCTCGATTCCGCATCGGGCGGCGGTGGCGGTGCCACGGTCTCCAGCGGCGGCGGCGTCAACAAGGGTGAAACCGTCACCTGCACCGTTGCGGCGATCACCGATGGCGGCATCGAGGTCACGCTCGGCGACAGCGGTTCGACCGGCTTCATCCGCCGCGGCGATCTCAGCCGTGACCGTGACGAGCAGCGTCCGGAGCGCTTCCAGGTCGGCCAGAAGGTCGATGCGCAGGTGATCGGCTTCGATCGTTCGAAGAAGCCGAACCTGTCGATCAAGTCGTTGCAGATCTCCGAGGAGAAGGAAGCCGTGAAGCAGTACGGTTCGTCCGATTCGGGCGCGAGCCTCGGCGACATCCTCGGCGAAGCGCTGAACAAGGCCAAGGACGCGAAAAAGTAAGCGACGCGCCTTTGTGAGCCGTTTGCGGCCCGTCAGTTCCGCTACTGACGGGCCGCTTGCTTTTTGTTAACTTGCTCAAGCTGTTGTATGATTTGCACGGACCGAGTCGGGGGATAGTGGACCCGGGCCGTGCTGGGTGGCCCACAAGGTGTTTTGAACAAAAAATTGGGGCTCGAGAAACGGGGTGAGAGATGATTCGATCTGAACTCGTCGCAGCAGTCACGGAAATGAACCCGCATTTGTCGCAGCGGGATGTCGAACGCGTCGTGTCGACCATTTTCGATTCGATTTCGGAGGCGCTTGCCGAAGGACGCCGCGTGGAACTGCGTGGCTTCGGCGCCTTTTCCACGCGAGGCCGCGATCCGCGGACGGGGCGCAATCCCCGCACCGGCGAAAAGGTGGCCGTGGATGCGAAGCGCGTGCCGTATTTCAAGGCCGGCAAGGAACTCCGCGAGCGGCTCAACAAATAGGCTGTGCGGCGCTTCAGCCCATGCCGGGCTGCAAACGGCGGCTTCCTGCGCGTGTCTTGGCTCAGCGTTAAATACGCTGTGCGCGGATTCTCGGAATCCGCCATTCTCGCCTCGGCCTGAACTGAATCCTCGCGCGCCCTGAAACAATCGCTGTCCGCAGCGTCTCGGGCGCTGATGATGGTTTATGCGCCATCGGTGCTGGCATCGTGTCCGCCTGTCCGTTAAGCAGGGGTCATGCGCATCGTCACGCTGATCTTTTACTTCCTGTTCGGCGCACTGCTGGCATGGTTTGCCGCCCGAAACTGGGATTTCGTCACGCTGAAGCTGTGGGGCGACTACGAGCTGGCGATCCGGCTCCCCGTTCTGCTGCTCCTCATGTTCCTCGCGGGTGCGTTGCCGCTTGCCATTCTCCGCTACGCCAGCCGCTGGCGCTGGTCTCGGCGCGTTCAGAAGCTCGAACGCGCGCTTGGGGATACTCAACCCGCGGCGCCGACCGTAACCACGACGGATCCGGCCCCGCCGCCCATCGCGCCGCTATGACGAACCCGGTATTCTGTGCGGTCGATACGGCCGACAAGGAACACGCACGGGCGCTTGCCGCGCGCGTCGCGGGGCGAGTCGGCGGCATCAAGCTCGGCCTGGAGTTCTTCATGGCGAACGGCCGCGAGGGCGTGGCTGCCGTCGCGGGGGAGGGCGGGGTGCCTGTCTTCCTCGATCTCAAGCTCCACGACATTCCAAATACCGTGGCGGGTGCCGTTCGTTCGCTCGCCTCGTGCCCCTACGACATCCTCACCGTCCACGCGGGCGGCGGCAGTGCCATGATGCGCGCGGCGAAGGACGCAGCGCGTCCCGGCGCGAAGGTCGTGGGCGTTACGGTGCTAACCAGCATGGACGAGGACGATCTGGCCGCCACGGGCGTGATCGGCACGCCCGCCGATCAGGTCCGCAGGCTTGCTGTGCTGGCGCGGGGCGCGGGGCTCGACGGGATCGTGTGCTCGGCGCACGAAGTCGCCGCGATGCGCGCGGCGTGGCCGGAGGGTTTCTTTGTCGTCCCGGGTATTCGCCCGGCGGGCAGTGCCGTCGGCGACCAGAAGCGCGTGATGACGCCGCGCGAGGCGATGGACGCAGGCGCAAGCATTCTCGTCATCGGGCGGCCGATCACCGGCGCCGACGATCCCGGCGCGGCAGCGAACGCAATTTCCCAGAGCCTTTGAGCATGGCGCGCATCAAGATCTGCGGCGTGCGGGACCGCGCCGCGATCGATGCCGCCGCGGCCGGGCGTGCGGACTATGTGGGCTTCGTGTTTTTCGCGAAAAGCCCGCGCAATCTCTCGCTTGATGAGGCGGGCGGGCTTGCGGGCGTGGTGCCGTCGGGCATCCGCCGTATCGGCCTGTTCGTGAACGCCGACGACGAGGCGATCGGCGCGGCTGTGCGCGCCGCGCGGCTCGATGGCGTGCAGCTTCACGGCGACGAGGGGCCGGACCGCGCGGCGGCGATAAAAGGACGTTTCGGCGTCGAGGTGTGGAAAGCCCTGCCGGTCACCACGCGCGCCGATCTCGCGGCGGCCCGCAGCTATGCAGGCGTGGTCGACCGCATCCTCTTCGACGCGAAGACACCGCCCGGCGCTGCGCTTCCCGGCGGCATGGGCGTGCGCTTCGACTGGCGGTTGCTTGCCAGGGACAACGGAGGCTTCGATCCGGGGGCGCCGTGGGGGCTGGCGGGCGGACTTGACGCCTCGACAGTCGGCGAAGCCCTCGCTACGACGCAGGCGCCGCTCGTCGACGTTTCGTCGGGGGTGGAGGATGCGCCGGGCGTGAAGTCCCCGGCGATGATCAGGGCGTTTTGCGAGGCGGTACGCGCACGATGACGGTTCAGAACAGCCTGAGACAGCAGCCGGACGAGCGCGGCCATTTCGGCGCCTTCGGCGGCCGCTATGTCGCCGAGACGCTGATGCCGCTGATCCTCGATCTGGAACGCGAATACCGCGCCGCGCAGACCGACCCGGCGTTCCGCGACGAATTCGAATATCTGCTGAAGCACTATGTCGGCCGCCCGAGCCCACTGTGGCTGGCGGAGCGGCTGACGGCGGAACTCGGCGGCGCGAAGATCTACCTGAAGCGCGAGGACCTCAACCACACTGGCGCGCACAAAATCAACAACTGCATCGGCCAGATTCTGCTCGCCCGGCGCATGGGCAAGACCAAGATCATCGCCGAAACGGGCGCGGGTCAGCACGGCGTCGCGACCGCGACCGTGGCCGCGCTCTTCGGCCTGCCGTGCACCATCTTCATGGGCGCGGTGGACGTCGCCCGCCAGCAGCCGAACGTGTTCCGTATGAAGCTGCTCGGCGCGGAAGTCGTCGCGGTGGAATCGGGCGCCAAGACGCTGAAGGATGCGATGAACGAGGCGCTGCGCCACTGGGTCGCAAACGTCCACGACACCTTCTACATCATCGGCACAGTGGCGGGGCCGCACCCCTATCCCGAGCTGGTAAGAGATTTCCAGTCCGTGATCGGCACCGAGGCGCGCGCGCAGATTCTGGAGGCGGAAGGCCGGCTGCCGGACATGCTGATCGCGCCCGTCGGCGGTGGATCGAACGCCATCGGCCTGTTCCACCCGTTCCTTGATGATACGGACGTCGAGATCGTCGGCGTCGAGGCGGCGGGCGAGGGGCTGGACGGCAAGCACGCCGCGAGCCTCGCCGGCGGCGTGCCCGGCATCCTCCACGGCAACAAAACCTACCTGCTGCAGGACGAGGACGGCCAGATCACCGAGGCGCACTCGATCTCGGCGGGTCTCGACTATCCCGGCATCGGCCCGGAGCACGCGTGGCTGCACGACATCGGCCGGGTCCGCTATGAGCCCGTGACGGACGCCGAGGCGCTCGCCAGCTTCCAGCGCCTCTGCAAGCTGGAAGGCATCATCCCGGCGCTCGAATCCGCGCACGCCATCGCGGCTGCGGAACGCATCGCGCCGACGATGGGCAAGGACAAGATCATCATCGTCAACCTCTCCGGCCGCGGCGACAAGGATATCTTCACCGTGGCCGAGGCGCTGGGGGTGAGGCTGTGAGCGGGCGCCTCCCTGCCGCTTTTGCGAGCGCCAAGGCCGATGGCCGCGCCACGCTTGTCACCTTCGTTACCGGAGGCGATCCGACGCCTGCTGACACGGGCGCCGTGCTTGACGCGCTCGTCGCGGGCGGGGCGGACGTGATCGAGCTCGGGATGCCATTCACCGATCCTATGGCGGACGGCCCCGCCATTCAGCGCGCGAACCTCCGTGCGCTCGGGGCAGCGACGACGACGGCCGATATTCTCGGCATTGCGAAGACGTTCCGTGCGCGCCATCCGCAGGTGCCGCTCGTGCTGATGGGGTATGCGAACCCGATGCTTCGGCGCGGTGCTGATTGGTTTGCCGCTGCCGCGAAAGATGCGGGCGTGGACGGCGTGATCGCGGTCGACCTGCCGCCAGAGGAAGACCGCGAGCTTGGCCCGTCGCTGCGCGCGGCGGGGATCGATTTCATCCGGCTGGCGACGCCGACGACGGACGCCGCGCGGCTGCCCGCCGTGCTGGAAGGCGCCTCGGGCTTCCTCTATTATGTTTCGGTCGCCGGCATCACGGGCCTCCAGCAAGCGGCGCAGGGCAGAATCGAAAGCGCTGTCGCCCGCCTGAAGGCCGCGACCGACCTGCCGGTGGCCGTGGGCTTTGGCGTGCGGACGCCGGAGCAGGCTGCCGCGATCGGCCGCGTGGCAGACGGCGTTGTCGTCGGCTCGGCGATCGTTGATATCGTGGCGGCACACGGCGCCGGCGCCGCGCCGCATGTGAAGGATTATGTGGCCGGGCTCGCCGCCGCGCTCGCCACCGCAAGGGAGAAGGCCGCATGAGCTGGCTCGAACGTATCCGCCCCGCGCTCAGTTTCCTTACGAAGAAGGAAACGCCGGACAATCTCTGGACGAAGTGCCGGGGCTGCGGCCAGATGAACTTCCACCGCGAGCTGGTGGACAACATGAACGTTTGCCCGCGCTGCGACTTCCACGAGCGCATCGGCCCGAAGGAGCGCTTCCAGCAGATCTTCGACGGCGGCAAATATGCGCGGCTGGCGATCCCGTCGGTGACGGAAGACCCGCTGAAATTCCGCGACCAGAAGAAATATACCGACCGCATCAAGGCCGCGCGCGCCGCGACCGGCGACCCCGAGGCGTTCGCGATCGCAGAGGGCCAGATCGAGGGCACCGCCGCAATCGTGGGCGTGCAGAACTTCGCCTACATGGGCGGATCGATGGGTATGGGCGTGGGCGAGGCATTCATCGCCGGGGCGGAAGCCGCGCTCGATGCCCGTGTGCCCTACGTGGTGTTCACGGCGGCGGGCGGCGCGCGGATGCAGGAGGGGCTGCTCAGCCTGATGCAGATGCCGCGCGCGACCGTGCTCACCTCGCTGCTGCGCGAGGCGGGGCTGCCGTACATTGTCGTCATCACCGATCCGACGACGGGCGGCGTCACCGCGTCCTACGCGATGCTCGGCGACGTTCACATCGCGGAGCCGGGCGCACTCATCGGCTTCGCGGGCCAGCGCGTCATCGAACAGACGATCCGCGAGAAGCTGCCCGAAGGCTTCCAGCGCGCCGAATATCTGCACGAGCACGGCATGGTCGACATGGTGGTGCACAGGAAGCGGCTGAAGGCGCAGCTCGGCAGCCTGCTCGGCGTGCTCACCCACGCGCCTGCGAAAGCCGCATGAGCGAGGACAATATGTTTAGCCCCTCCCTGGATAGGGAGGGGATGGGGAGGGTCTCCGGCACCGTCGGCGTGTCGACCCCCACCCTGCCACCCCATTTCCAGAGGGAGGGGCACGTTTCCTGATGGCGACCGAGGGGGCCCGGTCAGACAATCCCGCGCTCGATGCCCTGCTCGTCGAGGCGAAGGCGCTGCATCCCAATCTGATCGACCTGACCCTCGGCCGCGTCGAACGGCTGCTCGGCAAGCTCGGCAACCCGCATCACCACCTGCCGCCGGTGTTTCACGTGTCAGGCACGAACGGCAAGGGCTCGACGGCGGCATTCCTGCGCGCCTGCCTCGAAGCGGCGGGCTACCGTGTCCACGTCTTCACCTCGCCGCATCTCGTGCGCTTCAACGAGCGTATCCGCCTTGCCGGGCGGCTCATCACCGATGGTGAGCTGATCGAGCTTCTGAATGATGTGATCAGTGTCAACAACGGCGAGCAGATCACGTTTTTCGAGCTGACCGCGGCGGCCGCGTTCACGGCCTTCTCGCGCACGCCCGCCGACGCCTGCGTCATCGAGGTCGGGCTCGGCGGCACTTGGGACGCAACGAATGTGCTCCCGACGGCGGCGATCTGCGGCATCGCGCAGCTCGGGCTCGATCACCAGCAGTTCCTCGGCAATTCGATCCTCGACATCGCGCGCGAGAAGGCGGGCATCGCCAAGAAAGGCGTGCCGCTCGTCACCTCACGCTACCCGCAAACGGTTGCTGCGGCGATCGGCGAGGTGGCGGGGCCGAAGGGCGCCCGCATCATCGCGCGTGGCATCGATTGGGATGTGGGCATATATCAGGACCAGCTTCACTACCGCGACGCTAAGGCGAAGCTGACGCTCGGGATGCCGCGCCTGCCCGGCGCGCACCAGATCGACAATGTCGGCCTCGCCGCCGCGATGCTGCGCCACCAGAGCGCGCTTGCCGTGCCGGACGCGGCGCTGCGTGCCGGACCGGGCTGGGCGGAATGGCCCGCGCGGCTTCAGCATCTGGAAAGCGGCCCGCTTGTGGCGCACCTGCCGCAGGGCAGCGAGCTCTGGCTCGACGGCGGCCACAATCCCTCCGCTGCGCGTGTCCTCGTCGATGCCTTCCGCGCGCAGGATATCGCCGCGACGCCGTTCCACCTCGTGCTCGGGATGCTGCAAAGCAAAGACGCGGCAGCCTTCCTCAAGGCCTTCGCGGGCCGCGTGACGGCGGTGCATACCGTGCCGATCCCCGAGCACGAGTGCGTGTCCCCCGAAACACTCGCGAAATTCGCGAGCGATGTCGGACTTCCCGCGACGCCCGCCGCATCGGTCGACGAAGCACTCCGCCGCATCGGCCACGCCGCCGACCGCAAGGCACCGCCCGTGGTGCTGATTGCGGGCTCGCTTTACCTTGCCGGCGACGTGCTGAAGATCAACGGGCCGCTTCCCGCTTAATCCTCCGCCTTCTCCGTTCCCGCCGTACCGATCGATGCGTCGATGAGACCGGCGCGCATCATCAGCCAGAAGAGGAGGATGCCGGGGAGCGCGATGGCTGTGGTGAACAGGTAGTAGTTCACATAGCCGAACGCTTCGATCAATGCGCCCGCTGTCGTTCCCGTCATGAAGCGGCCGACGATGCTGGCGAAGGCGGAGATGAGCGCATACTGCGCCGCTGTGAAACGAAGATCGGTGAGCGCGGAGAAATAGGCGACGACGCAGACGCCGCCGATGCCGCTCGCGAAATTTTCGAAGCCGATGGCAAGCGCCATGCCGGTGTTGCTGTGTCCGGCAGCGGCGAGCAGCGCGAAGCTGAAGTTGGACACCGCCATCAGGATCAGGCTGAAGAGCACCGAGCGTTTGAGGCCGAGCCTGGCATAGAGCACGCCGCCCACGAAGATGCCTGCGAGCAGCGCCCAGAAGCCGACGCCAACGTCGTAGATCGCAATCTCGGTATTCGAATAGCCGAGATCTTCGAACAGCAGGCGGAGCGTGAGGTTCGCGAGCGTGTCGCCGATCTTGTGGAGGAGGATAAAGAGCAGCACCAGCCACGCGCCGCTGCGTTGCAGGAACTCGGCGAATGGGCCGATGATCGCGGCGCCGAGCGTCTTCAGCGTCTTTCGCGCAGCAACTTCCTTGTGGCGCGCGGGTTCGCCCATGATGAGCGCGGTGAATGCGGCCGGAAGCGCGAAGACGGCGCACAGCATATAGGCGGCATCCCAGCCAAGGTTCCACTGCATGGGATCTGCGGCGACGAGTGCAAGCGCGCCCGCGCCCGCCGCGCCGATGCGCCAGCCGTATTGCGACATGCCCGCGCCGACGCCGAGCTGGCGCGGTTCCAGCAGTTCGATGCGATAGGCATCGATGACGATATCGAACGTCGCGCCGGCGACGCCCACGAAGATCGCGGCGAGCGCGACGGCCATGATGTCCGCCTTCGGGTCCATAAGCCCGAGATTGATGACCGCAACGATGACGAGTGCGGACGTGAACAGCATCCACGAAACACGCTGGCCGAGCCGCCCGAGCAGCGGCAAGCGCACGCCTTCCACGACCCAGGCCCAGAGAAACTTGAAGTTGTAGGCGAGGAACACCAGCGCGAAGGTGGTGACGCTTTTCTTGTCGATCCCGTCCTGCGCGAGCCGCGTGGTAAGCGTCGCGCCGATCATCGCATAGGGAAAGCCCGACGACATGCCGAGGAACAGCGCAGCGAACGGCGCGGCTTCGAAATAGGGGCGGACACCTGCGGGAAGGCGGTCCCGAACCGATGCCAAATTGCCCGCCATGCGTGCTCCTTCATGCTGACCGGGTGTGTGTGTAAGCGAGAAATGGCTGCACGGGAATCTCCCGCGTTTGCGCTAGGTGTCGGATAGGCGTGGGCGCGGTAGAATGGCAGGCATGGACGCTCCTTCACCCCCGCGCCGTCCGACCGCCGACCAGCTTGCGCTGGCGCGGGCGATCGCGGACGGCAAGGCCGCGCACGACGATCGCACGGCCACCGTTCCCGCCTCCATCTATGTCGATGACGCGCGGTTCCGGCTGGAGCGCGAGCGGCTGTTCGGGCGGCTTCCGGTGGCGGTCGCGGTGTCGGCGCTGCTGCCCGAGGCGAACATGGCGGTGCCGCACGACGGGTTCGGCGTGCCCCTGCTCCTCGCGCGCGACGGCAAGGGCACGGTGCGCGTGTTCCTGAACGTCTGCCGCCATCGCGGCACGCGGCTGATGGACGGCGCAGACGCGCAGAAGGCGCCGCGTATCGTCTGTCCCTATCATGCTTGGGCCTATAGCTGCGACGGACGGCTGGCGGGCGTGCCGCGCGCCGACACGTTTCCGGGGCTGGACAAGGCGGAGCGCGGGCTTCTGGAACTGCCCTCGCGCGAGGCGGGCGGCATCATCTGGGCGGGGCTGGAGCAGGATCGGGCCTACGATTTCTCGTATGTCGAGGGGCCGCTTGCCGCCGATTTCGATGCGCTCGGGCTTGGCGAGATGTATCTCTACAATCGCCGCACGCACGATGTGCCCGCGAACTGGAAGCTGATCATGGACGCGTTCCTTGAAAGCTACCACGTGCAGCGCCTGCACGCGAAAACGATCGCGCCGTTCTTCGTGGATGGGATCACGGCGGGCGACCTCATCGGCCCGCACGCGCGCTCCGCAGTGGCGCGCGCCGATTATCTTGCCCAGGTCGACCTTGAAGATTGGGCGGCGCTGCGCCGTGTCGTGACCTACGCCTATCAGCTCGTGCCCGGCACGGTGCTGGTGTTCTCGCCCGACTATGTGAACCTGATGACGCTGATGCCGCAGGCGGCCGGGCGCACGCTGGTCGAGGACTTCATGCTGATCCCCGAAAAGCCCGCGACCGCGAAGGCTGAGGATCACTGGTGCCGGTCGTGGGAGTTGCTCGACGGCGGCGTGTTCGGCACCGAGGATTTCGGCGCCGCTGCGCGCGGCCAGCAGGGGCTGGAAAGCGGCGCCGTGTCCGAATTGCTGCTCGGCAGACTCGAACTCGGCATCCGCCGCTTTCACGAAACGGTGGAAAACCTCATCGCATAGGTTCGGGGGTAAGCAGCGGCGGGTCGGTTTCGCCCTTCGAAACGACGACGGCGGCGGCGAGATCGCCGGTGACGTTCAGCGTCGTGCGGCACATATCCAGGAAACGGTCGACGCCGAGGATGAGGCCGATGCCTTCGGGCGGGACGCCGACCATGCCGAGAATGAGCGCAACGACCGGCAGTGAACCCGCAGGGACGCCCGCCGTGCCGATGCCGCCGAGAATGCACACCAGCATCACCACGACCTGCTGGCCGAGGCTGAGATCGACGCCGAAGAACTGTGCGAGGAACAGCACGGTGACGCCTTCGAACAGCGCGGTGCCGTTCTGGTTCGCCGTGGCGCCGATGGTGAGCACGAAGCGCGAGACGCGGCGCGGCAGCATCAGCTTGGTTTCAGCAACGCGCAGCGCCGTGGGCAGTGTTGCGTTCGACGAGGCTGTGGAGAAGGCCATGACGATGGCTTCCTCCGATCCCTTGAAGAAGCGCGCCGGCGACATGCCGCCGAGGAACTTCACGGCCAGCGAATAGACGACGAGCATGTGGAAGCCGAGCGCCAGCACCACGACGCCCACGTAAGAGGCGAGGCGGGCGAGCAGATCCCAGCCGAACAGCGCGGCGAGATTGAACATGAAGCAGGCGACCGCATACGGCGCGAGGCGGATGACGAGGTTGATCAGCGTCATCGTGACGTCGAACAGGCCTTCGATCGCGCCTTTCAGTCGCTCCGTGCCCGGCGTGTTTGCCAGCACCATGCCGATGCCGAACATCAGCGCGAAGAACATCACGGCGAGGATGTCGTTGTCCGCCGCCGCGCGGATGACGTTGGAGGGCACGATGTTGATCAGCGCATCCATGCCCGAAGGCGCGGTGCGCGAGCTCTGCACGATGGAGGCAGCGCCGTCGCCCGCATCCGCAAGCAGACGCTGCGCGACCGCCGGATCAATGCCGTCGCCGGGGCGCAGCACGTTCACGAAGACGAGACCGATGACGACAGCGACGGAGGACACGCCGATCGTGTAGGCGAGCGTTTTCCAGCCGATGCGGCCGAGCGAGCGGATGTCGCCCATTTCGGCCACGCCGAGCACAAGCGCTGAGAACAGCAGCGGGATCACGAGCATGAACAGCAGACGCAGGAACAGCTGGCCGATGGGGCCGGTCACATAGGTCGTGATGGTATGAACCCACGCGGCGTCGGCGCCTGCGGTGAAATGCACGACAAGGCCCGCGGCAAGACCGAACGCGAACCCGATCAGCATTTTCACATGTAACGGCATCAACTGCTCCCTCTGCACGCGCGGTGACGATAGACGAGGCTTCCCGCAATGAAAATCCAGCCGGACCAAAGGCGACGATAACCTTGGCCTATGGGCTTGAAGGTCAGTTCACCGGCGCCCTTCGCCGATAGCTGAGCGCTTCGGCGATATGGATGCGCGCGACGCTTTCCGCGCCCGCGAGGTCGGCAAGCGTGCGGGCGACGCGGAGCACGCGGTGGTAGCCGCGCGCGGTGAGGCGCATCGATTCGGCGGCCTGCATCAGCAGCTTGCGGCCGGGCTCGTCGGGCGTTGCGGCGTCTTCGAGGAGCTTGCCGTCGGCCTCCGCATTGGTGCGGACGCCGTGCGCTTCATAGCGGGCGGTCTGCAGCGCGCGGGCGGCGGCGACGCGCGCGGCGACTTCGGTCGAGCCTTCGGCGGGCGGGGGCAGCGCGAGATCGGCGGCGGAGACGGGCTCGACCTCGACGTGGAGATCGATGCGGTCGAGCAGCGGCCCGGAGAGTTTGGACTGATAGTCTGCGGCGCATCTCGGCGCGCGCGCGCAGGCGAGCGCGGGATCGCTGAGATGGCCGCAACGGCAGGGGTTCATCGCCGCGATCAGCTGCACGCGCGCGGGGTAGGTGACGTGGAGCGCGGCGCGCGCGATGCTGACCTCGCCGGTCTCGAGCGGCTGGCGCAGCGAATCGAGTGTTTGGCGCTGGAACTCCGGCAGTTCGTCGAGGAACAGCACGCCGAGATGCGCGAGGCTGACTTCGCCCGGCCGCGCCTTCGCACCGCCGCCGACGAGTGCCGCCATCGATGCCGAATGGTGCGGCGCGCGAAAGGGACGCGCGCGGATCAGCTTGCCGCCGTCAAGCGCGCCCGCGACCGAGGCGACCATCGAGACTTCAAGCGCCTCGCGCGGGGAAAGCGGCGGCAATATGCCCGGCAGCGCGGCGGCGAGCAGCGACTTGCCCGCGCCGGGCGGGCCGGACATCAATAGATTATGGCCGCCCGCCGCCGCGATTTCGAGCGCGCGCTTCGCGGTTTCCTGGCCCTTCACGGCGGCAAGGTCGGGCGCGACGGCAGCGTCTTCGGCAACCGAGGCCGTCGGCGGGCTGAGAAGCTGCGTGCCTTTCAGATGGTTGAGCAGGCTGAGGAGATCGGGTGCGGCGAGCACGTCGCAGCCCGCCCACGCCGCCTCGCCGCCCTGCGCGGCCGGGCAGATGAGGCCGAGTTCGTTCGTGGACGCGTGGAGCGCCGCGAGGAGGACGCCGGGCACCGGGCTCACCCGCCCGTCGAGCGCGAGTTCGCCCACCGCCGCGTAGCCCGCGAGGGCTTCGAGGTCGACGACGCCCATCGCGGCGAGCAGGCCGAGCGCGATGGGAAGGTCGTAGTGGCTGCCTTCCTTGGGGAGGTCGGCGGGCGAAAGGTTGACCGTGATGCGCTGGAACGGAAGCGCGAGGCCGATCGCGGAAAGCGCCGCGCGCACGCGCTCCTGGCTTTCGGCCACGGCCTTGTCGGGCAGGCCGACGATGGTGAACTTGGCTCCCCCGCGCGCGATCTGCACCTGCACATCGATACTGCGCGCTTCAAGCCCGATGAACGCGACTGTCTGCACGCGCGCAACCATGACCAGCTTCCCCCGTTGATGCATCGAAACGATCCACCGTGGGACCCCGGTAAAGTGCGCCAACATCATCGTCAAACCCTTGGGGTTACGGCCTCTTTTTTGACACGCCGTGGGCGCACTCTGCGCAGCAGAGACGATTCGCACGCGCCCGAGGATTCCCCGTGACCACGCCTTCCCCACCCCCGCGCAAGCCGCGGCGGCCGCGCTCGCTCGCGCGCCGCGGCGCGGAGATGACAGCGGGCGTGATGCTGATGATCCTGTCGCCGATCATCGGCGGGCCGCTGATTCCTGGGCCGTTCGGCTTCATCGGCTCGGCGATCGGGCTCGCGCTCGTGCTCAGGAACTCGCATGGCGCGCGCAAGCGCTATGTCGCGTTCAAGCGCCGTTATCCGAAGATCGCGCACTGGGTGGACATGGGGCTTCGCCGCCGCAAAAGGCCGCGTCCAGAGTAAGCGTGACCACGCTTTCCGTTGACTTTGGGCGCGCGCTTGGCCTATGCGCTCGCCCGAAGGTTTCGGTCGCGATTGCGCGAGCACGCGTGCGCGGCCGTTTTTATTGATTCGATTCGCAAGAAGGCATGTCCGATGAAGCGCACCTACCAACCGAGCAAGCTCGTCCGCAAACGGCGCCACGGCTTCCGCACGCGCTCGGCGACGCCGGGCGGCCGCAAGATTCTGGCGGCCCGCCGTTCGCGCGGCCGCAAGCGGCTGTCGGCGTAGCTCCGAAGCCGGAGCGGCTCCGTGCGCGGCGCGACTTTCTCGCCGCGAACAAAGGACGCCGCGCCGTGACTGACGGCTTCATCCTGCTGGCCCGCGACCGCGCCGATGGCGGCGGTGTGCGTGTCGGCTTCACCGTCACCAAGAAGATCGGCAATTCGGTTGTCCGCAACCGGTTGAAGCGCCGCCTGCGTGCGCTGGTTTCCGAATCGATGCCTGCGCTCGCATCTCCCGCCCATGATTATGTGCTGATCGGCCGCGAGGCGGGGCTCACCCGCGATTATGTCGACTTGACCGCCGATCTGGCGCGCGCCGTGCGGAAGGTCGCGAGATGATCGGTAGGCTGGTCGCCCGGATGATGATCCTCGTGGCGCGCGGCTGGCAGCTCAGCTTTTCGGTGATCCTGCCGCCGACGTGCCGGTTTGCGCCGTCGTGCTCGGCCTATGCGATCGAGGCGATCGAGCGGCACGGCCCTATCAAGGGTGGCGCGCTCGCGCTTCGTCGGATATTGCGCTGCCATCCGTGGGGCGGTTCGGGGTTCGATCCCGTCCCCGGGCCTGAAACCATAACGAAGTCGAGGCCCTGCTGCGGGCCGCAAGAAGGTGGTCGAGCTTGAGCGATAATCGCAACATGTTTCTGGCGATCCTGTTGTCGATCGTCGTGCTGTTCGGCTGGGCTGCCGTCTCGGAGCGCTTCTTCCCGACGCCGAAGTCGAACGAACCGGTGAGCGCCGCGCAGAAGGCGGATGGCGCGGCGCCAGTCGCGGAGGCCTCCACTGTCTTGCGCGACCGGGCGGCCGTGATCGCCGAAGCCGAGCGTGTTGCGATCCGTACGCCCGCGCTTTCAGGCTCGATCAATCTCACCGGCGCGCGCATCGACGACCTTTTGCTTCTGCGCCATGACGAGACGCTCAAAAAGGACTCGCCGAACGTCCGTCTGTTCTCGCCTTCGGGAACGCAGGGCGCCTATTTCGCGGAATTCGGCTGGACCGGGTCTGCGGGCCTGCCGACCGCCGAAACGCGCTGGACGGCAAGTGCGCCGACGCTGACTCCCGAACAGCCGGTGACGCTGTCGTGGACGAATGCCGCAGGCCAGACCTTCCTGATCGCGCTGTCGGTGGACAAGGACTATCTGTTCACCGCGAAGCAGAGTGTCGTGAACAAGGGCGCCCAGGCGCTCGTCGCGCGGCCCTACGGCCTCGTCGCACGCGTCGGCACAGGGCCGGACAAGAGCACGTTCAATGCCCACACAGGGCCTATCGGCGTATTCGGCGGCAAGACCAACTACGAAAACAATTACGATGACGTCGATGAGGCGCCAGCCGGTCAGATCGATTTCCGCTCGAAGGGCGGCTGGATCGGCTTCACCGACAAATACTGGCTTTCCGCGCTGATCCCCGCGAACGACGCGACATTCGACGGCAATTTCCGCAGCGGCGGCGACCAGCGGTATCAGGCGGGCGTGCGCGGGGAGCCGCTTGCAGTCGGCCCCGGCCAGACTGCCGCGACGACCACGCGCCTGTTCGCGGGCGCGAAGGAAGTGGACGTCCTCGATCGCTATCAGGATGATCTCGGCATCCCCCGCCTCGGCAGCGCCATCGATTGGGGCTGGTTCGAGGTGATCGCGAAGCCGATCTTCCACCTGCTCGACTGGCTGTTCGAGAAGACCGGCAACCTCGGCGTCGCCATCATCGGCCTCACCATCCTCATCCGCTTCGTGCTGTTCCCGATTGCGAACAAGCAGTACGCCTCGATGGCGAAGATGCGGCAGGTGCAGCCGAAGATGAAGGCGCTGCAGGAGCGCTACAAGGACGACAAGCTGAAGCTCCAGCAGGAAATGATGGAGCTTTACAAGACGGAGAAGGTGAACCCGCTCGCGGGCTGCCTGCCGATCCTCCTCCAGATTCCGATCTTCTACGCGCTCTACAAGACGCTGTTTCTTGTCATCGATATGCGGCACCAGCCGTTCTACCTGTGGATCAAGGACCTTTCCGCGCCCGATCCGCTGACGCCGGTGAACCTGTTCGGTCTGCTGCCGTTCACGCCGCCGCCGTACATCGGCATCGGCGTGCTGCCGATCCTGCTCGGCATCACCATGTGGCTCCAGCAGAAGCTCAATCCGCAGCCGCTCGACGAGATTCAGCAGAAGGTGTTCGCCATCCTGCCGTGGATGTTCATGATCATCATGGCGCCGTTCGCGGCGGGTCTGCAGCTCTACTGGACGGTGAACAACATCATCTCGATCGCGCAGCAGTGGGTGCTGATCCGCAAGCATCCGGCGCCCGCGCCGGAACCTGCCAAAGCAAAATGATCGGCATCAGCCCCCGGGAGGCGAACCGACTGTTCACGGGGCCGATCGCCTTCGTGAAGTCGGCGCCGACGATGGACGACCTGCCCCCGGCGAACCTGCCGGAGGTGGCGTTCGCGGGGCGTTCCAATGTCGGCAAGTCGTCGCTGCTGAATGCGCTGACGGCGCGAAAGGGCCTTGCGCGCACCTCGAACACGCCGGGCCGCACGCAGCTTCTCAACATCTTCGATGTCGGCGAACCCGCCGTGCTGCGCCTCGTCGATATGCCGGGCTACGGCTATGCCGAGGCGCCCAAGAAGATGGTGGACGCGTGGAAGCGCGCGGTCTTCGATTATCTGCGTGGCCGTGCCAACCTGAAGCGCGTGCTGCTGCTGATCGACAGCCGGCGCGGCATCGGCAAGGTCGACGAAGATGTGATGGACATGCTCGATAGCGCTGCCGTCTCCTATCAGATCGTGCTCACCAAGACTGACAAGGTGAAGGAAAGCTGGGTGGCGAAGCTGCGCGAGGATCTTCCCGCGCTCCTGAAGCGGCATCCGGCATCGTTCCCCAGCTTGCTCGCGACGAGTTCCGAAAAGAATCACGGCATCGAAGAGCTGCGCGCAGCGGTGCTCGGGGCGGCGAAGGACGACACGGGCATATGAAGCTGGTGATCGGCAACAAGCGCTACTCATCCTGGTCGCTGCGCGGCTGGCTGGCGGCGAAGCAATCGGGCCTTGCGTTTGAAGAGGTCGTGATCCCCATGGATACGCCCGAATTCGCCGCGGCGAAGGCGGATGCGTCGCTGCTGCCCTCGGGCACCGTGCCCGTGCTGTGGGACGGGGACATCGCGGTGTGGGAAAGCCTCGCGATTGTCGACTGGCTCGCCGACCGCGTCGGCCGCGACGTTTTCTGGCCGAAGGATGATGCGGCGCGGGCGCTGGCGCGCGCGATCGCAGCGGAGATGCACGCGGGTTTCATCAATCTGCGCAGGCATTGCCCGATGAACACCGGGCGGACCTATCCATCGTTCGCGCTGACGCCCGAGGTGGAGCGCGACATCGGCCGCATCGACGCGCTGTGGCGCGAGGCGCTGCACGGATTCGGCGGTAGCGGTGGCCCGTATCTGTTCGGCGCGTTCGGCGCGGCGGACATCATGTACGCCCCCGTCGTCACGCGCTTCCGCACTTATGACGTGCCGCTCTCCGATGCGTCGGACGCCTATGTGAACGCTGTTCTCGCGCACCCCTTCATGCAGGACTGGTACGCGGGCGCGGATGCCGAGGACTGGCGGCTCGACCGGATCGAGTACTAGCCCGCGAACGACCCGCCAGGACAAGCTCGCGGACAGCTACCGCGCGATGGTCCAACGCGCTTCAACTTGCGGTGGCGGGCAGGGCGGCCAGCGCGCGCACCACACCGGAACTGCGCTCAGGCCGCCTGCGACGCCTTGCTTTGCAGCCCGAGATATCTGTGGGCCTCGGCCCCGCTGACCGGGCGACGGCCAACCGAGATTGCCAGGTCAGCCGCAGCTTTAACGAGCGCGGCGTTATCGAGACTCGTGGTGCAGCTGACGTCCTCCTCGCCGACCCGAATATGGCCGCCTTGTTCGATGGCGTAACGAACCACCTCACTGTCGAGGATGTTGTCTCCCTGTACGGAGATCATCCAAGGAAGGTCCACACCCTCAAGCGCCTCGAGATAAGCGTCGAGCGCCTTGATCGTAGGCGCGAGAGCATTACGCACCGTAGGCTCTTTGTTTGACCACACCTTGTGGCGCCCACCAAACCAGATCTTCACGATGGTGCCGGCCGGCAGCAGACCCCGCTTGGCGTACTCGCGAATCCAGTAGCATGTCGCAGGCGTGTAGATGCCGAGCGAAAGCGGAACCTGATGCGCGTTCGCGAACATCACCAGTTCGTGCGCTTCCGAATACGTCGAACCGCTGACCCACTGGTTGTTGGGCAAACCATCCGCATTCGCGTTGGCAAAGATGGTCAGGCCCATCTCGATCGTCACCATCGTCAGGCAACCCGCCGCGGCCAGCGCCGGATAGTGCTTGTGGTTCTCGGCATGGGTCGTCCCGGTGAACAGCGGGGCTGGGTAGATCAGTGCGTGCGGGTGTGTGGAAAGGATTTCCTCGCTCATTCGGATGATCTGCTCGATCTGTTGATCGGTCGGAAGATGCATGTCGTAATGATGATGGATGATCGTCGCACCGGCATCGAGCGACGCACGCGCGCCTTCGAGTGACGGGCCATAGAGACTGCGCTTGCCGGCAGTTTTCCCGTTATCGGGCTCGCTTTCAGAACCGTAAAGTATCGCTGCGTTGCCTTCCGGCTTCTCCGAGGAAACCGCGGCTTCGATGATGATCGGCGTTTCAGCACCTGCCATGATGATCAATCCTCGCTCGAAATCCGTTGCGCGACGCCCTTCTACCATCTGCAAATCTCGTCTGCGCCAGCTACGGCGCCGAACTGCGTCTACGGGCAACGGCTATGCGAGCGAGAGAGCAGTCGATTTGCCTCGCCGTGCAGGTTGTCCACCCGTGCACGAAGCACGAACCCGCTGCGCGGGAGTGGTGCTAGTGGTGAGGTAACAGCAACGCCGCG